>NZ_JAMYRE010000005.1:0-328896 GCF_040321265.1 Mesorhizobium sp. M0491
GCGCGAGCACAAGAAGCTCGCTCTACGCCAAGCCGCATGACCAGCTTCATGATCGCCCATTTTGCAGAACTTGACGCACACAACCACGGAAGTCTCCCTCCCCCTTGTGGGGAGGGGTTAGGGGTGGGGGTCGGTGCCGGGCAGACATCTCAGGAATTCCATATGCGATTACCCTTCCCACAAGGGGCAGAGCAGGCTCAAGCCGCCAGCAGCGACTTCAGCTTCACATCCTGCGATCCCAGCGCTTCCGGCGCCGGCTTCGCCCGTTTGCCGATCAGCATTTCGGCCAGCCTGATGTCGCGGGCGACCGCATTGCCGGGGCCGACGCCGCTGGCCGCCACCAGCCTGCCGTCTTCAGCCAGATGGAAGAGGATGAAGGCGCCATCGCCGAGGTCGCGGCGCACGGTGCTGCGGCCTTCGTCGGACAGCCCGGCGATCTGCAGGCTCAGGCCGTATTGATCCGACCAGAACCACGGCACCGCCGTATGTGCCTCGCCGGCGCCGAGCATGTTCCTGGCCGCCAGCGCGCCCTGCTCCTGGGCGTTGCGCCAGGCTTCCAGCCGTACGCGGCGGCCGCCATAGACGGCGAGCGGAAACGAGCAGCAATCGCCGGCGGCAAAGATGTCGGGATCGTTGCTGCGCAGCTCGGCATCGACGGCAATGCCGTTGTCGATCGCCAGCCCAGCTTCGGCCGCAAGCCCGGTCACCGGCACGGCGCCGATGCCGATGATCGCGAGGTCGGCGACGATTTCCCGGCCGCCGGCAAGCGCTATGCGCACCTTGTTGCCGTCGTCGGCGATGGACGCGATGCCATCCCCGCACAGGATATCCACACCCTCGGCGACGTGCGCATCATGGATGATTTCTGCGATCTCCGCCGGCACGCCGCGCATCAGGATGCGCGGCTGCGCCTCGATGACGGTGACATCAGTGCCGAGCTTGCGGGCCGCGGCCGCGAGTTCGAGACCGATGAAACCGCCGCCGATGATGGCGATGCGGTTGCCGGCGGTGAGATGCGCACGAATGGCGAGCGCATCGGCAAAGGTGCGGAGATAGACGCAGCGCGGACCCAACCCCGGCATCGGCAGCTTGCGCGGCGTCGAACCGGTTGCCAGCAGGAGCTTGTCGTAGGGCAGGACCGATCCGTCCGACAGGCGCACCGCATGCGCCGCGCGATCGATCGCCACGGCCTGGACGGAATGTATATGCCGGATCGATTTCTCGGCCAGAATTGCGTCGCTGGCGATCGCCTTGATCTCGGGCGCATCGCTGGCCATCGCCTCCTTGGACAGAGGCGGGCGCTCGTAGGGCAGATGCGGCTCGTCGCCGACCAGCGTCACCGGCCCCCGATAATCGAGGTCGCGCAGCGCCAATGCCGCCCGCCCGCCGCATTCGCCGGCGCCGATGATGAGCATCCCCCCCGCCATGTCAGTCATCCGATCTGGATCAGGACTTTGCCGGCATCGACCTTGACCGGATAGGTCTTGAGATTGACGCAGACCGGGGCGCCGCGGGCGTCACCCGTCTTGTAGTTGAAGCGGCCATTGTGCTTGGGGCATTCGATGATGTCGTCCATCACCAGCCCATCGGCCAGGTGCACCTTTTCATGCGTGCAGAGGCCGTCGGTGGCGAAGAACTCGTCGTCGGGGCTGCGATAGATGGCGAAGGAGCGGCCGCCATGATCGAAGCGCATCACATCCTCCTCGTCTATGTCGCCGGTGGCGCAGGCCTCGACCCAGTCGCTCATTCAAGTCCTCCCAAAGCAAATCCAGGAAAAGTGCGCAGCGGCTTTCCGTCCGGAATTGCGTTAAATAAATATTCCAGATCGGATGGAAGCACGATCATTCCGCCGCGGCGGCGACAGTGTCGTTGTGGAATTCTTCGCGATATGGCCGTGCGGTCGGCGGCAGCTTGCGCTTGAGGAAATAGTCCTCATTGCGCAGCTGGCGCAGGAAGACCGGTATCATCTCGCGATAGCCGGCCAAGATCGACGGTGTCGGTTCCGGCAGATCGTGCTTGATCAGTTCGTGCAGCCTCGGCAGCGCATGGTACGGCACCATCGGGAACATGTGATGCTCGACATGGTAGTTCATGTTCCAGTAGATGAAGCGGCTGATCGGGTTCATGTAGACGGTGCGGCTGTTCAGCCTGTGGTCGGTGACGTTATCGGCCAGGCCGCCATGCTGCAGCAGCCCGACCATGACATGGTGCCAGGCGCCGTAGAGCCTGGGCAGGCCGACCAGCATCAGCGGCAGGAACGAACCGGTGTAGAGCGCCAGCCCGACGATGGCGGCATAGACCGCCGTCCAGATGCGGGCGACGCGGATCGCCTTGGGCTGTTCCTGTTCGGGAATGAAGGTCTTTTCGGCGGCGCTGATGTTGCCGGCGGCGTTGCGCAGCATGTCTGACATCGCACGCCAGGCGTCGAGCACGCCAACGAAGCCCAGCATGGCGCGAACCAGATCAGGCGGCCGCATGACCGAGATTTCCGGGTCGCGGCCGACGATGACGGTGTCGGTGTGGTGGCGCGTGTGGCTCCAGCGCCAGGTCACCGGATTGCGCATGATCATGAAGCAGGCGATCTGATAGACCGCATCGTTCATCCACTGCGTCCGGAAGGCGGTGCCATGACCGCATTCGTGCCAGCGCGAATCCGTCGAGGAGCCGTAGAGGACGCCATAGACGAAGAAGAACGGCACGCACCACCAACTGCCCCAGAACCAGGCGCCGCCGGCGCTGCTGACGATCAGGGCGGCGAACCAGATTGCGGTATCGCGGATCGCCGGCCCGTCGGAGCGCTGCATCAGCTCCTTCATCTGCTTGCGCGGTACGTCGGTGTGATACCACTCGGCCGCCGACAGGCCGGTCTCGACGGCGAGCCTGGCGTCGCGGCCGATCAGGCTGTAGTCACGCCGGGACGGCGCAGTGGACATGATTGCCTCCCTCGGCAAAGGCATCCGCCAGAGCGATGCCGTGAAATCCCTTGGTTTCGAGCATCAAAGTAACGCCGACCGATGATGGACTCAACATCACAAAGATAGTTTCTATCATTTCCCATCAGGATGATATACGAAGGCTCAAGCAAACCCGACGAGGCGAGCATGGTGAAGCGGCCGACAATATCAGATCTGGCGCGCATCTCGGGCGTCAGTGTCGCCACCGTCGACCGCGTGCTGAACAACCGGCTGCCGGTGCGCGAAGAGACAGCGCGCCGCGTCTACGAGACCGCTACCGATATCGGCTACCACGCCGCCGGCCTTATCAAGCAGCGCATGCGCCAGGAATTGCCGGAGTACCGGCTGGGCTTCCTGCTGCTGCGGGGCAATGATGCCTTTTACGGCGACTTCGCGCGGGAACTTGAACTGGCCATCTCGCAATCGCAGCGCTTCCGCGGCGTTGCGACCATCGATTTCGCCAGTTCCCTGGCTCCCGACGAGATCGCCTCCCAGATGCGCAGGCTGGCGGCGAAATCGAGGGCCATCGCCGTTGTCGGTCCGGACCATCCGACCCTGACAGCGGTCGTGGAAACCTTGAAGGCGAGAGGGCAGCCGGTTTTTTCGGTGCTGTCCGACTTTGCCGCCGGCATCCGGGAGGGCTATATCGGCCTCGACAACCGCAAGGTCGGGCGCACCGCCGCATGGATGATCTCCAAAGCAGCCAAGCGGCCCGGCAAGGTCGCCCTCTTCGTCGGCAGCCACCGCTTCCACGGCCATGAGCTGCGTGAGATCGGCTTTCGCTCCTTCTTCCGCGAGCACGCGCCGGAGTTCAGCGTGCTTGAGACGCTGGTCAATCTGGAAGCCAACCAGGTGACCCATGACGCGATGATCGATCTTCTGGCACGTTATCCGGATCTTGCCGGCTGCTACGTCGCGGGCGGCGGCATGGAAGGCGCAGTCTCGGCGCTGCGGGCAGCGAAGCCCGCGACCATGCCGGTGGTCGTCTGCAACGAGATCAACGCCGAGTCGCGCGCGGCACTCGCCGACAACATCCTCACCATGGTGATCTCGACCCCGCTCGCCGCTTTGTGCCGTGAGCTTGTCGACCTGATGGCGCATGCCATCGAAACCGGCGCCGCCAACGCTCCGGGCCAGACCTTCCTGCCCTTTGACATCTACCTGCCGGAAAACATCTAGCCCGCCGCCGCGCAAGGCCGCCGAGGCAAATGATAGAATCCATCAGAGCGATGCGTAAATCGGCCGGCAGGCCGCGGAATCGCCCTTGACGCCCCGATGTGAAATGGAATAAATATTTCATCATCTGTGTATTTTGGTTCTTTCGTTCCGGAACATCTGTTTCAAACAGAGGGTTTGACGTTCCAGCCAGGAGGCAAGCGTCATCCGGAATAGAAAAGATATCAGGGAGAGATTCCCCGGGGAGATCGGGGATTCCGGATAAATCGGTGAAACCGGACACCAATATGTGGAGGAGAAACACAATGAAGAAATTGATTTTGGGCGTCGCCTTCGCGGCGCTGATGAGCTCATCCGCCCTGGCCGCCAAGGTTGGCGTGTCGATGGCCAAGTTCGACGACAACTTCCTGACCGTGCTGCGCAACGGCATGATCGAGCAGGCCAAGGGCATGAGCGGCGTGGAGCTGCAGGTCGAGGACGCGCAGAACGACGTTGCCAAGCAGCTCGACCAGATCAAGAACTTCGCCGCCTCCGGCGTCGATGCCATCATCGTCAACCCGGTCGACACTTCGGCCACCCAGGCGATGTCGGACGCAGCCGCGGCAGCCAAGATCCCGCTGGTCTATGTCAACCGCGAGCCGGTCAATGTCGATACGCTGCCCGACAACCAGGCCTTCGTCGCCTCGAACGAAGCCGATTCCGGCACGCTCGAGACCAAGGAAGTCTGCCGCCTGTTCAAGGAAGCCGGCAAGAAGGAAGCCAATGTCTATGTGATCATGGGCGAGCTTTCCAACCAGGCCGCCGTGCAGCGCACCAAGGACATCGACGATGTGATCGCGACGCCGGATTGCAGCTTCATCAAGATCATCGACAAGCAGACGTCGAACTGGAACCGCGACGAGGCGCAGAACCTGATGACCAACTGGCTGTCGACCGGCAAGCCGTTCGACGGCGTCATCGCCAACAATGACGAAAGCGCCATCGGCGCCATCCAGGCGATGAAGGCCGGCAGCATCGACATGAAGGCGGTTGTCGTCGGCGGCGTCGATGCCACCCAGGACGCGCTGGCGGCAATGCAGGCGGGCGACCTCGACGTAACCGTGTTCCAGGACGCGGCCGGCCAGGGCGCCGGCGCTCTCGATGCGGCGCTCAAGCTCTCCAAGGGCGAGAAGATCGAGCACAAGGTCTACGTGCCCTTCCAGCTGGTGACGCCGGCCAACATCGACAAGTTCCTGAAGAAGAACTGAGCCGCCAACGGTTCGATACGGAGCGGCGCTCGACCAAGACAGCGCCGCTCCCCTCTCTCCCTCGGCGCCGGCACGGCGCGAGGGCGACCGCGGCTGATGGAGGACAGGATACGTGGCACAGACATCTCATGGCGTCGGCGGCGTCGGTTATGATGCGAGGAAGCGCACATGGCCGGCCGAGTTCAATGTTTTCCTGGCGCTGGTCATTCTCGTCGTCATCTTCGAACTGATCGGCCGCGTCTTTCTCGGCGACAGCTTCCTGTTCAACACCCGCAGCGACGTCGGCGGCATCTTCAACGAAGCGCGCCTGCAGATCATCATCCTGCAGGTGTCGATCGTCGGCATCATCGCCATCGGCGTGACGCAAGTGATCATCACCGGCGGCATCGACCTGTCCTCGGGCTCGATCGTCGGCGCGACCGCCATGATCGCCATGAGCTTCGCCCAGGTGGCGACGGTCAACGGCAACCCCAATCCCAAGGCGATGTTTTTGGCGCAAGGCTGGACGGACCTGCCTGTCATCGTGCCGCTGCTGGTGGCGATCGCCTGCGGCCTGTTTGCCGGCCTGGTCAATGGCGCGCTGATCGCCTACACGCGCATTCCGCCGTTCATCGCCACGCTCGGCATGATGGTGACCGCGCGCGGCATCGCCAAATGGTGGTCCAAGGGCCAGCCGATCTCGTTTCCCACCGAGAGTTTCGCCGGCATCGGCAAAGGCCTGATGCCCGTCGTCATCTTCCTGTCGCTGGCCATCCTGTTCCAGCTGATCATGACCTACACCAGGTACGGCAAGCACTGTTATGCGATCGGCTCCAACGAAGATGCCGCGCGCATGTCCGGCATCAAGATCGCCAACCACAAGATCCTGGTCTACGTCATCGCCGGCATTCTCGCCGCGCTCGCCGCCGTGGTGCTGAGCTCCAAGAACCTGACCGCGCAGTCCGGCATGGGCGTGATGTACGAGCTCGACGCCATCGCCATGGCGGTCATCGGCGGCGTCTCCCTGTCGGGCGGCCGCGGCTCGATCATCGGCACGGTGATCGGCTCGCTGATCTTCGGCGTCATCATCTCCGGCTTCACCTTCCTGCGCCTCGACGCCTACTACCAGGAGATGGTCAAGGGCGTGATCATCGTCGGTGCGGTGGTTCTCGACCAGTGGCGCCAACGCCTGCGGGCAATGAGGGCATGACCATGTCAGACATCGTCCTGAAGACCGAAAACCTGACCAAGCGCTATGGCGGCGTGCACGCGCTGGAAGGCGCGAATTTCGAGCTGCGCAAGGGCGAGCATGTCGCCATCATGGGCGACAACGGCGCCGGCAAGTCGACCTTCGTGCGCCAGATCACCGGCGTCGAGCAGCGCACCAGCGGCCAGATCTGGTTCGACGGCAAGGAAGTGAATTTTGCCGGGCCGATCGAGGCTCGCACGGCGGGCATCGAGACCGTGTTCCAGAACCTGGCGCTGGCCGACGATCTCGACGTGCCGTCGAACCTGTTCCTCGGCCGCGAGAAGGTGCTGTTCAACCTCGGCCCGTTCTCGATCCTCGACCGCAAATACATGCGCAAGGCGACCGAGGCGGCGCTCGTCCGCACGGCGGTGAAGATCCCCAATCTGTCCAACACCATCCGCCACATGTCGGGCGGCCAGCGCCAGTGCGTGGCGATCGCCCGGACGGCGACGTTCGCCTCCAAGCTGATCATCATGGACGAGCCTACCGCCGCCCTTGGCGTACAGGAGACCGCGCAGGTCGAAAACATCGTCCGCACGCTCAAGGACAATGGCGAGCCGCTGATCCTGATCAGCCACAATATGCGCCAGGTGTTCGATCTCTGCGACCGCATCGTCGTGTTCCGGCGCGGCCGCATCGTCGCCAATCTGCGCAAGGAGAACACCGACGGAAACGACATCGTCTCCTACATCACCGGCGCCAAGACCGGGGAGGCGGAACTCGCGGCCTAAACAGGATGGTCATCCTGTTTTGAGGACGATATGCGTGCTTGAAGCAATCTTGCCCCTTCCTCAGGGAAGGTGTGGACACAACTCTCTCTAACCCATCCCCCCAGAGGAAATATCATGACTGTTCGCTTCGCCCTCCTCGGTGCCGGCCGCATCGGCAAGGTCCATGCCCGCGCCGTCGGCTCCAATCCGCAGGCCAAACTGGTTGCTGTCGCCGATGCGTTCGAGAAGGCGGCAACTGAACTGGCGAGCGCCTATGGCGCCGAGGTGCGGACCATCGACGCCATCGAGAAATCCGGGGATATCGACGCCGTCGTCATCTGCACGCCTACCGACACCCATGCCGATCTGATCGAGCGCTTCGCCAGGGCCGGCAAGGCGATCTTCTGCGAGAAGCCGATCGACCTCAACGTCAAGCGCGTCGAGAAGTGCCTGGCCGTGGTCGAGAAGACCAAGGCGACGCTGATGGTCGGCTTCAACAGGCGCTTCGATCCGCATTTCGCCGCCGTGCGCAAGGCGATCGACGACGGCGCCATCGGCACCGTCGAGATGGTCACCATCACCTCGCGCGATCCCGGCGCGCCGCCGATCGACTACATCAAGCGCTCGGGCGGCATTTTTCGCGACATGACCATCCATGATTTCGACATGGCGCGCTTCCTGCTCGGCGAAGAGGTCGTGGCGGTCAGCGCCCATGCCTCGGTGCTGGTCGACAAGAAGATCGGTGCTGCCGGCGATTTCGATAGCGTCAGCGTCATCCTGGAAACCGCTTCCGGCAAGCAGGCCGTCATCTCCAACTCGCGCCGCGCCACCTATGGCTACGACCAGCGCATCGAGGTGCATGGTTCGAAGGGTATGATCGCGGCCGAGAACCAGCGGCCGGTGTCGATCGAACTGGCCAACGAGAAGGGCTATACGCGCCCGCCGCTGCACGACTTCTTCATGACCCGCTACCTCGACGCCTACGCCATTGAGATCGCCGCGTTCATCACAGCCGCGACCTCGGGCAAGAAAGCGTCGCCGAGCGGCGCGGATGGGCTGGTGGCGCTGAAGCTGGCCGATGCGGCGCTGAAATCAGCAACGACCGGCAAGACCGTCCGTCTCGACAAGTAAGAACCCTTGGAAAGAAACCACAGGAGCACAGCGATGAGCGTATCAGCCGATCGCAATTCACAGACGCGCGCCATCGTCACCGGTGGCGCCCAGGGCATCGGCTTTGCCGTCGCCGAGGCGCTGGCCGACGAGGGCTGCCGGGCGCTGGCGCTCATCGGCCGCTCGCAGGAAAAGGGCGACAAGGCAGTCGCCCATTTCAAGAAAGCGGGCGTCGACGCGATCTTCATCAGCGCCGACGTCTCTAAAGTGGCCGACTGCAAGCGCGCCGTTGCCAGCGCGATCTCGCATTTCGGCGCCATCAACGCGCTGGTCAACGCCGCCGCGACATCGGCGCGCGGTTCGCTGGTCGAAACCAGCGAAGAGCTGTTCGACACCATCTTCGACACCAATGTGCGCGGGCCGTTTTTCCTGATGCAAGGCGTGGTGGGGCATCTCCTGGAAAAGAAGGCACCAGGCTCGATCGTCAACGTGCTGTCGATGTCGGCGCATACCGGCCAGTCGTTCCTGACGCCCTATTCGACCAGCAAGGGGGCGCTGATGACGCTGACCAAGAACGTCGCCAATGCCTATCGCCACAACCGCATCCGCTGCAACGCGGTGCTGCCCGGCTGGATGGACACAGAGGGCGAGGACATCGTGCAGAAGAAATGGCACGATGCGCCGGACGACTGGCTGGCAAAGGCCGAAGCGGCGCAGCCGATGGGCCAGTTGGTGAAGCCGGACCAGCTAGCACGGTTGATCAGCTACATGGTCAGCCCGCAGTCGGGCGTCATGACCGGATCGCTGGTCGACTATGACCAGAGCATTGCGGGGGCTTCGCCGGAATAGGATCGGCGAGTCTAGCGGGAACGCCCATCACTTCGTCATCCACGGGCGGAGCAAGGAGCGTAGCGACGCGGCGCAGACCCGAGGATCCATGCCGCGACTCCAATGCGCCGCGACGGTGCAGAATTCTGTTCCGCTGCACTCTTGGTTGACGTCCCGGCATGGATCCCAGGGTCTCCGCGACGGAGCTTCGCTCCTGCTTTGCCCTGGGATGACGAAATCGCGAAGGTTCGGCCATCCTGAATTTGGCTGCCACCACCCACGTGACAAGCACCTCCGCTTCGACTATATGAGCCTCATGATCAACCTGACCGCCACATATTGGTACTTTAGGAGCTCGCTGGCGGCGGGAGGATTGCGCTCGATCTGAAGATTGCAGCAACAAGATCCGAACAGCCGCCATACCTGGCGGCTTTTTTGTTTTCAGCCGGCAGGTTCCCTCTAAATCAAAGAGGAGCATGATGTCGTCCGAAAACCGCTTCACACTTTTCGGCATCATGCTCTCGACAGGAGCAGAAAGCCGTGTTGACCACCACAGACGACCTTCGGGTCAAGGAAATCCGAGAACTGAGCACACCGGACGAGGTGATGCGGGAGATCCCGCGCACTTTGACCGCGACGCGCACCGTCAGCGCATCGCGCAACGCAACCCATGCCATCTTGAACGGCACCGACGACCGGCTGCTCGTCATTGTCGGCCCGTGTTCGATCCACGATCCGGTCGCGGCCGTCGACTATGCCAGCCGCCTGGCAGCGCTGCGCGAGAGCCTGTCGGACCGGCTGGAGATCGTGATGCGGGTCTATTTCGAGAAACCGCGCACGACGGTCGGCTGGAAAGGCCTGATCAACGATCCCGACCTCGACGGCAGCTTCAACATCGACAAGGGGCTGCGGATGGCACGCAACGTGCTGTCGGCCGTCAACAATCTCGGCCTGCCGGCGGCGACCGAATTCCTCGACATGACCACGCCGCAATACATTGCCGACCTGGTTGCCTGGGGCGCGATCGGCGCGCGCACGACCGAGAGCCAGATCCACCGCGAACTCGCCTCGGGCCTCTCCTGCCCGGTCGGCTTCAAGAACGGCACCGACGGCAATCTTCGCATAGCCGCCGAGGCGGTGAAATCGGCCGCCCAGCCGCATCATTTCATGGCGGTGACCAAGGGCGGGCGCAGCGGCATCGCCACGACCACGGGCAATGAGGACTGCCACGTCATCCTGCGCGGCGGCGTTCAGCCCAACCATGACGCGGCGAGCGTCGAAGCCGCCGCTGTGGAACTCGCCCGGATCGGCGTCGCGCCCAGGCTGATGATCGATGTCAGCCACGCCAATTCGGCCAAGAAGCCCGAGAACCAGCCCAAGGTCGCGGCCGATGTCGCCGGCCAGGTCGCGGCAGGCGACGAGCGCATCATCGGCCTCATGATCGAGAGCAACCTCGTCGCCGGCCGGCAGGAGGTGGTAGCAGGCAAGCCCTTGGTCTACGGCCAGAGCATCACCGATGGCTGCATCGACTGGGCGACCACCGAGACGGTGCTGCACGGCCTTGCGGGTGCTGTCGAATGGCGCCGCTCGACACGCCGCGCCATGATCGACAACCGGCAGGGAGCCGCTTGAGCCACTGATGCCGGCCTTTGCCCGGCACGACCCCCACCCTAACCCCTGCCCAAAAGAGGGAGGGCAATCGCATATGGATTCTTGCGAAGAAGGACCCCCACCCTAACCCTCCCCACAAGGGGGAGGGAACGCTGCCGCGCACTCCTACTCGAACCTTTGACGCCTGAAAAACGTCGGCAGTTTGCCGTTGTCAGCGCCGACTGGAGTCCCCCTCCCCCTTGTGGGGAGGGGTTAGGGGTGGGTGGGGGTCCTCTTCGCAAGAAATCCCTACGCCGCCCTTAACCCCTCCCATGCCGTGAACACCGACACGGCAAAGAGCAGCAGTCCGGCCGCCCGGCCGGCAAAAATCGTCGCCCGCGGATTGGCGATCAGAAGATTGCGGCTGCGGCCGGCCGTGATCGCCAGTCCGCCATAGATCGCAGCCTGGGTCGCCACGGTCAGCAGTCCCATGATCGTCGCCTGCATCCAGATCGGACCGTAGTCCGGTTTCAGGAACTGCGGATAGACGGCAAGCACGAACAGGTATGCCTTCGGGTTGATCAGGCAGGTCACAAAACCCTGGCGAAAGGCCTTCCATGCGGAACGGCTGCCGGCAGGCCCCTCCTGACCGACAGTGATGGAACTGCGCATCAGCGTGATGCCGATAAAGGCCATGTAGGCGGCGCCGGCAAGCAGAAGCGGCTTGAACAGGATCGGAACGAAATGCATCAGCAGGCCCACACCGCTCGCGCCATTCAGCGTGTGCACCATGCCGCCGACCATGATGCCGCCGGTCGCGGCGAGGCCCCGGTCGCGGCCGCCGGTCAACGCATTGGCAAGCACGAAGAGCATGTCCATGCCTGGAACGGCGATGATGCCGAACAGCAGGATAAAGAAAAGCCAGAGATTTTCCGCATAATCCATGTCAGTTGCCTGCCGCCTCGCTCCGCCAAACCGCAGCGGAACCTGTTGATTTTCAATTCGATAGGCGCTCCTATAGATCAGCCCAACTGACAATGCTGTGTCAGTTGGGCTCGCAGCCCGGGGGAAAAAATGCGCAAGGCGTCACGCCTGTTCGAGATCATCCAGATCGTGCGGCTGGCGCGGCAGCCGGTGACGGCGGCGACGATTGCCGAGCGGCTGGAAGTGACGGTGCGCTCGATCTATCGCGACATCGCAGCGCTGCAGGCGATGCGCGTGCCGATCGAGGGCGGACGCGGCATCGGCTACATCCTGCGCCCCGGCTTCGACCTGCCGCCGCTGATGTTCTCGATCGAGGAGATGGAGGCGATCGTCTTGTCGCTGGCGCTGTTGGAGCGCACGGGCGACAGCGAGCTCAAGCAAGCGGCCAAGCGCGTCAGCGCCAAGATCGCCGGCGCGGTGCCATCACCCTTGCGCCAGGTATTCGACGCCAATGCGCTGCATGCCTGGGGTTTCGCCGCGCCTTCTACCGGCGCGATCGACCTGGCGCTGGTGCGACGCGCCATCCGTGACGAGGAGAAGCTCTACCTCTCCTATCGAGACGAAATGGGCCGCGCCTCCGAGCGCCTCATCCGCCCGATCGCGCTCATCTACTACGCCGAAACCGCCAACATCGTCGCCTGGTGCGAGCTGCGCCAGGCGATCCGCAATTTCCGCAGCGACCGGATCGAGGATTGCCAGGCGACGGGGCTGCGGTTCAAGGGCGAAGGCGACCGCTTGCGGCAGGTCTGGGTCAACGGCTGGGAGACGAACGCTGCGGCCGTCTGAGGTGGCCGCAGATACTTGGCGTGGTGCTTACCTTGGCAGGTCGCACGCCTTGGGGATTGGTCGAAACGCCCGTTGCTTCGTCATCCTGGGGCGAAGCAAGGAGCGAAGCGACGCGGCGCAGACCCCGGGATCCATGCCGCGACCTTTGTCGAGGAATGCAGCGGAGCAGAATTCTGCACCGTTGTGATGCGTTGGAGTCGCGGCATGGATCCTATGGTCTGCGCCGCGTCGCTTCGCTCCTTGCTCCGCCATAGGATGACGAAGCGTCAGGGAGGCGTCGGCCAATCGCGAATGTCTGCGACGGGTCACCAAATGAATGGTGAAATCTTGTCTGCCGAGAGTCGGTAACCTTCCCCGTCTCGACGAACTACATGGCTCTATCGCACATCGACCCAGCGCTTCTCCTCGAACGAACGCGCCATCGCGTGAACCGTGCGCTCGATCTCCAGCCCTTCGGCAAACTCGATGAGCCGCGCCGGCCTGCCTTCAAGCCGCGTCAGCAATTCGTGGCATTCGATGATCTTGAGATCGTTGAAGCCGAGGCCATGGCCCGGCGCCGGCACGAAGAGGTCATAGGGCTTGTGGTGGGGCGCCACCAGGATGGTGCGGTAGCCCTGCTCGGTCGGTCGATCGGCGGTGACATAGAGCTGGATTTCATTCATCCGCTCCTGGTCGAACAAGATCGACCCCTTCGAGCCGAAGATCTGGATGGCGATGCGGCCCTTGCGGCCCCAGGCCGAGCGGTTGACCAGCAGCGTGCCGGCAATGCCATTTTCCAGATGCATCAGCACGCTGGCGATGTCGTAGGTTTCGACCACGCGACGGCCGCCGCTGGCCAGCTTGCGATCGGCATAGGGTTTGGCCATGTCGCAGATGACGCTGGCGACGCGGCCGAACAGGGCTGAGACCAGCGACAGCGGATGCACGGCGAAATCGTCGAGCGCGCCATAACCGGAGGCCGCCTCGTGCTTCCAGAAGAACAGCGCCTCGGGATCGGCCATGAAGTCCTCGTCCATCTCGATGCGCAGATGGTTGACCTCGCCGATGATCTTCTCTTCCAGCAAAGCGCCGATGTGGCGGATGGCCGGGCTCTGGATGTAGTTGTAGCCGAGCGCCGCGACCTTGCCGGACTTGCTCGCCGCCGCAGCCATCGCCTCGGCCTCGGCAAAGCTCGGCGCCATCGGCTTTTCGCACCACAGATGCTTGCCTGCTTCGAGGATGGCGATGGCCATTTCCGGATGGAACTGGTTGGGCGTGGTCAGCGAGACGATATCGACTTCGGGATCGTTGACTACGGCACGCCAGTCGCCGGACGCCTTGGCGAAACCGAACTCGCCCGCCTTGCGCCGGGCGAGCTCTTCATTGACCTCGCCGAGATGGACCAGCCGTGGCTTGGCAACGTCGGGAAAGACGGCGCTGACGGCACTCCATGCTATGGCGTGACACTTGCCCATGAAACCCGTACCGATGAGACCGACGCCGACCATTTTCCGTTTCTCCTCTGCTTGAAGCGTTGTGTGGATGAATTAGTCCATTTTCATCCGAAATGGAATGTCTGCCTCATTTTTTATGGCGTTCTTGCGCAGGCTCGCTATGATGATGCAGAGAGGGACGCTTCACGCATGAGCTTGGACACAGCGACGATGGACGAACGGGTACCTCGCGATTTCGAGACGCTGCGCACCACCATCCTGGAGCGGCGCGAAAGCCTGCCGAAGCGCATCGCCCAGATCGCCGCCCATGCGCTCGACAATCCCGACGATATCGCCTTCGGCACGGCCGCCAGCATCGCCGCTTCGGCCGGCGTGCAGCCTTCAACCCTGATCCGATTTGCCCAGCAGCTTGGCTTCGATGGTTTCACCAGCCTGCAGCAGGTGTTTCGCGAACGGCTGCGCGAGCGCAACTCATCCTATGACGAAAGGCTGCAGGCGTTGCGCGCCAAGGCAGAGGGCGGCGCCGGCCATCGGGCGATCTTCGACGGCTTCGTCGCCGCGGCCAGCACCTCGCTCAACGACATTTCGCGCACGCTGGACGAAGCGCATCTGGAAGATGCTATTTCCCTGCTGGCAAAGGCGGAAACCATCTACGTGCTGGCCAAGCGCCGCTCCTATCCGGTGGCGTCCTACATCGCCTATGCGCTGGGCAAGCTGAAGATCCGCAACCAGTTGATCGAATCGGCGGCCGGGCTGAATGCCGAGATGATCGGCTTCGCAACGCCGGCGGATGCCGTCATCGCCATCTCCTTCTCGCCCTATGCGCCTGCCACCATCGAGGAGGCGCGCAGTATTTCGGAACAGGGCGTGCCGATCGTCGCCATCACCGACAGCTCGTTTTCCCCGCTCGCCCAGTTCGCCAAGGTCTGGTTCGAGGTTGCCGAGGCCGATTTCGCCGGCTTCCGCTCGCTGTCGGCGACAATGGCGCTGGCCATGGCGCTGACCGTCGGCGTCGGCGAGAAGCGACGCGACACGGGTCGGAAGCGCAAGGCCTGATCCACCGCCGAAAGGTACTTTTCCCCGAAGGAACGCTCATTCCATATTGACTATGGATTGGAATTATTATTTCATATTCCCGGCGCCACGCTGCCGCTCGCGCGTGTACCCCAACACAACAAGGCCGACGGGAGGTTCCAATGAGCGAAGCCGTGGACGCTGAATACGCGCCGCTCGACGTCATCACCATCGGTCGCGCTTCCGTAGACCTTTATGGGCAGCAGATCGGCTCGCGGCTGGAGGACATCACCTCCTTCGCCAAGTCGGTCGGCGGTTGCCCGGCCAATATCTCTGTCGGCACCGCCAGGCTCGGCCTGCGCTCGGCGCTGCTCACCCGCGTCGGCGACGAGCAGATGGGCCGCTTCATCCGCGAGCAGCTGACGCGTGAAGGCGTCAATGTCGACGGCCTGAAGACCGACAAGGAGCGGCTGACCGCTTTGGTGCTGCTGTCGGTCGAGGACGAAGGCGTTTCGCCGATGATCTTCTACCGCTCCGATTGCGCCGACATGGCGCTGGCGCCGGAAGACATCGACGAGGCCTTCATCGCCTCGGCGCGCTCGATCGTCGTCACCGGCACGCATTTTTCCAGGCCCAACAGCGATGCCGCGCAGCGCAAGGCGATCCGCATCATGAAGGCCAAGGGCGGCAAGGTGGTGTTCGACATCGACTACCGGCCGAACCTGTGGGGCCTTGCCGGCCATGCCGAAGGGTTCGAGCGCTATGTGAAATCGGACCGAGTCTCGGCACAGTTGAAGACGGTGCTGCCCGACTGCGACCTCATCGTCGGTACCGAGGAAGAGATCATGATCGCGTCGGGCGCCGACGATTGCCTGAGCGCCCTGAAGACGATCCGCTCGCTGTCGTCCGCCACTATCGTCCTGAAGCGCGGCGCCATGGGCTGCATCGTCTATGACGGACCGATCAGCGACGATCTCGAGGACGGTGTCGTCGGCAAGGGATTTGCGATCGAGATATACAATGTGCTCGGCGCCGGCGACGCCTTCATGTCCGGTTTCCTGCGCGGCTGGCTGGGTGGCGAAGATCATGCGACAGCGGCGACCTGGGCCAACGCCTGCGGCGCTTTCGCCGTGTCGCGGCTGCTCTGCGCGCCGGAATATCCGACCTTCGAGGAACTGCGGTTCTTCCTCAAGAACGGCAGCAAGCATCTGGCGTTGCGCAAGGACGAGGCGATCAACCACATCCATTGGGCGACGACGCGCCGGCGCGACGTCGCCTCGCTGATGGCGCTCGCCTGCGACCATCGCGTGCAGCTGGAGGATGTGGCGGCGAAGGCCGGCGCCGATCCGGCGCGGATCGAAGAATTCAAGGTGCTGGCGGTCAAGGCCGCGGCGAAGGTCGCTGCCGGCCGCGACGGCTACGGCATGCTGATCGACGAGAAACATGGCCGCAAGGCGATGTTCGAATTCGCCAGGCATTCCTTCGCCTGGCTCGGGCGGCCGGTGGAGTTGCCGGGTTCGCGGCCGCTGCGCTTCGAATTCTCGCAGGACATCGGCTCGCAGCTGGTGGAGTGGCCGGTCGATCACTGCATCAAGTGCCTGTGCTTCTACCATCCCGACGATCCGGCGGCGCTGAAGGACGAACAGCAGCAGAAGCTGCGCGCGCTGTTCGAAGCCGCGCGCAAGGTCGGCCGCGAATTGCTGGTCGAGATCATTGCCGGCAAGCATGGCAAGCTCGACGACACGACGATCCCGCGCGCGCTGGAGGAGCTCTATGCGCTCGGCATCAAGCCGGACTGGTGGAAGCTCGAGCCGCAGGCGTCGGCCGGCGCCTGGGCCAAAATCGAAGCGGTGATCCTGAAGCACGATCCGTGGTGCCGAGGCGTCGTGCTGCTTGGCCTGGAGGCGCCGCAGGACGAGCTGGAAGCGGCTTTCGCCGCCACCGCCAAGGCACCCATCGTTAAGGGCTTTGCGGTCGGCCGCACCATCTTCGTCCATGCGGCCGAGCAATGGCTGGCCGGCAAGATGTCGGATGACGAGGCGATCGCCGATATGGCGCAGCGCTTCGAACAGCTGACCGAAGCGTGGCTTGCCGCGCGCGGCCGTAAGGCGGCATAAGAAAGCCCGGCACAAGGACTGCGGAGGAAACCACCATGAGCAAGACAATCCGCCTGACGATGGCGCAGGCGCTGACCCGCTTCCTGTCGCGCCAGATGACCGAGATCGACGGTAGCAAAGTCCCCATCTTCGGCGGCGTATGGGCGATCTTCGGCCACGGCAATGTCGCCGGCATCGGCGAGGCGCTCTATCAGCTGCGCGACGAATTGCCGACCTTCCGCGCCCACAATGAACAGGCGATGGCGCATGCGGCGATCGCCTACGCCAAGGCCAATTTCCGCCGCCGCTTCATGGCCGCGACCTCTTCGATCGGCCCTGGCGCGCTCAACATGGTGACGGCGGCGGCGCTCGCCCATGTAAACAGGTTGCCCGTCCTGTTTTTGCCGGGCGACGTCTTCGCGAACCGCATTCCCGACCCGGTGCTGCAGCAGGCTGAGGATTTCTCCGACGGCACGGCGACGGTCAACGACTGCTTCCGTCCGGTTTCGCGCTATTTCGACCGCATCACCCGGCCGGAGCAGATCATTCCTGCGCTCAGCCGCGCCATGCAAGTGCTGACCGATCCGGCCGAATGCGGGCCGGTGACGCTGTCGCTGTGCCAGGACGTCCAGGCCGAGGCCTGTGATTATCCCGAGAGTTTCTTTGCCGAGCGGGTCTGGCACCAGCGCCGGCCGCGCCCTGACCGCCATGAGCTTGCCGCTGCAGTCGGCGCGCTCAAGGGTGCGAAAAAACCGCTGGTGATCGCCGGCGGCGGCGTCCTCTATTCGCAGGCGTCGGACGAACTGGCGAAATTCGCCGAGAGCGCCGGCATCCCGGTCTGCGAGACGCAAGGCGGCAAATCCTCGCTGCCGGACGACCATCCGCTCAACATGGCGGCGGTCGGCGTCACCGGCACTTCTGCCGCCAACCGGCTGGCTGAGGAAGCCGATGTCGTGCTGGCCATCGGCACGCGCCTTCAGGATTTCACCACCGGCTCGTGGGCGCTGTTCAAGAATTCCGGCAAGACCATCATCGGGCTCAACGTGCAGCCCTTCGACGCCGGCAAGCACCGCGCGCTGCCATTGGTGGCCGATGCGGCCGAGGGCCTGGCCGAACTCAGTGCTGCGCTGAACGGCTGGAAGGCACCTTCCACCTGGACCGACAATGCGGCCACCGGCAAGAAGGCCTGGCAGGCCGAGGCGGCCAAGGTGACGGCGTCGACCAATGCCGCCTACCCGTCCGACGCGCAGGTGATCGGCGCCGTGCAGCGCGCCATGGGCTCCGGTGTGACGCTGCTGAATGCCTCCGGCGGCCTGCCGGGCGAATTGCACAAACTTTGGCAGGCGGGCGCGCCCGGATCGTATCATGGCGAATATGGCTTCTCGACCATGGGCTACGAGATTGCCGGCGGGCTCGGAGCCAAGATGGCGAAGCCCGGCGATGAGATCGTCGTCATGATCGGCGACGGCTCCTACCTGATGATGAATTCCGAAATCGCCACTTCGGTGATGCTCGGATTGAAGCTGACCATCGTGCTGCTCGACAATCGCGGCTACGGCTGCATCAACCGGCTGCAGATGGCGACCGGCGGCGCCAACTTCAACAATCTCCTGAAGGACTCGCGCCACGAGGTCCTGCCCGACATCGACTTTGCCGCGCATGCGGCGAGCATGGGGGCGATCGCCGAGAAGGTGCCGTCGATCGCCGGGCTGGAAAACGCGCTGGAGAAGGCAAAGAAGAACAACCGCACCACCGTGCTGGTCATCGACACCGACCCGCTGGTTTCCACCGATGCCGGGGGCCATTGGTGGGACGTGGCGGTGCCGGAAGTGTCTGTACGGCCGCAGGTCAACGCGGCGCGCAAGGCGTATGACGAGAAGCGGAAGATGCAGACCGTCGGCGATTGATATAGGCGCTGCCACCCCTACCTCCCCCTTGTGGGGAGGTCGGACCGAAGGTCCGGG
The DNA here is from genome assembly GCF_040321265.1 of Mesorhizobium sp. M0491. Lineage (NCBI taxonomy): Bacteria > Pseudomonadati > Pseudomonadota > Alphaproteobacteria > Hyphomicrobiales > Phyllobacteriaceae > Mesorhizobium > Mesorhizobium sp. M0491. The sequence goes on from NZ_JAMYRE010000005.1 coordinate 19,121, forward strand.
TGGGGGTCCGGCGCCACCCCCACCCCGCTGCTTCGCAGCGACCCTGCCCACAAGGGGGAGGGTGAACAAGAACCGGAGTGACTACTTGAAAGCCAAACTGGGCATGTCCCCCATTGCGTGGTGGAACGACGATCTTGCGGAACTCAGCGATGACGTGTCGCTGGAAGAATGCCTGCGCCAATCACGGTCGGCCGGCTTCACCGGCATGGAGATGGGCCGGCGTTTTCCCAATGACCCCGAAATCATGCTGCCGATCCTGAAGGCCGCCGACGTCACGCTGTGCGGCGGCTGGTTCTCGGGCACGCTGGTCGATGGGGAGATGGCCGACAACAAGGATCGCATCCAGCCGATGATCGACCTGTTCAAGGCGGTGAATGCGCCTTGCATCGTCTATGGCGAGGTCGGCCGCTCGATCCAGGGCGACCGCTCAAAGCCGCTGGCCACCAAGCCGAAGCTGTCGGATGACGAGATGAAGGCTTATGCCAGGCGGCTCGCCGAATTTGGCGAATGGTGCGCCGAGCAAGGCATGCCGCTCTCCTACCACCACCATATGGCGGCAGTGGTCGAGACCGAGCCGGAACTCGATGCCTTCATGCGCTATTCCGGAGCCGGCATTCCCCTGCTGCTCGATGCTGGACATCTGGCATTCGCCGGCGGCAACGTGCTGCGCGCTATCGACAACCATCATACCCGGATCAGCCATGTGCATGTGAAGGACGTTCGCATGGGGGTGATCGAAAAGCTCGATCGCACCAAACAATCCTTCCTCGACGCGGTGGCGCTGGGCGCCTTCACCGTGCCGGGCGATGGTTCGCTGGATTTCGGCGCCATCGTGCAGCGCTTCGCCGACCATGGCTATGAGGGCTGGTTCGTGGTCGAGGCGGAGCAGGACCCGAAGAAGAACCCGCCACTCAGGATGGCGCAGGTTGGCTACAAGGAATTGATGCGCGTCATGACCGCCGCCGGCTATACGGTCGAGACGCAAGGCTTTCCAAATGTCTAGTTTTCCAATGGCTGGTGCGACGGGTTCCCGGCGAGGCCGATTGCTGTAGATTGGCCCGATGAAAGATTCCGAACACCCCTTCTTCCGGCCTTTGTGGCGGCGCGTCGCCATCGTCGCGGTCTGCGTCATCTGGTCGATCATCGAGTTCGCCACCGGCACGCCGTTCTGGGGCATGATCGCGCTCGGCTTCGCCGGCTACGCCGTCTGGCAGTTTTTTTATCTCTATAAACCGGCCGACGAGGCGAAGGCCGAGGCCGAACCGAAGGAGTGACTGATCGCATGCGTTGGCGATTGGCTTGCAGTGCTTCTAACTTCGTCATCCTAGGGCGGAGCAAGGAGCGCAGCGACGCGGCGCAGACCCTAGGATGACGAAGTTGGAAGGGCGCCGGCCAATTTCCGAACGTTTGCGATGGTCCTTTCAAACAAACGACTTGGCTTTACAGGCCTGCAACCGTCAGGCCACTGGAATAGGAGACAAGAAATGTCGAAGCTGCTCGTCAAAGCCGACAAAGGCCTTGGCCGCGTCGCCCATGTGACGCCGAAAAGCGCCGGCTGGACCTATGTCGGTTTCGACCTGCATCGGCTGAAGCCGGGCGAGAGCGTCTCCGGCAAGACGGAGGATCGCGAAGTCTGCCTGGTGTTCGTCACCGGCAAGGGCAAGGCCAAGGCCGGCGGCAAGGAGCTCGGTCTGCTCGGCGGGCGCATGTCGCCCTTCGAGGGCAAGCCGTGGTCGGTCTACATTCCGCAAGGCTCCGACTGGTCGGTGACGGCGGATACCGAGCTGGAACTTGCCGTCTGCTCGGCGCCGGGCCTTGGCGGCGGCCTGCCGGCGCGGGTGATCGCACCGGACGATCTCGGCCAGGAGGTGCGCGGCAAGGGCACCAACACGCGCTACGTCACCAACATATTGCCGGAGGGCAAGCCGGCCGATTCGCTGCTGGTGGTCGAGGTCATCACGCCTGGCGGCCACACGTCGAGCTACCCGCCGCACAAGCACGACCAGGACAATCTGCCCGCTGAATCCTATCTTGAGGAAACCTACTATCACCGTCTCAACCCGCCGCAGGGCTTTGCCTTCCAGCGCGTCTACACCGATGCCGACAAGAACGGCCATCGCGCGCTCGACGAAGCCATGGCGATCGAGGATGGCGATGTCGTGCTGGTGCCCGGGGGTTATCACCCCTGCGCCGCCTGCCACGGCTATGACCTCTATTATCTCAACGTCATGGCCGGACCGAAGCGGACGTGGAAATTCCACAATGCGCCTGAGCATGAATGGCTGATGAAGGCCTGACCGGTCGCTGCGTGAGCACTCGCTCCCTGGTCCAGCACGAAAAAATCGTCGGCTAATGACCCCGCCGCAGCGTTTTGTTACCTGAAAGCCAGCAAGGCTTCGTCAATTCGTCATGGAAATCACCTATGGCAGCGAAGCTGACAAGGACTTTCCATGCGCTACGCCCTCTATTTCACCCCCCGGCAGGACGAGCCACTGGCGCGGATCGCCGCCGACTGGCTCGGCCGCGACCCGTTTGGCGCCGCGACGAGGCCGGTCGAAGCGGTGGCAGACCTGTCGGCGGCGGAAGTCGCTTTCCACACCGCTTCGGCGCGCCGTTATGGCTTTCACGCAACGCTGAAAGCCCCCTTCCGCCTGGCTGCCACCGAGACGGAAGCCTCGCTGCGCGCCGCACTCGACCAATTCGCCGAGGCGACGCCGGCGGTGACCATCCCGCGTCTCGTCGTGAGCCAGATCGACGGCTTCTTCGCACTGGTGCCGGAAGGGCCAGTGCCTGCGCTCAACCGGTTCGCCGATGACGTGGTGCGCGATTTCGACCGGTTTCGCGCACCGCTGAGCGAGGCGGAAATCGAGCGGCGCAGCCCGGATTCGCTGAAGCCGGCCGAGTTCCGCAATCTCTGCCAATGGGGTTACCCCTATGTCTTCGAAACCTTTCGCTTCCACATGACGCTGTCCGGCCGGGCGGGGTCACAGGAAAGCCCTCGTTTGCGCGCAGCGATCGACAGCCTGTTCGCGGAAGTGCTGCAACAGAAGGTGCTGGTGGATGCGCTGACCTTGTTTGTCGAAACCGAACCGGGTGCACCGTTCATGGTGCTCTCGCATCACGCGCTCGGGCGCCGCCCGGCCAGAAAAACCGCCTGAAGGACTGCCTGAAATGACCGCCGAGACTGTTCTCCACAATGCCCGCATCGTGCTTGCCGACGAGATCGTCGAGGGTTCGCTGGTGCTGCGCGACGGCTTTATCGCCGGCATCGAATCCGGCATCAGCCGCATCGGCGAGGATATGGGCGGCGACTATGTCATTCCCGGGCTGGTCGAATTGCACACCGACCATCTCGAAGGCCACTACGCGCCGCGGCCCAAGGTGCGCTGGAATCCGATCGCCGCCGTGCTCGCCCATGACGCGCAGGTGGCGACCGCCGGCATCACCACCGTGCTCGACGCCTTGCGCGTCGGCATGGACGAAGACGCCGACCTGACATCGGCCGACATCCGCAAGCTGGCCGACGCGATCGAGGACAGTGTGAAGCAGGACCGTCTGCGCGCCGACCATTTCATCCACCTGCGCTGCGAGGTTTCGGCACCGGACTGCCTCAGGGCTTTCGCCAATTTCGATGGCGACGAGCGGGTCAGACTGGCATCGCTGATGGACCATGCGCCAGGCCAGCGCCAGTTCGTCAATCTCGAGACCTATGCCTACTATTACCAGCGCAAGCTGAAGCTGACCGATCGCGACTTCAAGCTGTTCTGCGAAAAGCGGATGGCCGAATCGGCGCGCAATTCGGCGCCGAACCGGGCGGTGATATCAGCCGCCTGCCAGGAGCGCGGCATCGTGCTGGCCAGCCACGACGACGCCACATCAGGCCATGTCGACGAGGCGATCGAGCAGGGCGTGCGCGTCGCCGAATTCCCGACCACGGAAGAGGCCGCCAGGGCCTCGAAAGAGGCCGGGATGGGCGTGCTGATGGGCGCGCCCAACGTCATGCGCGGCGCCTCGCATTCGGGCAATGTCTCCGCCCGCACGCTGGCCGGCGACGGCCTGCTCGACATCTTGTCATCCGACTATATTCCCTTCAGCCTGATCCAGTCGGCGTTCTTCCTCGGCGATGTCGTCGAAGGCATTTCCCTGCCGCAGGCCGTCGCCATGGTCTCGAAGAACCCGGCCGATGCGGTTGGCCTGACCGATCGCGGCGTCATCGAACAGGGCCGCCGCGCCGATCTGGTGCGCGTGCGCGTCGACGACCATGTCCCGGTGGTGCGCACCGTGTGGCGGCAGGGAAGCCGGGTCGCATGATGGTGTCGGCATCGATCGAGCGGGAATTGTCGGCCGAGACGTTTCCGATCCGCGATGGCGTTTTCGTCGCCGTCGTCGGCCCAAGCGGCGCCGGCAAGGACACGGTGATCGGCTACGCCCGCGCCCGCTTTGCCGATGAGACAAGGCTGGAGTTCGTCCGCCGCGTCATCACCAGGCCGAGCGATGTCGCCAGCGAGGACCACGACACGCTGGCCGATGCCGCCTTCGTCGAGGCCGAAACCGATGGCGCCTTCGCCATCTCCTGGGAAGCGCACGGCTTGCGCTACGGCATCCCCGTCGATGTCGACTGGTCCGTCGCCAATGGCCGTGTCGCTGTCGCCAATGTGTCGCGCGCGATCATCCCCTCCTTGCGCGAACGCTATGCCAATCTGGCCATCGTCGAGATCACCGCCTCGCCGGAGGTGCTGGCAGAGCGGCTGGCAATGCGCGGCCGCGAGTCACGCGGCGAGGTGCTGGCGCGACTGGCGCGCAGCGCCAATGTGAGCCTGTCGGGACCTGGCGTCACCTCGATCGACAACAGCGGCCCGCGCGAGGCGGCCGGCGACCGTTTTGCCGAGGTGCTGCGCAAGGCGATGGCCTTTTCCGACATATCGGGCCTGATCTAGGCTAGCCTTCAAGCGCAAAAGGCATGAACAAGACGGTGCCGGCAGCACTTTCGCCAGGGGCCAGCACGATCACGCCTTCCTCCGGATCGTCCCACCGGCCCCGGTTGAAAGCACCGGAGGCATTCGTTTGCGGCTCGACGCAGAAATACGGTTTTGTCGGATCGGCGTAGAGCATCAGATGCTTGAAGACCGGGTCGGCCTTGATCCGCAAGCCGGCACCGCGGGTTGGAAAACGAATGATCGCCTCGCCCCTCCAGCCGCCGTAATCACTGTTGCGCCAGCCGTTTGGTAAAGGCCGGTCCTCGGCAAAGTCGAGTTCGGGCGGAAGTGTGATCGGATCACCGGAAATGCCATCCGGCTCTTCGAGGTAGAAGCGCTTCGCCTCGAATTGCAATGTCACGTCCGGATCGCGATCGAACCAGGGATGCAGGCCAAAACCGAACGGCAAGGTAACCGGTCCGGTGTTGGTGAGCGTAATGGTGACGCTCAGCCCCTCTTCGGTGACCGCGAAAGCCTGCGTCGCTCGATAGGAATAGGGCTCGGCTCCGGCGGCAATGTCCAGCGTCAGCGTCGCGTTCGCGGCTGCTGTCTCGGTGACAGTCCAGGCGTGTTGCCAGCCGCTGCCGTGCACGTTGAATTTCTCCGGCGGATTGTTGGGCAGGACCTGCCAGCGCTGCGCCCCGAAGTCGAAAGCGTTCCCAGTGATGCGATTGGCGTAGGGCGTCATTGGAAACATGGCCACGCCAAGCACATTGCCGGTATCGCGATCCCCGTCCGAAAGCCGGCGCAGGAGATCGATGCCGCGCCAGCGCAGCGCGCTCACGCTGCCGCCGATTTGCGGCGCCAGTTCGGCTTCAAGCGCCCCTGCCCTCAACATCAACAGTTCAGGTTTCGCTCTCATGGCTTGCCACTCGTCCGCCACCGACATCCGGCATGATGTGGAGACGTCCCGCAATCGCAGAAGGGCGGCAAGGCCGCAACCATTTCATTCATGCCGCCAGGCGCCGACAAACGCGCGGCGCGTCTTGGCAGGGCGATTATTCCGCGGCCGCGCCGGAAGCGCTTTTGCGGGTGGCGTCGACCATCAGCCGCCGTTCCCGGAACACGCCCCATTGCTGGTCGACCAGCACACCGATGAGGATGACGCCGCCCATCACCGCGAAGTTGAGCGAGGACGGGATGCCGAGCAGATTGACGAGGTTCTGCAACTCCTGCAGCAGCACCGTGCCGAGGATGACGCCGATCAGCGAGCCTTCACCGCCGCGCAGCGAGAAGCCGCCGAGCACGGCTGCGGCGATGGCGTAGAGTTCGTAGAACTGGCCGTGGCTGGCCGGCGAGATCGAGCGCGTGTACATGGCGAAATAGATCGCCGAAAGCGCCGTCAGCACGCCGCAGATGACATAGGCGGCGATGACGACACGGCCGGTGCGGATGCCCGAATATTTCGCCGCCTCCTCGTTCTTGCCGATGGCGTAGAGATAGCGGCCGAACACCGAGCGGTGCAGCACCACCCACATGACGATCGAAATAACGATCAGCGCGATGAAGCTGTTCGGCACGCCATAAGAGCGCCCGGCGGTGAGGAATTCGAGGTCGGGGAAATTCTGGCCGAACGCAAAACCCGCCGTGCCGTCGCCAGTGTAGAAGCGGGCGACGCCGCGGTAGATCAAAAGGCCGCACAGGGTGACGACGAAGGGCTGCAGCTTGAGCCTTGTGATCAGCCAGCCATGTGCCAGGCCGATGATGGCGCCAAGCACCAGGATGAGCACGAAGGCAACCGGCCATCCCATGCCACGCACGGCGATAAAGTCGATGAATAGCGTTCCGAGCAGCGCGACCACCGAGCCGACCGACAATTCGATGCCGCCGGTGATGATGACGAAGGCCTGGCCGATCGACAGGATGCCGAACAGGCCGATCAGGTTCGAGGTGTTGGCGAGGTTGATCGGAAGCAGGAAGCGCGGATTGATGATCGCAACGATCGCCCCGACCACCAGGATCAGGATCAGCAGGCCGAGATCTTTCTTGCTCATCGTCTTCTCCCCAATGCCCGCCCTGGAAGGTTCCGGACCGGAACCCGTGGCAAACAAGAAACTATTTCGGCTGCTTGCCCACTGCCAGCAGCAGCACGTTTTCCTGGCTGAACCGGTCCTTGTCGAGAATGCCGGAGATCTGGCCCTCATGCATGACGGCGATGCGGTCGGACACGCCGATCACCTCTTCCATGTCGGAGGAGATCATCAGCACGGCGACGCCGGCATCGGCGAGCGCCCGCATCAGCCCGTAGATTTCCGCCTTGGCGCCGATGTCGATGCCGCGCGTAGGCTCGTCGAGAATCATCACCTTCGGATTCATGGCCAGCCACTTGCCGAGCACGACCTTCTGCTGGTTGCCGCCCGACAGCGTGCCGGTGCGCGTCTGCACCGAAGGCGCCTTGATGCCGAGATCTTTCTTCTGTTTCTCGGCGGTGGCGGTCTCGGCGCTTGAGGACACCAGGGAGCGGCGCGCATGCGCCGGCAGATTGGGCAGCGAAATGTTCTGCGCGATCGACAGGTCGAGCAGGATGCCGGTCAGCTTGCGGTCTTCCGGGACCAGGAAGATGCCTTGCGCGACGGCATCCGCCGCGGAAGCCAGCGCAAGCGGCTTGCCGTCGAGTTCCAGCGCGCCGCCGAGCTTCGAGTCAATGCCGAAGAACACCCGCGCCAGTTCGGTGCGGCCGGAGCCGACAAGGCCGGCAAGGCCGAGGATTTCGCCGCGCCTGACGTCGAGATCGACCGGCCGGCCGGGATAGGCAGGCGTACGGATGGCCTTGGCCGCAAGCGCCGTGGCGCCGGGCGCACGCGCCGCCTCCGAAGCTTTCTCGCGCTCCTTCAGCATGCGGCCGATCATCAGCTTGACCATCTGGTCGTGGCCGATGTCGCTCTTCGGCAAGGTGCCGGCAAGCATGCCGTCGCGCAGCACCACGACGCGGTCGGCGACGCGCTCGACCTCGTGCAGGCGGTGCGAAATGAAGATGACGCTGATGCCGTCGGCCTTCAGCGCCTTGATGACGTCGAGCAATTTGTCGGTCTCAGCGAGCGGCAGGCTCGACGTCGGCTCGTCGAGGATGACCAGCCTTGCCTCGATCGACAGCGCCTTGGCGATCTCGACCATCTGCTGCTGGGCCAGAGACAGGGTCGCGACCGGCGTGTCGGCGGAAAAATTGGCGCCGACGCGCTTCAAAAGCGGCGCCACCATGGTGCGCAGCTTGGCGCGGTCGACGAGCCTGAGCGGCCCGGCGCGCAACGGCTCGCGGCCGAAAAAGATGTTGGCGGCGACATCGAGATTGTCGAACAGGTTGAGTTCCTGGTGGACGAAGGCGATGCCCGAACCCAGGCTGCCTTCGACGGAGAGCCTGTCATGCGCGGTGCCGTCGACGGTGATCGTGCCGCTGTCCGGCTTGGTGACGCCGCCGAGAATCTTCATCAAGGTCGATTTGCCGGCGCCGTTTTCACCGACGAGGCCGATGACCTCGCCCGGCCTGACCTCCATGGAGAAGCCGTCGAGCGCGACGACGCCCGGATAGGTCTTGCGCACGTTCTCGAGGCTGAGGAACGGCGTCGTTGCTGCGATGGATGTGTCGGAATAATTCATCATGCCTGACAGCGATTGGCGGGCCGACTTTTTGGCAGACTGACGATCCGCGTGCGGTTCGTCAATGCGAGCAGCCGGCCCAAGCGACGTTGAGCCGGCTGAACTGCTTCAAGTCTTATTTTCCGGCCATCGCCTTCAGGTTGGCGGCGTAGGCGTCGACGTCATCCTTGCCGATGATCTTGGTCGGGATGATGATGAGGTTGCCTTCCGGGATGCCCGACTTGTCGCCCTTGAGATAGGCAGCCATCAGCTTCATGCCCTGATAGGCCCATTCGAAGGGCTGCTGCACGACGGTGGCGGCAATGGTGCCTTCCTTGACGCCGCCCAGCGTGATCGGATCGTCATCGAAGCCGACGACGGTGATCGAGCCGAGCTTGCCGGCGTCGCGCAGCGCTTCATAGATGCGCGGCGTGTTGTAGGAGTAGAAGCCGACCATGCAGGTGACGTCGGGGCTGGCAACCAGCGCGTCCTCGACGTTCTTCTTGGCGCGCGCCTGGTCGATGTCGTCGCCGCGCACGTCGATCAGCTCGATCTTGGTTCCGGCGAGGCCGTCCTTCATGCCCTGGATGCGCTCCTTGGCATTGTCGGCGCCGAGCAGGCCAACGAAGCCGAGGCATTTTCCGCCATCGGGCATCGCCTTCTTGGCGATTTCGGCCGCCTGCTTGCCGGCATCGACATTGGACGAGCCGATATAGGCGACGCGCTTGGTCTGCGGGGCGTCCGAGTCGGTGGTGAACAGCGCCGTTTCCGAAGCGATCTTGTTGAGGCCGTCGGTCGAGGTCTTGGGATCGACGGCCGAGACCATGATGCCCTTGACGCCGGCGGTGACCAGATCGTCCATCAGCCGCTGCTGGATGGCGACCGAGGACTGCTCGGGATATTTGAGCTCGAGCGTATAGTCGGGCAGTTCGCCCTGCGCCTTCTTGACGCCGGCTTCGGCGGCCTTCCAGAAATCGGAAGCGCCGTTGACGACGAAGGCCAGCGTCGGCTTGTCTTGGGCGCGCGCGATTGCCGTGGCCGACAGGCCAAGCAGCAGCGCGGCCGCGGCTACGGATGCATTGCGTATCAAGGATTTCATGTTCAACCTCCCGTTTGGCTCAGTCGTTGGACCGGCCGATCTTGCACTGACCTGATTTGCCGTTTGCAGCGTGGACGCCCTCCTCCTCAAAGGGGTTCCCGGCACCGAAAGAATGGCGTCGTTCCAGCCACGATCATGGACCTTAGAGACTCATCCTTCGTTCGTAAATAGTCCGATTTGTCTGACATATCACATATCCGAGACAAGGCTCGCGGAGGTAGTATCCGCTCGCCACCGGGCCATTTTCGTACTCTCCCGCCGCCCCGGACGTGACCGGCCGGACGCGACGGATTGACGGTACAGCGCATTTTTGTATTAGTAAACAGTATTAGTTCCGAGCCAATGCCGGGGTTTCGCAGTGTGCCCGCCGCCGAGCCGTGGTCACCGCTGAGCCGCAGCCCAAGCCTTTCACCCTTTGAGTTTTGGCTTGTATGGAGATCCACGGCGGATGGACCTCCGGCGTACTAATAGTTATAAACGGCGTTGACGTTATCTCTATGCATCGATGGCGTCACGCCATCTTGCCGGCCTGACCGGCCTGCCAGACTGGGATTTGCCATGAGCGAGACGACGGATCGGGCCAGCGACACGGCGAGGCGGCGCAAAGCGCCGGCCAAGGGCGCCAAGGGCCGCGTCACCATGATCGATATCGCCAGGGCGGCCGGCTGCTCGCAGGCGACCGTTTCCTTCGTGCTCAACAATTCGCCGGGGATCAAGCTGTCGCAGCAGACCCGCGAACGGGTGATCGAAGCCGCGCGGACGCTTGGCTATTCGGCGCCCGCCTTCTCGGCACTTCACCCGCCGCTTCCCGCCTTCGAAGGGCTGGACGGGGTGATCGGCTTTGCCGTCGACCAGCTCGCCACCAGCCCGGAAGCCGTCGTCGCCATCGAGGGCGCGCGCCAGGCCTCTTGGAACGCCGGCAACGTGCTTTTGGTGGCGCAGACGCTGGGCGATTCCGTCATGGAGCCGCGCGCCATCGCCGCGCTCACCAAGCGGGGCATTTCGGCGCTGATCTACATGACCATCTTCACCCGCGAGATATCAGCGCCCGATTACCTCTACGGCTTGGACATTCCCGTCATCCTGCTCAACTGCTACACGGCGGACTATGCCTTCCCGGCCGTGGTGCCGAGCGAGATCGCCGGCGGCCAGAGCTCGACCCGCCACTTGATCAGCCACGGCCACCGCCGCATCGCCACCATCACCGGCGAGCCGTGGATGCAGGCGGCACAAGACCGGCTGAAGGGCTACCGCCGCGCGCTCGCCACCGCCGACATTCCGTTCGACGGCGAATTGGTGGTCGAGGGCGACTGGTCGGCCAGCGCCGGCTATGCCGCGACCGTCAAGCTGCTGGCGCTCAGGGATAAGCCCACCGCCATCTTCTGCCAGAACGACCGCACCGCGATCGGCTGCTACGAAGCCCTGAAGGAAGCCGGCCTGCACATTCCGCAGGACATCTCCGTCGTCGGCTACGACGACGAGGAAATCGCCCGGCATCTGTTCCCGCCGCTGACCACCTCGATCCTGCCGCACATGGCGATGGGCCAATGGGCGATCGAGCAGCTGGAGGCGCCGGCGGCTCCGGGAAGGGGAAGGTATCCGATCACGAAGCTGGAGTGCCCGCTGGTGGAGCGGGAGAGTGTGAGGGAGGTGAAGGCCGGCTGACGCAATCCGGCTGGGCATGCAGAGAACAGAAGCAAGCTCCGAATCGGATGCTCTCCATCTGGACGAAAGCCCACAGTCAGCGTGCCTCGGATGGGCGAAGTGGCTGTGCCGCAATGATTCAATTGGCAGGCTCCACAGGCTGCCCCCTTCAGGCATTATCTGAAGTTAAGATAACTGAAAATCAGATATAGATGAGAATCCATCTGAGATCAGGTGGGGCGCTTCGTGGTCAAAACGCTTGGAACAGAGCGGCATAAGGCCTTGATCGCGCTGCTAATCGAAAAGCGCGAGGCGGCTGGACTGACGCAAAGCGACTTGGCTGCGAAGCTGGGGGAGTACCAGTCGTTTGTTGCTCGCCTCGAAAGCGGGCAGCGGCGAGTGGATGTGGTGGAATTTATCGAGCTTGCCGAGCTGCTTGGATTTGACGCTTCAGCGGCAATCAAGAAACTTGTGGCCGAAAAGAGCGAATAGCAGGATCGGGGATTGTAGTATGGCGGGCGCACGCAACGGCAACGGCGACTTGAGCTTTGAGGCAGACCTGTTCCGGGCTGCAGACAAGCTGCGGGGCAATCTGGAGCCATCGGAATACAAGCACGTCGTGCTCGGCCTTATTTTTCTGAAGTACATTTCGGAAGCATTCGAAGCGCAGCGCGCCAAGCTGGAGCAGGAGGAGTTCGCCGATCCGGAAGACCCGGAGGAGTACCTCGCTGCCCGTGTCTTCTGGGTGCCGGATATCGCGCGCTGGTCTTACCTCAAGGACAATGCCCGCGCCCGCGATCTCGACATCATCGATCCCGTCACTGGCAATAAGAAGCGAGTGGATATCGGCGGCCTGATCGATGCCGCCATGGAGGCAATCGAGAAAGCCAACAGCACTACGCTGAAAGGTGTACTGCCCAAAGACTATGGCCGTCCCGCGCTCGACAAGGAGATGATCGGCGACCTGGTTGAGCTTTTCTCCGACATCACCATGCACACCGAGGGAGAGAAGTCCCGCGACCTCCTGGGGCGCGCTTATGAGTATTTCCTATCAGGCTTCGCAGGCGCGGAAGGCCGGCGCGGGGGTGAGTTCTTCACGCCGCGTTCGGTGGTCCGTGTCATGGTCGAGATGCTGGAGCCATTCAAGGGACGCGTATATGACCCGTGCTGCGGCTCGGGCGGCATGTTCGTGCAATCGGAAAAGTTCATCGAGGATCACTCCGACCAGCGCAATGTCGATGAGGCCAAGCGGCAAATCTCGATCTACGGGCAGGAACGCAATCACACGACTTGGCGCTTGTGCAAGATGAACCTTGCCGTGCGCGGCATCGATGCGGACATCCGCTGGAACAATGAAGGCTCCTTCATCCGTGATGAATTTTCGAATGTGAAGTTCGACTTCATCCTCGCCAATCCACCTTTCAATGTATCGGATTGGTGGCGTGAGAGCCTTTCCGAAGACATCCGCTGGACCGCTTTCGGTGCCCCGCCTCAGGGCAATGCCAATTATGCCTGGCTTAGCCACATCTACCACCACCTTGCACCGCGCGGCACGGCGGGCGTGGTGCTGGCTAACGGTTCGATGTCCTCGCAACAATCAGGCGAGGGCGAAATCCGCAGGAAGATGATCGAGACCGACGCCGTTGACTGCATGGTGGCGTTGCCCGGCCAGCTCTTCTATTCCACGCAGATCCCGGCCTGCTTATGGTTTCTAGCGCGCGACAAGAGCGCCAATGGCCATCGCGCCCGACGCGGCGAGATCCTCTTTATCGACGCTCGCAAGCTCGGCGTGATGGCGGATAGGACCCGGAGGGAACTGTCCGACGACGATATCGCCCTGATCGCGAGCACCTATCATCGATGGCGGGACAAGGACGGTGACTACAGCGACGTGCCCGGCTTTTGCAAAGTGGCGCGAGCAGATGACATTGAAAAGCATCGGTATTCTCTGACCCCCGGCCTCTACGTGGGAACTCAAGCTTCAGATCAAGATGAGTCGGAATTCGAAGAAAAGGTTTCCGAATTGACCGCCTCATTGCAAGGGATGTTCGAGGCATCACGAGATACGGATGTGACGGTTCTAAAGGCGCTGGCCAGGGTTAGTGCGAATGGCTGACTTGAGACGTGTTCGCCTGGGTGAGGTCGCCTTCGAGTACAAAGAGCGCATCGGGCAGCAAGCACCGGACAGGCCGGTATATGGTGTCGACAAGAGCGTGGGGTTGACGGCAGAGCCGCGTTACCAGTCTAACGATCTATCTAGATACAAGCGCATCGAGAATGGCATGTTCGCCTACAATCCGATGCGCCTGAACATTGGTTCAATCGGATTCTGCCATGACACCCTCGCTCCTGGCATCGTAAGCCCGGACTATGTGGTGTTCGCGTGCCGAGCGAACGGGCTTTTGCCCAGGTTCATGGACTACCATATCCGTTCGACCCCTTGGGCGGATTGGCTGAGCCTCGCTGGGGAAGGTTCGGTTCGAGAGCGCATCTACTTCCGAAAACTGCAAACTTATCAGCTGATACTCCCTGACATTTCCTATCAAGCGGCAGCCGTAGAAATCCTTTCAGCTCTCGATGAGAAAATCGAGCTGAACCGACGAGTGAACGAGACTCTGGAGGCTTTGGCGCAGGCGATTTTCAAGGACTGGTTTGTCGATTTCGGCCCCGTCCGCCGTAAGCAGGACGGCGCGACCGACGCGCAAGCTATTCTCGGCGGCCTTATCCCCGACCGCGCACGCGCCGCTCTGATCGCCGAGCTCTTTCCTGGCCGCTTTGGCGATGACGGCCTACCGGAGGGTTGGGGCAGAGCTGTAGTCAGCGACCTAATTGAGGTGAACCCTAGGGAGCCGCTAACGCGAGGCGCAATTGCGCCTTACTCAGAAATGGCTTCTCTGCCTACGAAGGGCAGCACCGCTTCGCTGCCGATTAGTAAAGAGTACACGTCGGGTATGCGGTTTCGAAACGGCGATGCTCTGCTCGCTCGAATCACGCCATGTCTCGAAAACGGAAAAGCAGCGTTTGTCGATTTCTTGACAGATGACCACGCTATAGGCTGGGGGTCGACGGAGTTTATTGTCTTTCGTGCTAAATTCCCGATTCCAGAACCATTCACCTATCTATTGATTAGGCATCCACAATTCTTTGAAGCCGCCATAAGAAGCATGACAGGTACCTCTGGAAGGCAGCGGGCGCAAACAGATATTCTGAAGAGTTATCCGATTCCAAATGCTGGAGCGGCTATCTACCGAAATTTTGGTGTTCTGATTTCTCCAATTTTTGCGGCTATAACTGCGCGAGCATCACAAAATCGAGTTCTCGCCGAAACCCACGGCTACCTTTTGCCCAAGCTGATGTTCGGCGAGGTGAACGTGCGCGATGCAGAAGCCATGGCGGGATGACACATGGAATATTTCCGCCAGCGCTACCATGACTTTTTAAATGAGAATGGCCCTGTGGAAATTGCGGGGTTCACTTATGAAAGCGCCGAGGTCTTCAAAACAATGGCACGGCATGACTATGACTCGACTTTCACCGGGTTCGTGCAAGATGAAGTCCAGGCTGCCAAGAATCGTACAACAGACTTTCTGCGCGAGACACAATGCCTTGCGCGCTTCCGAGCCCTCACTGCCCGCAAGCGGAACGGGCAGGTCGTGCCCTTCATCGGCGCGGGCATGTCCATCTCCAGCGGCTATAGTCCTTGGGCCACATTCCTTCTTTCGCTTCTAGGCGACGCCCCACAGTTTCGCGCTGATGTCGAGGCGCACCTTGCACGTGGCGACTACGAGGAAGCGGCGCAAATGGTGCACAACACGCTCGGCGCGGGCGTCTTCGCTGAAGAGATCGCCAACCAGCTCGGCCGCCATCGCCCGAACACGTCTGGCCCGGTCTGCCTCCTTCCGCGTTTGTTCGACGGCGAGGTGCTGACAACCAATTTCGACTACGTCTTGACCCACGTCTACAACGGCGCGCAACAGCCTTTCACGAATGAGTTTTGCGGCGTCAGACTACGCGAGGCTCGCCAGCGTATAGGTAATGATCCGCATTGCCTTCTGCGGCTGCACGGTGAGGCGGATGCGCAGGAGGGCCGTGTACTAACTCGCGCAGAATATGACGCTGCCTATAATGGCGGCGTCACACTCACCAACATACTTGGCGCGCTGATCGGAACCCGGAGCCTGCTGTTCATGGGATCCAGCCTCCAATCGGACCGGACATTTATTGCCCTTAGGGATATTCGCGCCCAGAACGGGGATGCCCCCGTGCGCCATTATGCGCTTCTTCCCTTGCCCAACGAAAACGAACGTCCAGCCCGTCGCGCATTTCTCGCAGAAGCCGAAATCCATCCGATTTACTATCCCGCCGACGATCATGATTCCTACATTGAAGACCTTTTGATTACACTAATGGAGGGCGGGCTGGGTGACTGAACAGAGCATCATTTCGGATGACATGACGCTGAAGCGTATGTTTCAGGACTTCTACCGCGTCCCCGACTATCAGCGCGAGTACGTATGGGGCGAAACAGACCCGAAGGGCGAAGGCGGTGAGGAAGTCGATCAGTTCCTCTCAGATATCTATGCCGAGTATGAGGGCGCGACGAAGGATTTCGCCCCGGAATATTTCATTGGAACGATTGTCGTTTGCAAAGACGACAAGGACGTTTTCGAACTCGTCGACGGGCAGCAGAGGACGACGACCGCGTATCTCACCCTTTGCGCCCTCCGTGACGCCCTGACAGAGCTTGGTCAGGACATACCGGAAGAACTGAAAAGCCAGATTGCGTCGAGCACCATAGATTGGCAGGGGGAAAGCGTCGCGCGCTTTCGACTGGAACTCCAATATGAGGATTCTGGCGGCATACTCGTTCAGTATGCCGAGGGCGACGGCAAGAACGCGGACCGGGAGCGTACGAGATCGATCCGGAACATCGGTAGTGCCTATCGGACCATTCGCGAGTTCATCGCCACAACGCTTGAGAATGATCCAGCGGCCATTCGGAAATTCCACGGATATCTGACGAATAAGGTCAAGATCATCCGCATCCAGACCCCCACGATAGCCAAGGCTCTCAAGATATTTGAGACAATCAACGACCGAGGCGTCGGCCTCGACGCTATGGACCTCCTCAAGAACCTCCTGTTCATGAACGCAAAGGAAAGCGAATACGCCAAGCTCAAGGATATTTGGAAGGCGCTTACCGACGAGATTTATAAGGCTCGGGAAAAGCCCCTTCGCTTCCTGAGATATTATCTCTTGGCCAGCTTTGATGTGGACAGCAAGCTGCGGGAAGAAATCATCTACGACTGGTTCCTCAGGAACGAGGCACTAACGGGTCACAAAAGTGCACCCCTGAAGTTCGCGCAGAGGCTTTTGGAAGCTGCAAAGGCCTACAGCAATTTCGCGTCCAATCGGAACGCTGCGGGGCGCGTGGAACGGGGCATGGTCAACACGCGCCTGCTTGGCGGAAAATCGATCAAGCAGCACTTCATTGTGTTGATGTCCGGCCGACATCTCTCGTCGGCCAATTTCTCCAGGCTGTGCGACGAGATTGAGAAGACGATGTTCGTCTGGCTTATCACCGGCACGCCCGGCAAAGAGTACGAGCGCCGGATTGTCGATGCGGCGCACACTTTGCGCGGTACGACCGATCAGGATTTTGAGGAGTTTGTCCGCTCAAACTTCCGCAAGGAACGATCCAATCTCGTATCGGACTTCAATGCTCGCCTCCTGAGCCTCAAACTGGGTGATACGCGGCAATTCCGGATTCGCTACCTACTTGCGAAGCTTACGCAACACGTTGACCTACTGGCATATGGCCCCAGCCAGGGCCGAGACGATCTGCAAGAGTACGTTGCGGGCGGCAACGATATTGAGCACATCCTTCCAGACAACGGCGATGCTGAAGCCATTGCCGAATTTGGCGAGGGCGGCGACGATCAGGCCATCATCCAACGGCTTGGAAACTTGCTGTTGATCGAGAAGTCGATCAACCGCGCCATCCAAAATGGGCGATACTTTTCGAAGATCAGCGTGTATCCGCAATCGAAATACCTGCTCACCCGTTGTCAGGCGAGCAATCAGAGTGGACAGGTTGGAGTCGCCGACAAGATTACGACAGCGACAAAATCTCTGGAGGTGTTTCCCTATTGGAACGTGGAGGCCGTTCAGAAACGACAAGCATTCCTTGCAAAATTGGCAACGACCGTATGGGACGTTGAGCCAAAGGGAGGCGCTGCGTCGGCATGAGTGGCTTCTATGAGGACATCGTTGAGCATGCCAGCATCGAGACGCTGAAGGCGCTTGGCTGGCTGCATCTGCATGGCAGCGTCATCGCGCCAGACGGCGCGTCCCCTCAACGTCCGTCCTATTCGGAGGCCATGCTGCTCAAGCGTCTGGAAGCGTGGGTTGCCCAGATCAACCCTTCCGTTCCGGAGGAAGCGAGAGCCGAAGCTATAAGGCAGGTCCTAACAAGTCAGTCTCCCGATTCGGTGGAGGAGAACCGACGAATCCACACGCTCATTACAGAGGGCGTGACCGTAGAGTACCGCGCGAACGACCGTATTGTAGGAGCCAAAGTCTGGCTGATCGACTTCGACAATCCGGCCGCGAATGATTGGCTGGTGGTCAACCAGTTCACACTTATTGAAGGGCGCAAGAACCGGCGGCCCGATCTCGTGCTCTTTGTCAACGGCCTTCCATTGGCGGTGCTGGAACTTAAGAACCCCGGTGATGAGAACGCGACGCTCACCGCTGCATTCAACCAGATCGAGACCTACAAGCGCGACATCCCGTCGCTTTTCCGGACGAATGCCGCGCTCGTCACATCTGACGGGATCAAGGCGCGAATCGGTTCGCTAACCGCTCAGGATGAGCGCTACATGCCTTGGCGTACTGTGGAAGGAACGGATTACGCGCCACCCGGCACGCCGGAATTGGATACGCTCTTGCGTGGAGTGTTCGCGCGCAGCCACTTCCTGCAACTCATCAGGGATTTTACCGTTTTCGCCGACCGAGGCGAGGGTCCCTTCAAGATCATTGCTGGTTACCACCAATTCCACGGCGCACGGAAGGCGATTCAGGAAGCGATCGATGCATCCGCTCCTGATGGGGATCGCAAGATCGGGGTGATTTGGCACACGCAGGGTTCGGGCAAGAGCTTCCTCATGGCCTTCTTCGCAGGTCTGGCGGTTCGCTCTCCTCAGCTTCAGAATCCGACCTTGGTCATTTTGACCGACAGGAATGATCTGGACGATCAGCTCTTCGGCACATTCAGCCTGTGTCGCGACCTGATCCGCCAGAAACCCGAACAGGCTGAAAACCGAGAAGATTTGAAGCGCCTTCTGGAGCGCTCGGCAGGTGGTGTGATCTTCACAACCGTGCAGAAATTTCTTCCGGTTGGCACGGAAGAAAGCTTTCCCGAACTCACGAACCGCCGGAATGTCATTGTCATCGCCGATGAGGCGCATCGCACCCAATACGGACTGGACGCACGGCTGGACACAAAGACGGGCGTTCGACGGTATGGGTATGCGCATTACATCCGGCAGGCGCTGCCAAACGCCTCCTTCATTGGCTTCACTGGAACACCGGTCGAGGGCGAAGACCGGAACACCCCAGCGATCTTTGGGGACTACATTGACATCTATGATATTTCTCGCGCGGTCGAAGACGGGGCGACCGTGCCCATCTACTACGAGAGTCGCTTGGCCCGTATCGAGCTTGACCAGAACGAGAAGCCCAATATCGACGCCGAGATCGAGGCGCTGGTTGAAGACGACACCCTAACCGAAGCGGAGAAGTTCAAGGCGAAGTGGGCAACTGTCGAGGCCCTGGTTGGCGCCAAGAAACGCCTCTCGCTCATCGCCGCCGATTTGGTTCAGCACTTGGAAGCTAGGCTAGTCGCACTCGACGGAAAGGCAATGGCTGTCTGCATGAGCAGGCGCATTTGCGTTGACCTCTACAATGAGATCATAAAATTGCGTCCGGATTGGCACTCTGACGATGATGCCGACGGCGCGATCAAGGTTGTAATGACGGGTGCTGCTTCCGACCCGCTCATTTGGCAGCAGCATATCGGCAATAAGCGACGGCGCGACCTCTTAGCGAAACGGGCGCGTGACCCCAACGATCAGTTGAAACTCGTGATTGTCAGGGACATGTGGCTTACTGGCTTTGACGCACCTTGCATGAATACGATGTACGTCGACAAGCCCATGCGCGGTCACGGACTGATGCAGGCGATTGCCCGAGTTAACCGCGTGTTTCGGGACAAGCCCGGTGGCCTGATTGTCGACTA
Source organism: Mesorhizobium sp. M0491 (assembly GCF_040321265.1). Taxonomy (NCBI): domain Bacteria; kingdom Pseudomonadati; phylum Pseudomonadota; class Alphaproteobacteria; order Hyphomicrobiales; family Phyllobacteriaceae; genus Mesorhizobium; species Mesorhizobium sp. M0491. Next base: position 38,712 of record NZ_JAMYRE010000005.1, read on the forward strand.
CATCGGAATACTTCAAAATCTGAAGAATGCGCTGATGGATTATAGCCCGTCCGACCAGAGCAAGACCGGCATCGACGAGGACGAGGCAGTTGCCGCGATGCTCGAAGCCTTCGAACGGCTGAGGGAAGTTTTTCACAGGCACGACTATTCCGCCGGACTTGTGGGCGCACCACGGCAGAGACTGGGCGCACTTGCTGGCGCGATTGATTGGGTCCTGAAATGGCAGGAGACCCAAGCTGGCAAAGCAGCTGGTGATGAAGACCGCAAGCGAGCTCACCGTGCCTTTCAAGACCTCGTCCTCAATCTGACGAAGGCTTATGCCTTAGCCTCAGCCAGTGATGCGGCTTCGAAAATTCGAGACGAGGTAGGCTTCTTTCAGGCCGTTCGTGCAGCCATCGCCAAATCGACTGCTACGGGTGCCATCTCCCAAGCAAATCGAGCTTTTGCTGTTCAGCAGCTCATAGACCGTGCGGTCGCCTCGACCGAGATCATCGACGTGTTGCGCGCAGCAGGAATGGAAAGCCCGGACATCTCGATTTTGTCCGACGAATTCCTTGCAGAACTTCAGGGAATGGAGCGGAAGAACCTCGCACTGGAAGCGTTGCGGAAGCTCCTCAACGGCGAAATTCAGAGCCGCTCGCAAACGAACGTCATCGAAAGCCGCGCATTCTCGAAAAGGCTGGAAGAGGCCGTAGCGCGCTATCATGCCAACGCCATATCAGCAGTCGAGATGATCGATGAGTTGATTGCCCTCGCGAAGGACCTGCGAGCGGCAAGAAGGCGCGGCGAAGAGCAAGGGCTATCGAATGAGGAAGTCGCCTTCTACGATGCCTTGGCACAAAATGAGAGCGCTATCGAGGTTCTGGGCAATGATACGCTACGCGTCATAGCCCATGAGCTCCTGGAGCAACTTCGGCAGAACGCGACAGTGGACTGGCACAAGCGGGAGAGTGCCCGTGCGAGAATGCGCGTACTGGTAAAGCGCATCCTGAAAAAATACGGCTACCCGCCCGACCTGGCTGATGACGCCGTGAAATTGGTTCTCGAACAGGCCGAGGCCCTTTTGCGGCAAATTGGATAGAACTTGCTCCTGAAATCATTGGCGCACCCGACAGGATTCGAACCTGTGACCTCTGCCTTCGGAGGGCAGCGCTCTATCCAGCTGAGCTACGGGTGCTTCCCGGAATCCGGAAAACGAACCAGCCGGTGAACCGGCAAGTCACGGCTTCTTAGCGGAAGCAGGCGCAGGCTTCAACGGGCAATTGGAGATTGGCGCAGCGACTTGGCTCGGCGCGCCCAGCCTACGGCCTATGAGGTTCGCGCCTCGCTCTTCACCGTCCGCCGCCGCCGCACCGCCCGCTTCGGCTTCTTGGCACCCGTCAGCTCATGCATCGCATCCAGCTGCATCTGCTGCATTTCGGCCAGGCGCGTCCATTGGCGCGAGATGAGGTAGTCGAGCTTTTCGTGCAGATGGCGCACTTCGAGCTCGGCCTTGAGGTTGACGCGGTAGTCGTTGAAGGAGCGCAGGCGGTCCTTGGACTCCTGCCGCCTCTGGCTCATCATGATGATCGGCGCCTGGATGGCGGCGATGCAGGAGAGCAGCAGGTTGAGCAGGATGAAGGGGTAGGGATCGAAGGCGGCGCTCATGCCGGCAATCAGGTTGATGCCGATCCACACCAGAAGCACGCTGCCAAACGAGATCAGGAACCACCAGCTGCCGCCGAAGGCCGCCATGTTGTCGGAGACGCGGTCGGCAAAGGTGCGGTGCTCCTCGAACTCTTCTTCCGAGTTTTCGGAAATCGTGTCCTGCCTGGCGATCGATTCGACCACCTGGCGGTCGAGCTCGGAGAATTCGCCGTGCTCCTGCTGCAGCAGCTCCTCCATGTAGCGCATGCGGTAGCGGCCGAGCTCGGCGCGGCTGATGCGGGCGCCGGCCGGCAGGTCGGGATGGTCCGACCGGATGCGGTCGGCGAGGCTCGGGCGCAGCGTGTCGATGCGCACCAGATCGCGCTTGCGGAATTTGCGGCCTGAGATCGCCGACGGTTTTTTCTTCGGTTTGCCGCGTTGGGCGCCTGGGCCTGCGGGTTCGGAGTCCGGCACTTCGGGCGTCTCGAAGTGCTCGTCCGACACCGGATCGGCCTCAAGCTCACCGATGATCGGCGCCTCGAAATATTCGCCGCCGCTGTCGTGCTGGTTGTCTGCCGGTTGCTCGGGCGTTTTGGGGACGGTGCTCATGGTGCGGGCTCCTGGTGGTGCTGGGCGACGTATGCCGCAACATCGCCAGCATCGCGACGGATTTCGTGGGACTACAAGTGTTTTTGATCGCTTCCCGACTTCGTCATCCACGGGCGGAGCGGGAGCGAAGCGGACGCGCAGACCCGAGGATCCATGCCGCGACCTGCGAGTGTCGCTTGCGGTGAAGAACTTGCCCGATGTTAGCGCCAATCACCCCCCTCTGTCCTGCCGGACATCTCCCCCGCAAGGAGGGAGATTGGCTGTCATCCCGGCTTTCGCCAATTTCCACCGTCACATGAGTGAGCGTAGCGCCGAAGCCGCTGATCTCCCCCCTTGCGGGGGTTGAGGAGCGGTCCGCGCAGCGGGCGGAAAGCCAATTGCTTGGCTTTCCGAGCGACGAACATCCGGCAGGACAGAGGGGGGTGCTGTCCCGCCAACGTGCACAAGGTTCTGCAGGGCTGCGGGCAATAAAAAACCCGCCTTGCGGGCGGGTCACGTTTCCAGTGGGTCAATTGGCGCGACTCGGCACCATACCCAAAACAGTAGCGTAGCTGCCCTCACCGAGTCAAGAAAAAATTCCTATCCGTCACCGGGCGCCCAGACGCGAACCGCGCCGCGGCCACTACTGCTCGGCGAACATCAGCCTGGTCTTGGCGCCGTCCATGGTCGGCGACAGGCTCCGCTGGATCAGCGCTTCGACATGGTCGTTGCGCTGGCGGGCTGAGTCGGCGCCCATCACCACGACGATCAAATTGCGGCCGTCGGCGTTGTAGGAGGTAACGATGTTGAAGCCCGAGGCCCTGATGTAGCCGGTCTTGATGCCGTCGACGCCGCGCACGCGGCCGAGCATGTCGTTGTGGCCGCGCACCAGCCGGCCGCGGAACATGAAGTCGCTTTCGGAGAAATAGTGGAACTGCTGGGGAAAGCGCTGACGCAGCGCCATGCCGAGCACCGCCATGTCGCGCGCGGTCGTCATCTGGCCATCGTCGGGCAGGCCCGACGCATTGCGGAAAATGGTGCTGGTCATGCCGAGCTGGCGGGCTTTGGATGTCATCGTGGCGGCGAACTGGACCTCCGAGCCGCCGAGATATTCGCCGACCGCCACGGCCACGTCGTTGGCCGATTTGACGACGATGGCGCGGATCGCCGAATCGACGTCGATGCTTTCGCCGCGCCGGAAGCGCAGCTTGGTTGGCGGCTGCGAGGCGGCGTTGTCCGACACCGGGATCTGCGTCTGCTTGCTGACGCGGCCGGACTCCAGCGCCTCGAACAAAAGATACAGCGTCATCATCTTGGTCAGCGAGGCCGGGTAGCGCTGCGCCGTCGAGCTGACCTCGAACAGCTGCTTGCCGGTCCTGGCGTCGACGACGATAGCGGCATATTTCTGCGCCGGCGCCGGCACGGCCAGCACGCTGTCGGGCGGCGTCGTGGCGCAGCCGGCAAGCAGCACCAGCAGGGCGAGTGCCGCAAAAACTCTCTGGATGAGCGGAAGGGTATTGGACAAGGGCTGGACTGTTCTGGGGTCGGCTGTTGCGGAGATAAGACGAAGCTAACGTAACGCAAGTGATGCGTCCATTTGGTTAATGGCCGACAGTCCCAGGATTGTCGAGCCTCGCAAGCTTGCCGGCCGCCCCGAAAACGCCGGTTTTCCCGTGTCTTTCCTTGCCAGGGCCGCGTTTCCCGTGGGAAGGGGCGTGGTATCTCAGGGCTTGGGGGCTTGGCATGACGAATATCGGGGCCGGGGGCGCTGCGCCCTCGCTTATCAGGGCATCGCTCAGCCGCACCGGCAAATGGGCCGGCAGCGTCGCCTTTATCGGGGGTGCCGTATCCGACATCCTCAATCCGCTGGCGCCGTTCGCCGCCTATATCGCGCTGATCGCCGCGGTGGCCGCAATCATCATCGCCATTGCCATCGTGCTCAGGCTGGTGCTGGCGGCCAGAGCGCTGCCGGCCTTGATCTTCGCCACAACAGCGGCGGCCGTCGCCGGCGGCGTCTACGGCCTGCAGCAGCAGACCAACGCCCAGAACGGGGTGATCGCAAGCCTGGTGCCGGCCATTGCCGGGCTGCAGCAGTCGATAGGAATCGTGTCCGAAAAAGTGGCCAAGATCGAGCAGACCGTCACGCAGACGCAGAAGACGGTCGAACAGCTCAAGCAGTCGACCGACACGGTGGCGAAGAAGACCGATGAGATCGCCTCAGCACAGCAGCAGCAGACGCAGCAGACGGCGGAAGTGCAAAAGACCACCGACGAGGTGAAGAAGCAGAACGAGACGCTGGCCGCCGGCCAGGCGCAGCAGCAGGCCCAGACCGAGAAGCTGCAAGCGACGACGCAGCAGATCGCCGCCTCGATCGACACCATTGCCAAGGGCTTTGCCGCCTTGGCCGTACAAGGCGGGGCGATCGCCGAGCCGAAGCGGCCGGACGAGTTCTACCACAATGCCCGCGTATACGAGCTGTCCGGCGACATGCTCAACGCGCGGCGCTCCTACCTTGCCTTTGCCGGCTTCGATGTCGACGCCATCGATCCCTACACGCGCTTTGCCACGCTGCTTCGGGTGCAGGACGGCAAGGCCGGCGCCCGCGAAGTGTTCGGCGCGCTTGCCGACAAGGGCAAGGCGCTGTCGATCAAGCTGGTGCATATCCAGCAGTTCGACGACGCCCAGCGTCTCGACAAGCTCAACGCCTTCATCGCCGCCAACGCGGATTTCGCGCCGGCCTATTTCCTTTTGGCGCAGGAGTTTTCGGAAGACCGGCTCGGCGCCCAGACGCTGGCCGACAAGCGCAACGAGGCCAAGGCGCTGACCAAGTTCACGTCCTACGAGAAGGATGGCGGGCTGCTCACATATTTCGTCGACCAGACGCAGCTGGCCGACTGGCTGGACCGCAGCCGCAGCCGGCTGGCAGCGCTTGCCGACGTGCTCGATCCCGCCCGCTTCGTGCCTTCGCTGACGCCGATGCGCTCCAACCAGGGCTGGTCGATGACCATCTCGCTGCCCGAGCCGGCGACCGCCATCTCCTGGCGCATGGGCAACAGCGGTCCGTTCACCGACACCGGTTTTCTGGCCATGAACGACCAGACGACCGGCAAGCCGATGGCCAATCCGAGCTTCGAGATGCCCGACAGCACCGTGGCCGGCATCATCGCCATCAAATATCTCGACATCAGGGGCCGCGAGACCGGCCCGTTCGACATCCGCTTCGACCCGGAGGCGGCACTCCAGCAGGGCAACAAGCAGATCCTCGACCAGTTCTGGACCTCGTGGATCGCCTTCGATGCCAGCGGCAATCACGGGCTGGTCTATTTCACCCAGATGCTGTCCTACCGCTGCGCCATCAAACAGGTGCACTACAGCCTGAACGGCGCGGCGCTCGACAAGGAGATCAAGATGCCGCGTTGCGACAAGAAGGACCCTTACGCCATCCCCTACGACTACCAGCCCTATTTCAAGGTCGCCGACAGCGTGAAATCGATGTCGGTGCAGGTCACCTACACCGACGGCACCAAGTCGCCGGTGCGGGAATACAAGCGGCAGTAGGAGGCGGCAGCGCCATTCCCCTCTCCGTCTCGGCTTCGCCGAGCCACCTCTCCCCACTTTCGTGGGGCGAGGAACCGCCAACTTCGACGGCCAGCCTTGCAGAATTTGGGTTCCTCGCCCCCGCAAAGCGGGGGAGAGGTGCCTCGCGTAGCGAGGCGGAGCGGGGGCAGCGCCGACGTTCGGCGGTTAGTCGCCACCCTCATTCTGATGCAAAAATGCCGATTGCGGTGCTTGCGCAGCCACCGCCGAACAGGCCAGTTTGCGCCTGCAGAATCGGTGAGAGCGCAATGACCATCCAGACCATCAAGGCCCGAGGAATTTCGGTTTCGCTCGACCTCACGGTCGGCCACATCGCCGACATGGTCGTCGAGGGTGGTGGGCGGCAGCTGAAGCCGCTGCACCGCGCGCCCTGGGTCGATGCGAATGAGACGCTGCCGGACAATTTGCCGGAAGGTACGGTTCGGCTGTCCGGCGATTTTCTCTGCGCGCCGTTTTCGCGCAGCGATGTCGAGGAAGCGCCGCTGCATGGCTGGCCGGCCAACAGCGCCTGGGACATCGCCGAAAGTGCCGCGACGGATGATGGCTGGCGCGCGGTCTACCGCCTGCGGCACAAGGTGATGGGTGCCAGCGTCGACAAGATCCTGACGCTGCGCGACGGCCATCCCTTCCTCTACCAGGAGCATGCGTTTTCCGGCGGCCATGGTGCCATCTCGGTCGCGCATCACCCGATGACGGCGATGACGGGCGGCGGCAGGCTGGCCTTTTCGCCGAAGCGGTTTGCGGCGACGCTGGACGACCCGCTGGAGCCGGATCCCGCGCGCGGCCGCTTCCTGCTGGCCTATCCGGCACGATCCGCCGATCTCAGCCAATTCCCCGCCGCCGGCGGCGGTACGCTCGACCTGACGGAATACCGCATGGACGACCGCCGCGAGGATTTCCTCACGCTGGTCGAGGCGGATCATGGCGGGCCGGGCTGGACCGCGCTTGCACGAGAGGCCGAAGACGATCTGGTGCTGGTGCTGAAGAACCCGGCCGAACTGCCGATCACCATGCTGTGGCTCAGTAATGGCGGGCGCGACTACGCGCCCTGGAGCGGTCGCCACCTGGGCGTGCTCGGCATCGAGGATGGCCGCGCCGCCGTCGGCCATGCCGCCTCGATCGGCGACAACTGGCTGAAGCGCGAAGGGGTCGCGACCGCCTTTGCACTGGGCGAAGGCCAAAGCGTGTCCTTTCGCCATGTCATCGGCGCCATTCCGCTGGCCGGCGGCGAGCCGCCACAGGCGATCACGACGGCGGATGGCCGCATACGACTGGTGACGGGTGGCGCGACGCGGGAGGTTCCCTTCGACAGCGATTTCCTGCGCATTGGCCAGCCTGCGCCCGCTTGATGGGATTGCGCGGCCGCAGGGTTTGAAATTTCCGTGAACTGCCGCCAAGATGTGGCCGAAATCATCATGCGGAACATGGTGGATTTGAAGCTCCTGCCAGAGAGGCTCTCATGTCCGAAATCGCCCATCTCGCCGCCACCATCTTCAAGCGTGCCGGCAAGGCAAACCGCTTCATCGTGGCCATTGCCGGGCCACCAGGCTCCGGCAAGTCGACGCTGTCGGCGCGGCTGCATGAACTGCTGCCCGAAGGTGCTTCGGAAGTCGTGCCGATGGATGGCTTCCACTATGACGACGCCGTGCTCGAGCGGCGCGGCTTGCGCACCCGAAAGGGTGCGCCGGAAACCTTTGACTTTGCCGGTTTCGAAACCTTGCTGAAGCGTATCCGGGCCGGCGAAGCCGATATCGCCATCCCGGTCTTCGACCGCAGCATGGAGCTGTCGCGCGCCGCCGCCTCGATCGTCGCCACGGAAACCAAGTTCATCCTGGTCGAGGGCAATTACCTGCTGCTCGACGAAGAGCCGTGGTCGCGGCTGGCGCCGCTGTTCGATTTCTCGATCTTCGTCGACGTGCCGCGCAACGAACTCGAGCGCCGCCTGATGGAGCGCTGGCACGGACATGGCCGCTCCGACGAAGATGCGCGCGCCTGGATCGCGTCCAACGACCTGCCCAACATCGAACGCGTGCTCGCGCGGCGCCGGGCTGCCGATCTGGTGATCGGCCTTTCCGCTTGATTCGACGGATTGCGCAAGGGGAACCTTAAGACTTTCAGGCCGTTATCCCGACACGGCAATTATGCCAAAAGAGGGATTCGGTCCAATGGCAATCAAGGCAAGAAAGCCCGCGCCCGCCAAGGGCAAGGCGACCCAATCCAAGGCCGGCGCCGGCCCGGCGATGACAGCCCGTTCGAAGGACGCCAAGCCGGCCTTCGGCAAGGCAGCGCCGAAGAAAGTGGTGCCGACCGCAGCGAAAGCCGCGCCGAAAGCCGCAAAGCCGAAGAAGCCCGCAAGCTCCAGCGACTCCGTGAGCGGCAGCGCGATGCGCACGGCCAAGGCGACGGCCAACGTCGCTGCTGGCGCGGTCATGGTCGCCGCCCGAGGTGCTGCGTCGCTCGCTGCTTCCGTCATGGGCAAAGGCGGTTCGAAAGCCAAAGCGAAGGCAAAATAGCCGCGCTTCGGAGGCTGGTTCGTCTATCCCTTGGCGGGGATGGTCAGGCCTTTCTGCACCGCCGGCCGCGCCAGGCCGCGCTCCAGCCATGTCGAGACATTGACGAAATCGTCAAAGCCGACGAGTTCGCGGGCTTCGTAGAAGCCGATCAGGTTGCGCACCCAGCCGAGCAGCGAGATGTCGGCGATGGTGTAGTCATTGCCCATGATCCACTTGCGCCCCTTCAGCCGGCCGTCGAGCACGCCGAGCAGTCGCTTTGACTCGTCACGATAGCGCTCCAGAGGGCGTTTGTCGGCGATCTCGCGACCGGCGAATTTGTGGAAGAAGCCGACCTGGCCGAACATCGGCCCGACCGAGGCCATCTGGAAGAACACCCACTGGATGGTCTCGTAGCGGCGCGCAGCATCGATGGGCATGAGAAGGCCGGTCTTTTCAGCGAGGTAGAGCAGGATGGCGCCGGATTCGAACAGGCCGATCGGCTTGCCGTCCGGACCGTTCGGATCGATGATCGCCGGTATCTTGCCGTTGGGGTTGAGCGACAGGAATTCCGGTGTCCAGCTTTCGTTCTGGCCGATGTTGACCCAATGCGGCTCGTAAGGCAGGCCGAGTTCCTCCAGGGCGATCGAAATCTTCACGCCGTTCGGCGTTGTCGCCGAATAGAGCTGGAGCTGATCCGGACGCTTGGCCGGCCAACGCGTTGCGATCGGAAAGGCGGACAGGTCGGCCATGGAAACTCCTGAATGAGGATTCGCGCCAAGCGGCGCGGTTTTGGCGGGTCGGCCAAGGATTAGACGCGGCGCACGGCACGATCAATGGCGTGCAAGGGTTTCGTTGCGCGCGAACAGTCAACGGAACGGCCTGCTTGGGGCAGATCGCGCGCCCGGCCTTTGCGTTCAGACGGCCTTGAAGGCCAGCACGGCATTGGTGCCGCCGAACGCGAAGCCGTTGCTGATCGCGGCGCGCACCTTGCGCTCGCGCGGCACATTCGGCGTGACGTCGAGGTCGCAATCGGGATCGGCCTCACGAAAATTGGCCGTCGGCGGCACGATGCCTTCGCGGATCGCCATCACGCAGGCGATCATCTCCAGCGCACCCGATGCGCCCAGGCAATGGGCGTGCATCGACTTGGTCGACGACACCGAAAGCTTGTAGGCATGGTCGCCGAAGACGCGCTTGATCGCTGCCGTCTCGATCTGGTCGTTGGCCTTGGTGCCGGTGCCATGGGCATTGAGGTAGTCGACATCCTCGGGATTGAAGCCGGCATCGGCCAGGCAGGCGCGCATGGCCGCCGTCGGCCCTTCGACGGTCGGAGCGACAATGTCGGAGGCGTCGGCGGAGAGGCCGGCGCCGGCGACCTCGGCAAGGATGGTGGCGCCGCGCGCCATGGCATGCTCATACGTCTCCAGGACCGCCATGCCGGCGCCCTCGCCGAGCGACAGTCCCTGGCGGTCGGCCGAGAATGGCCGGCAGGTGTCGGGCGCCAGCACGCGCAATGCTTCCCAGCCCTTCAGGATGCCCCAGACCAGCGGCGCATCGGTGCCGCCGGCGACCATCACGTCGGCGCGGCCAAGCCTGATCTGGTCGACGGCCGAGGCGATGGCGTGGTTGGATGAGGAGCAGGCCGAGGTGACACCGAAGACCGGGCCGCGCAGGCCCAGACTCATGCTGACGTGGCCGGAGGCCGCGCTTGGCATAACCTTTGGCACGGTGAAGATACCGGCGCGGTTCTTGCCCTCGACCAGGATGGCACGATAGCTCTCTTCGATCGCCTCCCAGCCGCAGACGCCGACGCCGACGACGGTGCCCATCCGATAGGTGGTGGCTTCATTCGAAACCAGGCCGGCCTGCTGCATGGCTTCCCTGGCTGCGATCGTCGCCAGCAGGCTGAAGCGGTCCATCGACACGGTCTGCTTGCGGTCGATGCCGTGATCGGGAAGCGCCTTGATTTCGCAGCCGACCTTGACCTTCAAATCATGCAGTTGGGGACTTGTGATCTGGCCGATGGCCGAGCGGCCGGCGCGCATCTCGTTCCAGATCGCGGGCGCGCTGGTGCCGAGCCCGCAAATGCCGCCCATGCCGGTGATGACAACGCGCTGCCGCATTCAGTTCAGGCTTTTTTCGCGATCAGCGCGCGCACAGCTTCGACCATGTCGCCGACATTCTTCAGATTGCTCCAGGCGTCGACCGTGTTCATCTCGATCTCGATGCCATACTCTTCCTCAAGATCGAAGATAATCTCCGTCAGCTCGAGCGAATGGATGCCAAGCGAGGTCAATTCGGTGGTGGTGGTGATTTCTTCGCCGCCCGGCTCGGCATGAGCCTTGATCTTCGCGATGATATCCGTTGCCAGCTGGTCGGCCATTCGGTTCCTTCCCCACTATCTCGACGTTTCCCGACGCCAACTGAGCAGCGCCCCTTTTTCTCCTGGTATCAAGCCGCCGTCGTCGTTTAATACCCCCGCCAAGCGCAGCATGACCGTACCAAGGTGGTTCCCTCTATAGAAACCGAAACGTTGTCAAGCAACAAGCTATATCGAACTCCATATCGACAAAGCCGCCGGAGTGCTTAACGTGCAGGCATGGATATGGGCGAACATGGCGGGATTTCGACGCAGCGCGTTGCGGGCGTCGCGCGGCTTTCCTGCGCGCTCCGTGAGGGCCGCACGCGCCTGCGGCGCCTCTATCAGGACGGCGCCGCCAAGATAAGAATGCCGGCCGTCTCGGCCGATCCGCTCGAAGCGGTGCTGATCAACACCGCCGGCGGGATGACCGGCGGCGACCGTATCGCCTGGGACGTGGATGTCGGCGCGGCCGCTTCGGCATCGATCACCACGCAGGCCTGCGAGAAGATCTACCGGGCGGCATCCGACCGTGCCGAAGTGCGGGTCAATTTGTCGGTCGGGGAAAACGGCCGCATCGCCTGGCTGCCGCAGGAAACCATCGTCTTCGACCGGGCGGCCTTTGCCCGCACGCTCGACGTCGAGCTTGCCGTCGGCGCCGAGGCGCTGGTGCTGGAAGCCGCCGTCTTCGGTCGCCTGGCTATGGGCGAGCGCGCCACGCAGGGCAACTTCCATGACCGCTGGCGCGTGCGCCAGGATGGCGCCCTCATTCATGCCGAGGATTTCCGCATCGGACCCGATATCGCCGCCAGGCTCGACCGCCCGGCCGTTGCCGGCGGCGCGATCGCGGTGGCGACGCTGCTTCTGGTGTCGCCGCGCGCCGAGGCCCTGCTCGACCAGGTTCTGGAGATCGTCGGCGACCAAGGCAGCGCCAGCGCCTGGTGCGTGAAGAAATCTGGCAAGCTTCTTGCGAGGCTCTACGCCGGGGACGGCTACCGGCTGCGCCAGCGGCTGGTTCCACTCGTCGAATTGCTCAACGGAAGGGCGGGGTTGCCCAAATTATGGTCACTATAGGCCTGTCTCTACCAATCCAGGGAAACGCATGAACCTGACGCCGAGGGAAAAGGACAAGCTGCTGATCGCCATGGCGGCGATCGTGGCGCGCAAGCGGCTCGAACGCGGCGTCAAGCTCAACCATCCAGAAGCGATCGCGCTGATCACCGACTTCGTCGTCGAAGGCGCCCGCGACGGCCGTCCGGTCGCCGAACTGATGGAAGCCGGCGCTCATGTCGTCAGCCGCGCGCAAGTCATGGAAGGCATCGCCGAGATGATCCATGACGTGCAGGTCGAGGCGACTTTTCCCGACGGCACCAAGCTGGTGACCGTGCACGAACCGATCCGTTGAGGAGGACAGGATGCTGGAGCTGCGTCCCAACTGCGAATGCTGCGACAAGGACCTGCCGCCCGAGGCGACGGATGCGCTGATCTGCACCTTCGAGTGCACCTTTTGCGCCGGATGCGTGGAACAGGTGTTGGGCGGCATCTGCCCCAATTGCGGCGGTGGTTTTTCGGCGCGGCCGATCCGCCCGGCAGCGATGCTGAAGAAATACCCGGCGTCGAGTAAACGCGTTCTCAAGGCCGAAGGCTGCGGCCCCCGCAAGGCGGCGTAAACACCAGACCGAGCAAAACGAAAGGCAATAGAATGATCCCTGCCAAACGCCTCTCCCTGTCGGCGATCCTGCTGCTGGCCGCTGCCATGCCGGCCTATGCCCATGTCGGCATCGGCACGGCCTCCTCCTTCACGGCCGGCTTCATGCACCCGCTTTCCGGGCTCGATCACATGACGGTGATGATCGCGGTCGGACTGTGGGCAGCGATCAAGGGCGGCAAGGCGGTTCTTGCCTGGCCGGCGGCCTTTGTCGGTGTCATGCTGGTCGGCGGCGCGCTGGGCATTTTGCATATGCCGCTGCCCTTCGTCGAACCCGGCATACTGGCCTCAATCGTGGCGCTCGGGCTGCTGGTGGCGCTGGCGGTCGATCTGCCGGTCTCGGCCGGCGTCGCCATCATCGGCCTGTTCGCGCTGTTCCACGGCCACGCGCATGGCACCGAGGTGCCGGAGAATGCCGGCGGGCTTGAATACATGGCCGGCTTTGCCATCGCCACGCTGTTGCTGCATGCCACCGGCATCGCCGCCGGTCTCGGTCTCGGCATCCGGTTCCGCGGCTTGGCCCGTACTGCCGGTGCCGCCTGCGCGGCGATCGGCATCGGCCTCGCCTTCGGCATCGTGTGAGGGTGACCATGATCCCCGGTGAGATCATCACGGTGGACGGCGACATCGAGCTCAACAAGGGCCTGCCGACCGTCACCCTGAAAGTCGCCAACAGCGGCGACCGGCCGATCCAGGTCGGCAGCCACTACCATTTCTTCGAGACCAATGAGGGGCTGAAATTCGACCGCGAGCGTGCCAGGGGCATGCGTCTCGACATTGCCGCGGGCACGGCCATGCGTTTCGAGCCGGGCCAGGAGCGCGACGTCACGCTGGTGCCGCTCGGCGGCAAGCGCGAGGTCTACGGATTTCAGCAGAAGGTGATGGGCAAGCTGTGAGATCTCCCGGCGCGCTCAGCTCAGTTCGATGGCTTGGCCGCGGCGTAGATGACGATCTTTCCGGGATTGTCGAATTCGACGGCGAGGACATCCTGCGCCTGCACGCGCCGCGATTCGATGGCGTTGAACAGCAGCGCGTTGGCCTCGATCTCCTTGCGCAGCTCCGTGATGTCGTCTTGATGCTGCTTGACCTTGCTTTCGATCTCCGGCGGCGGGCCGCCTTCGCTGCGCGCGGCGTCGGTGAGGAACACGATGTCGACCTTGTCGAGCTTGGACGTCTTGCGCACCGTACCGATGTTTTCACGCGTGCGGTCGATCGCCGTGTTGACGCTGCGGGCTTCGGCGGTGGCCTTGGCCTCTTCCTGCTTGACCTGCGAGCCGACGATGCGGTTGACGGTCTCCGTGCTTTCCAGCCCTTGCGCTTTCAATCCGGCAACAGACCCTGCCGCCGCCAAGAACGCCGTGGCGGCGACTGCCTGCATTCTGGTCAAGAAAGAAGTGATCGCCATCGCTCGCTCCTGAGAGAAGTCGTTTCGGGGCGCGGGTTAGCGCGAAAAGAACAAAACGAATCCCGCCCGGCGAAAGTTCCTTTCCCGATGCGGCCGGCAGGCCGGATGCCGGCCCGCCGTGCCGTCTCGTCAGCTCGCCTTCTTGGTGATCAGGGTCAGTGCGCCATTGGGTTCCATGCTGGCGGCGACGACTTGCGCCGAACTGAGCCCCTTGGCTTCCAGCGCCGACTTCACCTTGGGCGTGGCGTCGATCGAGCTGCGCAGTTTCTTCAGGCCGTCATCGCCACGCTGGGCGATCACCTGGTTGACCTGCGTCTGGGTGTCCTTCGGCAGCTCGGTGATGTCGACGATGTTGACGCTCTGGATCGTCGGCACCGCAGGCTGAGCCTGGGGCGTGGCTGGAGCAGGCGTTGCCGGCGCCGGAGCGGGCTGTGGCGCGGGTTGCTGCTGGGCACCCGCGGCGCCCGCCAGCATCAGGCTGGCAGCAGCGGCAAGAATTATTGTTTTGCGCATGGATTTTCCTTTCCATCGATTGGCAAACGGTCGGTCTGGGGTGACCCCCTAACCTCAACCGCCAAATGGGATCAGAAGGTGTCGTCCAGCGGGTCATTGCGTGACCATAGGATGGCAGCAATGTGCAGCCGCGCTTCAATCCCACCGCATTTCGGCAAACCGCATTTCAGGAGCAATCGCTGATGGCCAGAATTACCCGCGCCGCCTATGCGCAGATGTATGGCCCGACGGTCGGCGACAGAGTGCGCCTTGCCGACACCGAACTGTTCATCGAGGTCGAGAAGGATCTCACCATCCATGGCGAAGAGGTGAAATTCGGCGGCGGCAAGGTGATCCGCGACGGCATGGGCCAGAGCCAGGTTTCCAGGGCGCAAGGCGCCGTCGATACCGTCATCACCAACGCGCTGGTGATCGATGCTAGCGCAGGCATCTTCAAGGCCGACGTCGGCCTCAGGGACGGGCGCATCACGGCCATCGGCAAGGCCGGCAATCCGGACACGCAGGATGGCGTCACCATCATCATTGGTCCCGGCACCGAGATCATCGCCGGCGAGGGCAAGATCCTGACCGCGGGCGGCTTCGATGCGCATATCCACTTCATCTGCCCGCAGCAGATCGAAGAGGCGCTGATGTCAGGCATCACCACCATGCTCGGCGGCGGCACCGGTCCGGCGCACGGCACGCTGGCCACCACCTGTACGCCGGGGCCATGGCACATGGCCCGCATGATCCAGTCCTTCGATGCCTTCCCGATGAACATCGGCCTGTCGGGCAAGGGCAATGCCTCGCTGCCCGCAGCCCTCGAGGAAATGGTGCTGGGCGGCGCCTGCTCGCTGAAGCTGCACGAGGACTGGGGCACGACGCCGGCGGCGATAGACTGCTGCCTGTCGGTCGCCGACGACTATGACGTGCAGGTGATGATCCACACCGACACGCTGAACGAATCCGGCTTTGTCGAGAACACCGTCGCGGCGATCAAGGGCCGCACCATCCACGCCTTCCACACCGAGGGCGCCGGCGGCGGCCACGCGCCCGACATCATCAAGGTCTGCGGCCTGCCCAACGTCATCCCGTCCTCGACCAACCCGACGCGGCCCTACACGGTCAACACGCTGGCCGAGCATCTCGACATGCTGATGGTCTGCCATCATTTGTCGCCGTCGATCCCCGAAGACATCGCCTTTGCCGAAAGCCGCATCCGCAAGGAAACCATCGCGGCGGAAGACATTTTGCACGACATCGGTGCCTTCTCGATCATCTCATCGGACAGCCAAGCCATGGGCCGCGTCGGCGAAGTGGCGATCCGTACCTGGCAGACCGCCGACAAGATGAAGCGCCAGCGCGGCTCGCTGCCGCAGGAGACCGGCAACAACGACAATTTCCGCGTCCGCCGCTACATCGCCAAATACACGATCAACCCGGCCATCGCGCATGGACTGTCGAAAGACATCGGCTCGATCGCGGCGGGCAAACGCGCCGACCTGGTGCTGTGGAACCCGGCCTTCTTCGGCGTCAAGCCGGACATGGTGCTGATCGGCGGCATGATCGCCGCCGCCCCGATGGGCGACCCCAACGCCTCGATCCCGACGCCGCAGCCGATGCACTACCGGCCGATGTTCGGCGCCTATGGCAAGGCAAGGACCAACTCGTCGGTGACCTTTGTTTCGAAAGCCGCGCTCGAATCAGGCCTGCACGGCAGGCTTGGCGTCGACAAGCAGTTCGTCGCCGTTGAAAACACCCGCGGCGGCATCGGCAAGCATTCGATGGTGCTCAACGACGCCACGCCGCATGTCGAAGTCGACCCGGAAACCTATGAGGTCCGTGCCGACGGTGAATTGCTCACCTGCGAACCGGCGACGGTGCTGCCGATGGCGCAGAGGTATTTTCTGTTTTGAAGCGGCGATTCGACCGGGCGAGCCTTATCCGTTGCAGCCCTTGGTGGGAGGCAGCAATATGCGGCCGACCACCAGTTGCATTGTGATCGAGCATGGCCACCGAAATCGCTTCCGCCCACGACATCTTCCCGCATATCCGCATCGTCATGGGCATGGTGATCGGGCTTGGCGTCGCCCGCCTGCTGTCGGGGGTGGCGCGGATCGTCCAGCATCCCGGCCAATACAAGCTCTATCCCGTGCATCTGGCCTGGGTCGTCTCGGTGCTCCTGATGCTGGTGCATTTCTGGTGGTGGGAGTTCGGCCTCTACGCCATCGAAACCTGGACCTTCGGCAAGTATCTGTTCATCATCTTCTACGCGATCACGCTGTTCCTGCTGTGCGCGCTTTTGTTTCCCGATTCGATGCTGGACTACACCAGCTACGAGGATTTCTTCTATTCGCGCCGGGCGTGGTTCTTCGGCCTGCTGGCGGCGACCTATATGCTCGACGTGGTCGACACGCTGCTGAAGGGGCCGGAGCATTTCGCCCGCTTCGGCAGCGAGTACCTGTTCCGCACGCCGGTCTTCGTCGCGCTTTGCATCATTGCGATCCTGGTGCGCGACCGCCGCTTCCATATCGCCTTCGTGACGGCGGCGCTCATCTATCAGATATCGTTCATCCTGCGGCTCTTCGACACCATCGTCTGAACGAACGCGATGGTCTAGCTTGTTGGGGAAAGGCAGGGTTCGACATGTACAAGGCCGTTGGATCGCGCGGATCCCGGGTCAGCCGCGTTCTCTGGATGCTCGAGGAGCTCGGGCAGCCTTATGAATTCGTCGAGGTCAGGCTGCGCTCACCGGAAGCCTATGCGCTCAACCCATCGGGCAAGGTGCCGATCCTCATCGATGGCGAACTGACGGTGACGGATTCGGCGGCGATTTGCGTCTATCTCGCCGACAAGCACGCGGACATGGGCATGAGCGCCAACCCAGGCCTAGCCGGTCGCGCCGAAATGGATTCCTGGATGCATTTTGCGCAGAGCGAGCTTGAAGCGCCGCTGTGGAACAAATTGCGCCATCGCTTCCTGCTGCCGAAGGACGTACGCGTCGATGTCGGTCCTGCGGCGGCTTACGATTTTGCCTCGGAGCTGAAGGCGCTGGAGCGGCGGCTGGGCGACAAACCGTTTGCGCTGGGCGCTCGGTTTTCCGCCGTCGACGTGCTGCTCGGCGACATGGGCGGCTGGGCGCGTGCCGGCCGGTTTGAGATCGAGTCCGAACGCGTCAACGCCTATTTCGACCGCGTGCTGGCGCGGCCTGCGCGTGTGCGGGCACAAGCAAATGGAGGATCCATGAAATGAAGCTCAACCTCAACACCGACTTCACCAAATTCCCGCGCGCCGTCTCCGTGCTGTCCGCCGGCAATGCCGGAACCACCCTACCGTCCGGCCGGGCCATTCTCGCCCATGACGAACGCCATCTGCGCCGCCGCGCCATCGAGCTTGCCGACGGCAGCAAGGTGCTGGTCGACCTGCCCGAGCCCGTCGCCTTGAACGATGGCGACCGTCTGGTGCTGGAGGATGGCGGCCATATCGAGATCATCGCGGCGCCGGAAGAGGCCTACGACATCCGCGCCCGCGACGGCGTGCATCTGGCCGAGCTCGCCTGGCACATCGGCAATCGCCATCTCGCGGCGAGCATCGAGGCCGGGCGCATCCTCATCCTGCGCGACCATGTCATCAAGGCGATGCTGGAGGGGCTGGGCGCCACCGTGACCGACGTGTCCGAACCGTTCAAACCGGTGCGCGGTGCCTATTCCGGCCATGATGGGCAAAGCCATGATCACGGCCATGCGCATGCGCACAGCCACGCGGAAGCGCACAGCCATTCTCATGGCGAAGCGCATTCCCATTCGCACAGTCATGCCGGCCATCGCCACGATCATGACTGACCAGCCTTCGAACATCGCCCTGCTGCGGCTGATGGCGTGGCTGTCGCCTGCCTTTCCGGTCGGCGGCTTTTCCTACAGCCATGGTCTCGAGCGCGCGGTGCATGACGGGCTGATTGCCGATGCCGACAGCCTCGCCTGCTGGCTGGAAACGCTGGTCGAGATGGGCTCCGGCTGGAACGATGCCGTGCTGTTCGCCGAGAGTTGGCGCCGCGCGCGCAACGCAGGCGATCTCGATGAAGTAGCGGCACTCGCGGAGGCGCTGGCCGGCTCGCGCGAACGCCACACCGAAACCATGCTGCAGGGTGCGGCCTTCCTCAAAGCGGCGGCGGCCTGGCCAAATCCAGTGCTGGAGCGCTTGCCGGCTGAATGCGCCTATTGCGTCGCCGTCGGCGCCATTGCCGGCGGCAACGGCATCGGGCTTCAGGACGCGCTGTCGGCCTTCCTGCAAACCTTCTTCTCCAACCTCGTGCAGGCAGCGATCCGGCTTGGCATCGTCGGCCAGAGCAAAGCCACAGCTCTGTTGGCCGGCTTCGAGCCACTGGCCCTGGCGACCGCGACCCGCGCCGCGCGCTCGACACTCGACGATCTCGGTGGCTGCGCCTTCGTTTCCGATGTCATGGCGATGAAGCACGAAACCCAGTATTCGCGATTGTTCCGTTCATGATCCTTCTCGCCTTCTCGCTTTCGACCGTTCTACTCCTGATTACCGCGCTGCACGCCTATTGGGGCCTTGGCGGCATCTGGCCGGGCCAGGATGCGGCCTCCTGCGCTCACGCCGTCGTCGGCTTTCGCGGCGTCGATGAGATGCCGACGCCGTTCGCCAGTTTCGCCGTCGCCGCGTGCCTGTGCCTGGCGACGCTGTGGCCGCTTGCGCTCATAGGCGTCTTTGCCTCGCCCTTCCCCCAGGAGGGGCTCGCCGCCACCTCGCTGCTCATCGGTCTGGTGTTCCTGGGACGCGGCATAGCCGGCTTCACGCCGTGGTGGCGGCGGCTGACGCCGGAACAGCCTTTCGCGCGGCTCGATGTCCGCTATTATTCGCCGCTGTGCCTGTTGATCGGGCTCGGCTTTGCCATCCTCGCCATCACGGAGTTTCCGACATGACACAGACAAATGGTCCGCTGCGCGTCGGCATTGGCGGCCCGGTCGGTTCGGGCAAGACGACGCTGACCGAAAAACTGTGCAAGGCGCTGCGCGACGAGTTTTCCATCGCCGTCGTCACCAACGACATCTACACCAAGGAAGACGCCATGATGCTGGCGCGGCTGCAGGCGCTGCCCGAGGACCGCATCATGGGTGTCGAGACCGGCGGCTGCCCGCACACCGCCATCCGCGAGGACGCGTCGATCAATCTGCAGGCGATCGCGCAGATGAACAGGAAATTCCCGGATCTCGACATCGTCTTCATCGAATCCGGCGGCGACAACCTCGCCGCCACCTTCTCGCCCGATCTCGCCGACCTGACGCTCTATGTCATCTCGGTTTGCCAGGGCGAGGAGATCCCGCGCAAGGGCGGGCCGGCAATCACCCGCTCCGATTTCCTGGTGATCAACAAGAGCGACCTTGCTCCTTACGTGAACGTCAACCTCGATGTCATGGAGAGCGACGCCGGCCGCATGCGCGGCAAGCGGCCGTTCGGCTTCACCGACCTGTCGCGCGGCAAGGGGCTGCAGGAGGTGATCGATTTCATCATCGAGCATGGCGGCCTGCGAGCCGGCGCTGCCGCTGCCAGCACGGCGGCGTGAGACAGCTATCCCTGCACCAACCAAAACCGGTTGCGGGGATCGACTGGCCACGGCATTCTTGCCGAAACCGGAGGATTTTTCGATGAGCCTTGCCCGTCTGCAAAAGGAAACGCTGACCAACCTGCCCTACTATGAGGAGCGCGTCGATCTCGCCTGCGCCTTCCGCTGGACGGCGCGGCTCAACATGCACGAGGCTGTGGCCAATCATTTCTCGCTGGCCGTCAATGATGGCGGCACACAATTCCTGATGAACCCCAACCAGGTGCATTTCTCGCGCATCAAGGCGAGCGACCTTTTGATGATCGATGCCAACGATCCAGAAACGCTCTCCGGCCCCAATGCGCCCGACCCGACGGCGTGGGGGCTGCATGGCGCCATCCATCGCAATGTGCGCCACGCGCGCTGCGTCATGCATGTGCACTCGATCCACGCCACAGTGCTGGCATCGCTCGCTGACTCGACACTGCCGCCGATCGACCAGAATTCGGCGATGTTCTTCAATCGCCACGTCGTGGACGCGCATTATGGCGGGCTGGCCTTCGAGGAGGAGGGCGAGCGCTGCTCGCAGCTTCTCGTCGATCCCAAGGTCAAGGTGATGGTGATGGGCAATCACGGCGTGCTGGTCATCGGCGACACGGTCGCCGATGCCTTCAACCGCATGTTCTATTTCGAGCGCGCCGCCGAGACCTACATCAAGGCGCTGTGGACCGGCCGCCCGCTGCGCACGCTGTCAGATGCGATCGCCGAAAAGGCGGCGAGCGAGATGGACGACTATCCCGGCCAGGCCGAACGCCATCTCAGCGAGTTGAAGGCGATCCTCGACGAGCAGGAACCGGTCTACCGAAACTGATTGCCTTACAGGCCTAGTTCTGCCCGGAGCTGATCGGCGCTGTTGATGACGACGGCGCCGGGCGGGCCCTCCATCGGCTTTTCCGGCCAGAAGATCGTCTTCATGCCCGCCGCCAGTCCCGCCATGGCGCCCGGCCAGCTGTCGTCGATCGCCACGGCGTGCGCGGGGTCGACACCGGCCAGATACGCGGCGCGCAGGAACGGCTCGGCATGCGGCTTGCCTTCGCGCACATCGTTGCGGCTGATCGTCTTCATGCCGGGGTAGATCAGGCCGACCATGCTCAGATTGGCGTCGACGATCATCCGGTCCGAATTCGAGACCACGGCCTGCTGGATGCCTCTTGCACGCAGCTCGTTGAATATCTCGATCGCGCCGGGGCGCGGCTTCAAGCTCTCCACCAGCGGCAGGTAGTGTTCGTATTTGCGCACGATCCAGTCGTCGAAAGGCAGGTCCAGGCCGAACTCGTCTCGCATCATCTCGTAGACCGGCCAGGCGGCAACGCCGAGCACGCGCTCATGCAGATCGTCCGGCGGGACAAGGCCGACATTGCGCATCGCCGCCATCAGGGCTGCTTCGTGCAGCGGTTCGCTGTCGACCAGCGTGCCGTCCATGTCCCAGAACACCGCTTTCGGCATCATGTGAGGCTCCTTTTTGCCATCCCTTAAAGGGTTTGAGCCGGGAGATAAACCTTCGGAGCGCAAGAACCTGCCGCCTGCCGGGACCGCGGCCAAGTCTCTTTGGCGACAGAGACTTCGTGGGAGAAGAAAAACTGCGCCGTGCTTACGTCGATGAACAGCAAGCAATTGCTCCCGAGATTGACAATTGCGCAGTTGGCCGTTCCCTGCGAAAGTGGGGCATGGGCCGCTCTCACAACCGGCGGTCTCGGGAGGCAGGACTTTGAATAGCCGGCAGGATGGTGGCAGCAACAGGCTGGACGATGCGGCGCGCGCCGGCTGGCTTTATTATGTTGCCGGCAACACACAGGACCAGATCGCTTCGACGCTCGGCATTTCGCGGCAGACGGCGCAGCGGCTGGTATCGCTGGCGGTGTCGGAGGGCTTGATCAAGGTTCGCGTCGACCATCCGATCGCCAACTGCCTCGATCTGGCGGCACGGCTGAGATCGCGCTTTGCGCTCGATCTGGTCGAGGTGGTGCCGAGCGACCCCAATTCGTCCTCGACCACGATCGGCATCGCCGAGGCGGCTGCCGCCGAGATCGAGCGGCGGTTGCGGTCTCCGACCCCGATCGTCATGGCGATCGGCACCGGTCGCACGCTAAAGGCGGCGATCGAGCAGCTGCCGCCAATGGAATGCCCGCAGCACAAGGTGGTGTCGTTGACCGGCAACATCTCGCCGGACGGCTCGGCCGCCTTCTACAACGTCATCTTCACCATGGCCGACAGGGTCAAGGCGCGCTCCTTCCCGATGCCGCTGCCGGTCATCGCCTCGTCGCCGGAGGAGCGCGAGATGCTGCTCAACCAGCCGATGATCCAGCCGACGCTGGCGCTGGCGGCGGAAGCCGACGTCACCTTCATCGGCATCGGCGATCTCGGCCCCAAGGCGCCGCTCTACGAAGACGGCTTCATTTCGGAGAGCGAATTGAAGGCGCTGCAGAAGGCCGGCGGCATCGCGGAGATCGTCGGCTGGGTGTTCGATAGGGAGGGCCGCATGATCGAGGGCATCACCAACGACCGGGTGTCGTCGGCTTCGCTACCGTCACGCGAGAAATCGCTGGTCATCGCACTGGCCATGGGCGAACGAAAGCTGCCAGGCATCCTAGCGGCCGCGAACCGGCGGCTGATCAACGGCCTCATCACCGATGAACGGACCGCCGCCGCCCTGCTGGCTGGCATCTGACCGGACCCACAACCGGTTTGCGATAAGGCCAACCGCACTAGCCGTGCCGCCCGAAAGGGTCGTTGCCATCGAGAAACCCGAGATCGCGCTGCAGATGCGGCGACAGGTCCCTGATATCGAGATGTGCCCGTTTTTTGGTCGCGAACCAGCCGAATCCATCCGTCAGCCACGAAAACCAGCGGTGATCCGGTGCGGGAGTGCATTTTTGCTGCGCCATGGTCATGATCGTCAACCTTCGCTATCCTGGACCCGAATGACGGGTTGACTGGGAATGTCGGTCTTGCCGGCGGTCTTTGCCAATCGAACATCGATCATGATCCATAAGGAGGCCTTATGCCGGACCTCGGCTCGCGACAGGTTTCGCCACTCCCGCCGCTGCAGGCGATCCGGGTGTTCGACGCGGTGGCGCGGCATCTTTCCTTCACCAAGGCCGCCGGCGAACTCGCCATGACGCAAGCGGCGGTCAGCTATCAGATCAAGGTGCTGGAGGAGCGTGTCGGCGCGCCGCTGTTCCTACGCCGGCCGCGGCAGATCGTGTTAACCGAGGCCGGGCAGCGCCTGGCACCTGCGGTCAGCGAGGCCTTCGCCATCCTTGGCCAGGCCTATGCCGCGGTGCGTGGCGGGGCCGACGGCTTGCTGTGCGTCACGACGGTGCTGACATTCGCCTCGAACTGGCTCGCGCACCGGCTGGGGTCGTTCCAGATCGCCCATCCGTCGCTGGCGGTGCGGCTCGAAACGTCGAGCCGCCTGACCGACTTTGCCCGCGAGGATACCGATATTGCCATCCGCTCGGGCGGCGGCAAATGGCCGGGCCTGGAAGCGCACAAGCTGCTCGATGCCGACTTCACGCCGATGCTGAGCCCGAAACTCGCGGCGACCATCGGCGGCGTCAGGGAACCGGCCGACCTCTTGCGGCTGCCTATCCTCGATCCCGGCGACATCTGGTGGACGGAATGGTTCTCGGCTGCTGGCGTGCACTCGCACGATCTTGCCAAGCGGCCCGGCAGCAGCATGGGCGCGCAGGCCTATGAGGCCAATGCGGCGATCGCCGGTCATGGCGTCGCGATCCTGACCAGGGCGCTGTTCAAGGCGGAACTCGCGGACGGGCGCCTGATCCAACCTTTCGATCTGGTTGGCGACGACGGCCATGCCTATTGGCTGGTCTATCCCGAGGCGCGCCGCAACGTGCCGAAGATCCGTGCCTTCCGCGACTGGCTGCTGGCCGAGATCGCCTGCTGACCGGCAAGCTTCCGGGCTGCACCTGGTTCTCGCAGATGTATCCGCCGTTGCCTCACTGTATGCGGCCGGGACGATCCGCGCCCTGGCAATTTCGCTCGTCCCGGCCTGCGGTGTCGCCCAAGTGCTGCGCTGCAGCATCGAATCCGGCTTGACATAATTCACGCCAAGTGAGTAATTGCCCAAAGCCAAGGCAAATGCTCATCTTGGTTCAAGGGAGGAATTTGATGAAACTTCGCACGCTCACCCTGGGCTTGTTGACGGCCAGCACGCTTGCGTTCGCCGCACATGCCGAATCCATCACCATCGCCACCGTCAACAATGGCGATATGGTCCGCATGCAAAAGCTGACCGAGGACTTCACCAAGGCGAACCCCGACATCCAGCTCAACTGGGTTACGCTCGAAGAAAACGTGCTGCGCGAGCGCGTCACCACCGACATCGCCACCAAGGGCGGCCAGTACGACGTGATGACCATCGGCACCTATGAGGTTCCGATCTGGGCCAAGCAGAGCTGGCTGCTGCCGCTCGACAAGCTCGGCGACGACTACGACGCCAAGGATATCATCCCGGCCATCGCCGGCGGCCTTTCGGTCGACGGCAAGCTCTATGCCGCGCCCTTCTACGGCGAAAGCTCCTTCGTCATGTACCGCAAGGACCTGATCGAGAAGGCCGGACTGAAGATGCCCGACGCGCCCACCTGGGACTTCATCAGGCAGGCCGCCGACAAGATGACCGATCGCGCCAATGGCGTGAACGGCGTGTGCCTGCGCGGCAAGGCCGGCTGGGGCGAGAACATGGCTTTCCTGACCGCCATGTCGAACTCCTTCGGGGCGCGCTGGTTCGACGAGAACTGGAAGCCGCAGTTCGATCAGCCGGAATGGAAGAACACGCTGCAGTTCTATGTCGACCTGATGAAGGCCGACGGCCCTGAGGGTGCGTCCTCCAACGGCTTCAACGAAAACCTGGCGCTGTTCCAGCAGGGCAAATGCGGCATGTGGATCGACGCCACCGTCGCTGCGTCCTTCGTCTCCGATCCCAAGGCATCGCAGGTCGCTGACAAGGTTGGATATGCGCTGGCACCCGACAATGGCCTGGGCAAGCGCGGCAATTGGCTGTGGGCATGGTCGCTGGCGATCCCCGCCGGCACGCAGAAGGCCGATGCCGCCCAGAAATTCGTCTCCTGGGCGACCAGCAAGCATTATGCGGAACTCGTCGCTTCGAAGGAAGGCTGGGCCAACGTTCCTCCGGGCACGCGCTCCTCGCTCTACGCCAATGCCGAATACCAGAAGGCGGCTCCGTTCGCCAAGATGACGCTGGACTCCATCAACGCCGCCGATCCGACGCATCCGACCGTCAAGCCGGTGCCCTATGTCGGCGTGCAGTTCGTCGCCATCCCTGAGTTCCAGGGTCTTGGCACCACTGTCGGCCAGCTCTTCTCGGCGGCTCTTGCCGGCCAGTCGAGCGTCGACGATGCCCTGAAGCAGGCCCAGGACGCTGCCACCGCGGCAATGACCGAAGGCGGATACATCAAGTAAGGCTCCTCCCGGTGCCGAATGCCGGTCGCCTCCTGACCGGCAACGGCCGCCCGAATTCCCAGTTCGGGCGGCCGCCTTTAACGCCTTTTGAAAATTCCGTCTGACCAGTGAAGGGTGACCGTCATGGCTACTCAGCAGACCCGTTCGCTTGCCCGTTTCATGATGGCGCCATCCGTGGTGCTGCTGTTCGTCTGGATGATTGTGCCGCTGGTCATCACCATCTGGTTCTCCTTCCAGCAGTACAACCCGCTCAATCCGATCCGCGACGGCTTCGTCGGCTTCTCGAACTACGCGCTGTTCTATTCCAACCCGGCCTTCCTGCAATCGATCCTCAACACGCTCACCTTGGTGGTCAGCGTGCTCCTGATCACGGTGATCGGCGGCATCCTTCTGGCGCTGCTGATCGACCAGCCGATGTGGGGCCAGGGCATCGTGCGCATTCTCGTCATCTCACCGTTCTTCGTCATGCCGCCGGTGGCCGCACTGGTCTGGAAGAACATGATCATGCACCCGCAATACGGGGTGTTCGCCGATATAGCCCGCTTCTTCGGGGCCCAGCCGATCGACTGGTTCGGGCAGCATCCGATGCTGGCGATCATCATCATCGTCGCCTGGCAATGGCTGCCTTTCGCGACGCTCATTCTCTTGACCGCGTTGCAGTCGCTCGACGGTGAGCAGAAGGAAGCTGCCGAGATGGACGGCGCCGGCTTCATCAGCCGTTTCATCTATCTGACGCTGCCGCACATGTCGCGCGCCATCACGGTCGTCATCCTGATCCAGACGATCTTCCTCCTCTCCGTCTATGCCGAGATCCTCGTCACCACCAATGGCGGCCCGGGATACGCCTCCACCAACCTGCCCTTCCTCGTCTACCAGAAGGCGTTGCTGGAGTTCAAAATCGGCCAGGCATCCGCCGGCGGTGTGATCGCCGTCATTCTCGCCAACATCGTTGCCTTCTTCGCCATGCGCGCGGTCGGCAAGAACCTGGACAAGTAAGGGAGGCTACGATGGCACGCTCAGTCACCACCCAGCACAAGACGATTGCGACAGTTGCCGCCTGGATTGTCGCCCTGCTGATCTTCTTCCCGATCCTCTACACGATCATCACCTCGTTCAAGTCGGAGCAGGAAGCCATCCAGGGTTTCAGCATCATCCCGTCGGGAACGTTCGAGAGCTATGCCGAGGTTCAGGCGCAAAGCGGCTACTTCAAGTTCTTCTTCAACTCGGTGCTGCTCTCGGTCGGCTCGACCATCTTGGCCCTGCTGGTCGCCATACCGGCGGCATGGTCGATGGCCTTCTCGCCGACCAAGCGGACCAAGGACATCCTGATGTGGATGCTGTCCACCAAGATGATGCCCGCGGTCGCGGTGCTGTTCCCGATCTACCTGATCTTCCGCGACACAGGACTGCTCGACAGCCGCATCGGCCTGATGATCATGCTGATGCTGATCAACCTGCCGATCGTGGTGTGGATGCTCTACACTTATTTCCGCGAAATACCGGGAGAGATCCTGGAAGCGGCACGCATGGACGGCGCCTCGCTGTGGAACGAGATCGTCTATGTGCTGACGCCGATGGCGGTGCCGGGCATCGCCTCGACGATGCTGCTCAACATCATCCTGGCCTGGAACGAGGCGTTCTGGACAATCCGGCTGACGACGACGGAAGCCGCACCGCTGACCGCCTTCATCAGCTCGTTCTCCAGCCCGCAAGGCCTGTTCTGGGCCAAGCTTTCGGCCGCCTCGACGCTGGCCATCGCGCCGATCCTGATCATGGGCTGGTTCAGCCAGAAGCAGTTGGTGCGCGGCCTGACATTTGGTGCGGTCAAATAATTGGTGGTGCGGTGAAATAACGGAATTGTTCGAAGCAATCGGCAGAAATAACCCCTCGGGGAGGAAATCATGGGAAACATCACGCTCAAGAACGTCTCCAAATCCTTCGGAGCGACGTCCATCATCCCCGGTCTCGACCTGGTGATCGAGAATGGCGAGTTCGTCGTCTTCGTCGGCCCGTCGGGTTGCGGCAAGTCAACGCTGCTGCGCCTGATCGCCGGGCTCGAGGACACCAGCGGCGGCTCCATCAACATCGACGGCCGCGACGTCACCGGCGAGGCACCGGCCAAGCGCAAGCTGGCCATGGTGTTCCAGTCCTACGCGCTCTATCCGCACATGACGGTGGCCAAGAACATCGGCTTTCCGCTGAAGATGGCCGGTGAGGACAAGGCGACCATCGACAAGAAGGTGGGAGACGCGGCGCGCGTGCTCAACTTGACCAACTATCTCGAACGCCGGCCCGGCCAGCTTTCCGGCGGCCAGCGCCAACGCGTCGCCATCGGCCGCGCCATCGTGCGTCAGCCGACCGCCTTCCTGTTCGACGAACCGCTGTCCAACCTCGATGCGGCACTGCGCGGCACCATGCGGCTGGAGATCAGCGAGTTGCACCATCAGCTCAAGACCACCATGATCTACGTCACCCACGATCAGGTCGAAGCCATGACCATGGCCGACAAGATCGTCGTGCTGAACGCCGGCAACATCGAGCAGGTCGGCTCGCCGATGGAGCTCTACAAGACGCCGAAGAACCTGTTCGTCGCCGGCTTCATCGGCTCGCCGAAGATGAACCTGATAGAAGGCGCGCCGGCTGCCAAAAACGGCGCCAAGACCATCGGCATCCGTCCCGAGCATCTGGAGATCTCGACCACGGCGGGCGAATGGAAAGCCACTGTCGGCGTCGCCGAACATCTCGGCTCCGACACCTTCCTGCACGTCCAGTCCGATGGCGTCGGTCCGCTGACAGTGCGCGCCGACGGCGAACTCGCCGTCCGTCACGGCGACACCATCTATCTGACAGCGGACAAGGCCAAGCTGCACCGCTTCGGCGCCGACGGAAAGGCGATGTGAGCATGAGACTGGCCGGCAAATCCGCGCTGATCACGGGTTCGGCCCGCGGCATCGGCAGAGCCTTCGCCGAAGCCTATGCCGGCGAAGGCGCAACCGTCGCCATCGCCGACATCAATCTCGAGGCGGCGCAGAAGACAGCCGCCGAGATCGGCGGCAAGGCCTATGCGGTCAAGCTCGACGTCACCGACCTCGCCTCGATCGAAGCGGCGGTGAAAGCCGTCGAGACGAAGACCGGTGGCCTGGATATCCTGATCAACAACGCCGCCCTGTTCGACCTGGCGCCGATCGTCGAGATCACCAAGGCAAGCTACGACAAATTGTTTTCCGTCAATGTCGCCGGCACGCTGTTCATGCTGCAGGCTGCCGCCCGCTCGATGATCGCCGCTGGCCGGGGCGGCAGGATCATCAACATGGCGAGCCAGGCCGGACGCCGCGGCGAGGCGCTGGTCGGCGTCTACTGCGCCACCAAGGCCGCCGTCATCTCGCTGACCCAGTCGGCGGGGCTCGACCTCATCAAGCACCGCATCAACGTCAACGCGATTGCCCCTGGCGTGGTCGACGGCGAGCACTGGGATCACGTCGATTCGCTGTTCGCCAAATATGAAAACCGGCCGAGGGGCGAGAAGAAGAAACTGGTCGGCGAGGCGGTGCCCTATGGCCGCATGGGCACGGCGCAGGACCTTACCGGCATGGCGGTTTTTCTCGCCAGCGCCGACGCCGAATACGTCGTCGCCCAGACCTACAATGTCGACGGCGGCCAGTGGATGAGTTGAGGGCGGGGGACGGCCTCTGCTCCTCGTACCTCCGCGAGGAGCAGAGGCCGACATCAGCGGGCGCGTAGCAAGTGCCACCCCTTATCCTCTCCCCGACCGGGAGAGGAGCGTAACGAAGGCCGAAATCCGGCCAAAGGGTAAAACAGATGACCGTGAAACTCTCGTCCTCAAACCTCTCCAAGCTGCCCACTGAGGTCGCCGGTCCGAAGTATGACCGCGCAACATTGAAGGCCGGCATCGTGCATTTCGGCGTTGGCAATTTTCACCGCTCGCATCAGGCCGTCTATCTCGACGATTTGTTCAATGCGGGCATCGGCCATGACTGGGCGCTGATCGGCGCCGGCGTGTTCGACGGTGAAAAGATCGGTCGCGGCAAACTGGAAGAGCAGGATTGGCTGACCACCGTGGTCGAGCAGGACAGCGGCCATATGAGCGCACGCGTCACCGGCGCCATGATCGACTTCCTGATGCCCGGCGATGCGGCCGGCATCATCGAACAGCTGGCCGACCCGGCCATCAAGATCGTTTCGCTGACCATCACCGAAGGCGGCTATTTCATCGACCCGGCCTCCGGCGTGTTCAACCCGACCCATCCCGACATCGTCGCCGATGCGCAGCCCGGCGCGACGCCGAAGACGGTGTTCGGCATCATCCTTGCCGGGCTGGTGCGCCGCCGCGACGAGGGTACCGTGCCGTTCACGGTGATGTCGTGCGACAACATCCCCCACAACGGCCATGTCACCTCGGACGGGGTCATCGGCCTGGCCCGTTTGATCGACGAGGATCTGGCGAACTGGGCCAGCGAGCATGTCGCCTTTCCGAACGGCATGGTCGATCGCATCACGCCGGCGACCACCGATCGCGAACGCGGCATTCTCGCCAAGGATTTTGGCCTTGAGGACAACTGGCCGGTGTTCTGCGAGCCGTTCCGGCAGTGGGTGCTGGAGGACCATTTCACCGGCGGCCGGCCGCCACTGGAAAAGGTCGGCGTGCAGTTCGTCAAAGACGTTGCGCCCTACGAATTGATGAAGATCCGCATCCTCAATGGCGGCCACGCCACCATCGCTTATCCGGCCGGGCTGATGGACATCCATTTCGTCCATGAGGCGATGCAGGAGCCGCTGGTGAGCGGGTTTCTGGCCAAGCTCGAACGGGACGAAATCATCCCGACCGTGCCGCCGGTGCCGGACACGGTCCTGGAAGACTATTACCAGCTCATCGAGAGCCGCTTCTCCAATCCCAAGATCGGCGACACGGTGCGCCGGCTCTGCCTCGACGGCTCCAACCGCCAGCCGAAATTCATCATCCCGACCATCGCCGACCGGCTGAAGGCCGGGAAAAGCGTCGTCGGCCTGGCGCTGGAATCAGCGCTCTGGTGCCGCTATTGCTTCGGTACGACCGACAGCGGTGCCGTCATCGAGCCCAACGATCCGAGCTGGGACCGGCTGCAAGCGACGGCAAAGGCGGCAAAGGATGCTCCCGCCGCCTGGCTCGCCATGGAGGACATCTATGGCGATGTCGGCCGCGCGACGGCGTTTGTCGAGGCCTTTGCCCATGCGCTCAACGTGCTGTGGGCGAATGGCGCGCGCGCGACGCTGACGCGCTACCTCGCCGGCAAGCTCTGAGAGCCATTCTCCATCATGACGCCTGAGCTGGTCATCTTCGACTGTGATGGCGTGCTGGTCGACAGCGAGGCGCTCTCCGTCTCGGCGCTGCTTGGCATGGTCAAACTTGCCGGCGGCAGCGTCAGTGAGGACGCCGCCTACGAGCATTTCCTCGGCAAGAGCATGAAAAGCGTGCGCGAGATCCTCGGCCGCGACTTCGGGCTCGATATCACCGACCTGCACCTGACCGAGATGCGCGTCGAATTGATGCGCAAATTCCGCGAGGAGCTGAAGCCGATCGCCGGCGTCAGGAAGATGCTGCCCAAGCTTGGGCTGCCGTACTGTGTCGCGTCCTCAGGCACGCTCGACCGCATCCGCTACGCGCTCGACGTCACCGGATTGCTTGGGCTGATGGAGCCGCATCTGTTCAGTGCCACCATGGTGGCCAAGGGAAAGCCGGCGCCGGATCTGTTCCTGCATGCCGCCGCCAGCATGCGGGCCCATCCGCGCAAATGCCTCGTCATCGAGGACAGCCCGGCCGGCATCGCTGCTGCGCGGGCGGCAGGGATGCGCGTGCTCGCCTTCACCGGCGGATCGCATGCCGGCAATCCCGCCTTGAAAGCGCGGCTTGCGTCGAGTGAACCGGACTTTATATTCGCTGACATGCTGCAATTGCCCGATCTGATTGCAGGCTTGGGAGCGAGAGACAGAGCATCTTGACGAAACAGTTCGTTTGCGCGGTCGATGTCGGCACCGGGAGCGCTCGCGCGGGCATTCTCGACACCAGTGGCACCTTGCTCGGCCGCGCCGAGCGGCCGATCGCCATGAACCAGCCGAAGCCCGATCACGCCGAGCATGATTCGCGCGATATCTGGTCGGCCGTCTGCACCGCCGTGCGCGCTGCCCGCGAAAAAGCCGGTGTCGAGCCTGAGGACATTGTCGGCATCTCCTTCGATGCCACCTGTTCGCTGGTGGTGCGCGACCGGCAAGGCAGCCAGCTCAGTGTCTCGGTCACGGGCGACAAGCGCTGGGACACCGTCGTCTGGCTCGACCACCGCGCCATCGCCGAGGCCGACGAATGCACGGCAAGCGGCCACGCCGTGCTGAATTACATCGGCGGCGTCATGTCGCCGGAAATGGCGACGCCGAAACTGATGTGGCTGAAGCGCAATTTGCCGGACACGTGGAATGAAGCCGGCTATTTATTCGACCTGACCGATTTCCTGACCTGGCAAGCGACGGGTTCGCTGGCCCGCTCGCAATGCACGCTGACCGCCAAATGGACCTATCTGGCGCATGAGGAGACAGGCTGGCGGCGCGACTTCTTCGAGCTCGTCGGCCTCGGCGATCTTTTCGAGCACGGCAGCCTGCCGGAAAAGGCCAGTCCCGTCGGCGCCGATATCGGTCGATTGACGGCGCAAGCGGCGGCCGAGCTTGGGCTGAGCGAGAAATGCCGGGTGGGCTCCGGCGTCATCGATGCCTATGCCGGCGCGCTTGGCGTGCTCGGCGGCTTTGCCGGCGACGAACAGGACATCGGCCGGCATTTGGCGCTGATCGCCGGCACGTCGAGCTGCGTCATGGCGATGTCACCGGATCCGCAGCCTTTCGCCGGCGTCTGGGGGCCGTATTACGGCGCGGCGCTGCCCAGGCTGTGGCTGTCGGAAGGCGGCCAGTCGGCGACCGGCGCCCTGCTCGACCACATCATCCGCTGGCACGGCGCCGGCGGCGAGCCGGATGCCGCCATGCATGCGAAGATCGCCAGGCGTGTCGCCGAGCTGCGCGCCATCGAGGGCGACAGCCTCGCCGCAAGGCTGCATGTGCTGCCCGACTTTCATGGCAACCGCTCACCGCTCGCCGATCCGCATGCCGTCGGCGTCGTCAGCGGGCTGACGCTGGATTCCTCCTTCGACAGCCTGTGCAAGCTCTATTGGCGCACCGCCGTCGGCATCGCGCTCGGCGTGCGCCACGTGCTGGAGGCACTGAACGAGAACGGCTATCTGATCGACACGCTGCACGTCACCGGCGGCCACACCAAGAACCCGCTGCTGATGGAACTCTACGCCGACGCCACCGGCTGCACGGTGATCGAGCCGCTGGCCGACGAGGCGGTGCTGCTCGGTACCGGCATGATCGCCGCCACCGCTGCCGGGCTGTTTCCCGACCTCAACGCCGCCTGTCTTGCCATGCAGCAAGGCGGCAGGACGCGCCCGTCGAACCCGAAATCATCAGGGCGTTTCGAGCGCGACTACAAGGTTTTCCTCGAGATGCACCGCCAGCGCCGGATGCTGGACGCGATCCGCTAGAGCATCGGGCCGGTCGCTGGCTCAATCCGTTCCCGTCCCTCCTCTCTTGCCTTCATGTCGCGTTTCGTCCAGAAGCTGACGCAAACGCGGCGAAACCGAAGGTTTTGCCGTTTGACATGCGGCTTCCGGCTCTGGCCGACGTGCCGTAGGTGGAAAGAGCGGAACAATGTCTGCGATCGAAGCCGGCGCTCGCGCGCCGGAAAATCTTTGGCGTCAGGAAATCAGGGCGACGCTGGCGCTCGCCTGGCCGATGGTGCTGACCAATCTCGGCCAGACCGCGATGACGGCCACCGACGTCATGATGATGGGTCGTCTGGGCCCGGATACGCTGGCCAGCGGCGCGCTTGGCGCCAACCTTTATTTCATGCCGCTGATCTTCGGCCTCGGCCTGATGCTGGCGACCTCGCCGATGATCGCTACCGAGCTCGGCCGCCGCCGCTATTCGGTGCGCGACCTGCGCCGCACCGTGCGCCAGGGCCTGTGGCTGGCGATCCTGATCTCGATCCCGATCTGGCTCGTGCTTTGGCACGGCGAGGGCATTCTATTGGCCATGGGCCAGGACCCGGTTCTGGCCCATCAGGCCGGCATCTATCTGCGCTGGCTCGAATGGGCGGTGCTGCCCTTCTACTTCTATATCGTGCTGCGCTCGTTCATCTCGGCGCTGGAACGGCCGGGCTGGGCGCTGGTCATCGTCTTCGTCGCCGTCGCCTGCAACGTCTTCTTCAACTGGGTGTTCATGTTCGGCAATCTCGGCGTGCCGGCAATGGGCATTGCCGGGTCGGGCCTTGCCACCTCGCTGTCCTCAGCGCTGATGTTCATCGGCATGGCTGCCGTGGTGATGCTGGAGAAGAAGTTCCGCCGCTACCGTCTGTTCGGCCGTTTCTGGCGCGCCGACTGGCCGCGCTTCAAGGGCCTGTTGCGGCTCGGCCTGCCGATTGCCGGCATCCTCGCCTTCGAGGTGACGATCTTCAATGCGGCGGCCCTGCTGATGGGCCTGATCGACGCGGATTCCCTGGCCGCGCACGCGATCGCCATCCAGATCGCCTCGATCTCCTTCATGGTGCCGCTCGGCCTCAACCAGGCGGTGACGGTGCGCGTCGGCCTTGCGCACGGCGCCGGCAATCCGGAATGCGTCTCGCGCGCCGGCTGGACCGCCTTTGTCATCGGCGTCTCGTTCATGGCGCTGATGGGGCTGGTGATGATCCTGTGGCCGCATCCGCTGATCAGCGCCTTCATCGATCTGGGCAATCCGGCCAATGCCAGGGTGATCGAACTTGCCGTGTCGTTCCTGGTCTTCGCGGCGCTGTTCCAGGTCTTCGACGGCGCCCAGGCGGTGGCCGCCGGCATGCTGCGCGGCCTGCATGACACCAAGGTGCCGATGATCTATGCCGCGATCGGCTATTGGGGCGTCGGCCTGCCGCTCGGCGTGCTGCTCGCCTTCCATTTCGGCCTGCATGGCGTCGGCATCTGGATCGGCCTGTCGACGGGGCTGGCCGTGGTGGCCGCGCTGCTGCTGGCGCGCTGGCTGCGGCGCGACCGGTTGGCGCCGCCGCTCGCGTTCGGGCATTGAAACAGAACGGCCGATGGCCCGGCGGCTGTTGTCCTGTGGGCGTTGGCTCATTGAACAACGCCTTCACAACTCCGCGATAGAGGCGGTCAGAATGTCGGCGGCGTGTTGACCCAGAGGATACGGACCGTGGTCGAACCGATATTGCGGTAGCCGTGGCCGAGTTCGGAGTTGAAATAAAACGCGTCGCCTGCCTCGAGCGCCACCACGTTCGTCTCGACCAGCAACTCGACGGAACCTTCGAGCACGTAGCCGAATTCCTGTCCCTTGTGGCTGATCAACTCGAGGCTGCCGCCGCCGGCCTCGATCACGTGGACATTGATCTGCAGCAGATATTCCGGACCGGATGGCACCAATTGCTCGAGCACGACATGGTTGCCCGAGCGCCGATGTCCCGTCTCCATGTGCGGACGCTCGTTTTGCCGCAACACGAACACTTCCGAGGCATTGTGCTGCAGCGTGCCGAACATAGCGTTCATGTTGATGCCCAGCGCCTGCACCAGCCGGTGCAGAGCCGCCATCGAGGGCGTCGCGCGGTCGTTTTCGATCTTCGAGAGATAACCCTCTGTCAGCCCGATGCGGGCGCCGAGCTCTTCCAGGCTGAGGCCAAGCACCTGTCTGGCATGGCGCAGCTTGACGCCGATCCTCGGGGTTCCGTTTCTGTCGCGCATGTCAGGTCCGCGTCTTCATCCAGTCCGCCAGCTTCGCCAACAGAAAATCGACTTCCGCCTCGGTGTTATAATGGGCCAGCCCGATGCGGACGACGCCGTTGCGGTCCGCAAGCCCCAGCCGCTTGATTGGCTCCAAACCGTAATTGTGGCCATGCCAGAGATAGATGCCTTCCTTTGCCATCGCCTTGGCGATATCGGCGGGATCGGTTCCGTCAACGGTGATCGACACGGTAGGCACCCGGCGCGCCAGCGCCGCCACATCGGTTATACCCTGGACCAAGACGCCATCAATTCTGGACAATCCGGCAATCAGCCGTGCTGTCAGGACACGCTCATAACGGTCGGCGACTTCAATGCCGGCGACGATGCGCTCGCGCCGCGTCGCCTGCGGGTGGACGTTGCCGAAGGACTGTCCGAGCCAGGCATAGTGCTCGACGGCGCCAAGCACCCCGGCAAGCGACTCGCGGCTTGTCGTCCCCGTCTCGAATTTTCCAGGTGGCGTGTTCGAAGCCGCGCGCACCTTGTAGGCGGTCAGCGCCTGCAGCAGATCGAACCGGCCCCACAACACCCCGTGATGCGGTCCGAAAAATTTGTAGGCCGAGCAAACCAGGAAATCACAGCCAATCTCCTGGACGTCGATCACTCCATGCGGCGCGAACTGCACCGCGTCGATATAGCTCAGCGCCCCGACCGCGCGTGCGCGCTGCGCGATCCGCTTCACGTCGTTGATCGTGCCGGTAACGTTGCTGGCATAGCCGACGGCGACCAGCTTGACCTCCTCGTCGATAGTGGCCTCCAGCGTCGACAGGTCGAGTTCGAACGTTTTTGGATCGAGGTCGATCCAGCGTACCTCAAGCCCGCGATCCTCCGCCAGCATCAGCCAGGGTGCGACGTTGGCGTCATGATCCATGCGCGTCAACACGATGGCGTCGCCGGCGTTCAGATCGCGGCCGATGGCGCGCGAGACGGCGAAAGTCAGCGTCGTCATGTTCTGGCCGAACACCACCTCACGCCGGTCCGCGGCATTGAAGAAATCGGCCATCGCCTGATGCGCGTCGTCGACCATCGCCTGGGCCGCGAGTGAGGTTTCGAAATAGCCACCAAGATTGGCGTTGGTCTCGATCATGGCACGCGTCATGCGCTCGATCGAACGGCTCGCCATCTGGGTTCCCGCGGGATTGTCGAAGAAAATCCGCTTCTTCGGCTCGGCACCTCTCGCCATCGCCGGAAAAGCATCGCGGACTGTGTCTATATCCATGTCTGAATTCCGTGTGTCTGGTGATCGTTGTGTGGCGGCCCCTAGACGCCGCCAGCTGCGGTTTCACGCGTTCAGCCGGCCGCTTCATGGATGGCGACAGCGCGAGCCGGGAAGCCGGATCCGGCCTTTGGCTTTGGCCAGCTTGCCATTATCAACGCGCCGGCGTCAGGCACCTTGTCGAGATTGGCCAGGAGCTCGATCTGCCAGCAGTCGCGGGACAGCACATAGTATTCCAGGCTTGCGTCACCCGCGGAAGTGGCGCGGCCGGGATCGGTGTCCATGCCCTCGTGCCCGATGGCAGCGACACCGCGGCGTTCCAAAAGTTCCTCCAGCACCGGCTTCGACCAGCCCGGCGCATGCGAGATACCGTCGGCCGACTTGTTCTGAAACGCCACGGGGTCTGGCCAGCGCGGCCACCACCCGGTGCGAAGCGCGACAAAACACTTTTCCGGGATACGGCCGTTCCGTGTCTCCCAGGCGGAAATGTCGTCGAGCGTCGGCGTCGCGTCGGGATCGGCGGCGACCCTGTCGCTGATGTCGAGGATGACCAACGGCAGAAGCATCTCCGCCACCGACAGTTGGTCGATCGAGCGGCCGCCGTCGATGAAGTGCACCGGCGGATCGACATGGGTGCCCCACTGTCCGACGAAGGCGTAGTGGTGGACCTGGAAGGCGTCGCCCTTCGAAAAATCGAGCAACGCACGGCGCTCCTCGTCCGGGAAGGCCGGGAAGTGCGGCTGGCCCGGATGAAACGCATGCGTCAGGTCGGTGAAGGTCGCGGCGGAGAGCCGCGACCTGTAGATGTCCCAAAGGGAACCCGGAGTGGACAAGATCACGGCTCCGCGACGAAGGTCGGTGCCGCTTCACTTGCAAGGACAAGCTTGCCGTCCTTGACACCGATGACCGAGACCGATTTGTCCGGCACCGAAATGCCCGGGCGGTAGGTGATCGTTCCGGTCACGCCGTCGAGCCCGGACGTAGCGGCCAGCGCGTCACGGATCTTGGCCGGATCCGGCGCACCGGCACGCTTGATCGCGTCGGTCATCAGCTTGACCGAATCGTAGCCGAGCGCAGCGAACGCGTTCTCCGGGGCATTGCCGGCCGACTTGGTGTAGGCGTCGATGAAGGCCTGCACCTTCGGGGTGGCGCCCTCACCGATATAGGCATGGGTGGTGAAGTAGGTGTCCTTGGCCGCGTCGCCGCCGACCTGGATCAGCAAGGGCGTGTCGTAACCGTCGCCGCCGACCACCGGCAGGTTGATGCCGGCCTGGCGCATCTGCTTCAAGATCAGGCCGATTTCCTCGGCATTCGACGAGGCATAGACGAAGTCGGGCTGCGGTGACAGCGCCTTCAGTTTGGCGATCTGCGCGGTAAAGGTCTTGTCGCCGATCTTGTAGGTGTCGCGCTCCAAGATCTTGCCCCCGCCATGCTCGTAGGCGGTGACGAAGTAGTCCGACAGCAGCGTTGTGTATTCGGTGCCGATGTCGGTCAGCAGGTAGGCGGTCTTGCCGTTCAGCTTGTTCAGCGCAAATTCCGCGCCAACCGCAGCCTGAACGTTGTCGCCGAAGGCGGCGAGGAAGATCTCGTTGCCGAGCTGGCTCGGCAATTTCGGCGAGGTCGCGCCGGGCGTGATGAACGGGATCTGCGCCTTCTGGACCTGCGGTCCGATGGCCAGCACCGAATCGGAATCGGCGAAGCCGATGATGCCGACGACCTTGTCGCTGTCGATCAACTGGCTGGCGACGGTCGAGATCGTCGTCGAATCGCTCTTGGAGTCGTAGATCACCAGTTCTATCTGTTGGCCGAGCACGCCGCCGGCGGCGTTGATTTCGCTTGCCGCCAGCTTGGCGCCATTCAGCATCGGACCGTCGAGCGAGGCCTGAATGCCGGTCAGGTTTGCCGGATAGCCGATCTTGATCGTGTCGGCAGCAAGTGCCGTGCTGGCCGAGGCAAGCGCGAAGAATGCGCCCAGTCCTAGGCCGATGGTGTCGCGTCGAGTGAGTTTGATCATCGTTTTCGTTCCTCTGTCTGGTTCACCGTTGCCGATCTTTGGGTTAATCCGAACGTAAGTTCCCGGTCCCCCATGATCCCCTTCGGCCGGAAGATCATGACTAGAATGAAGATGAAGCCAAGCACGATCTGGCTGGCGCCAAACAGGGCCGGCACCGCGAAATCGCCGATCGTGAAGCCGCGTTCGACCGAGCGCAGGACCTCCGACAACAGCGAAACGCAGATGACGCCAACCACCGCGCCGGTCAGGGAGCCCATGCCGCCTAGCACCAGCATTGTGATCAGGCTCATGGTCAGCGCGAAGTAGAAGGTGTTCGGCGAAAACGAGCCGAGATAATGTGCGTAGAGCGACCCGCCGACGCCTGAGAAGAACGCGCCGATGACGAAGGCGATCAGTCTGGTCCGCAACACGCCGATGCCGACAGCGCTGGCCGCGATTGTGTCGTCGCGCACCGCCTTCATGGCGCGCCCGAAAGGCGAATAGACCAGGCGCGCCAGAACGAACACCGTGATGGCGAGCCAACCCATCACCCAGGGCAACGTCGTCTCCAGCGGCACACCGGTGAAAGTGCGGGCGCCTCGGGTGAAATCCGACGCATTGATCAGCACCACGTTGACGATAATCAAGAATCCCATCGTCGCCACCGAAACGAAATAGCCCGACAGGCGCATCAAGGGATAACCGACGACCACGGCAAGCAGCGCCGTCAGAAGACCTGCCACCAGCGTCGCCGGCAGGAAGGGGAGGCTGAAAGCATGCAGAAACGCCGGCAGATGCGGCAGCAGTGCCATCTTCTGCTGTACGGGAATCGACAGTATCCCCGATATATACGCGCCGGCGCCGATGAAGCCGACATGACCGAGCGAAAACACGCCCGTAAAACCGTTGCTCAGCGACAGCGCCAGCACCAGGATTGCATTCAGCGCGATCAGCAGGATAATCCGGACGAAATAGTCGCTCAGCACGTGCGGTGCACCGAAAGCGACAGCTGCTCCCGCCACCAGGGCGACGAGGACGAGGAGTGTGATCCGCGCTTCCCGGCTCACAGCTTTATCTCCCGGTTTGGCTGGAGCAGCCCGCCCGGGCGCACCAGGAGAAAGGCGATCAGCACGGCGAAGACGATTGCGTCGCGATAGGACGAGACGCTGCTCGGCAGGAATGCGACGATGAATATCTCCAGCGCGCCCAATATGTAGCCGCCCACCAGGGCGCCCGCGATCGACCCGAAGCCGCCGATGATCGCCGCCACGAAAGCCTTCAGGAGCGGCGTGAAGCCCATCTGCGGCTGCACCACGCCGGCCTGTGCCGCCCACAAAATGCCGGCGAGGCCGGCATAGGCGGATGCGACGATGAAGGCGACGATGATCAGCCGGTTGACGTTCAGACCGACAAGGTGTGCCGCCGACATGTCCTCGGCTGCGGCGCGCATGCCGAGCCCGGTCGTGGTGCGCGTGATGAACCAGCCGAGGAGCAGCAGCGACACGAAGGTCAACGCGATGGTCAGGAGATTGATGCTGGTGAAGGTGATGGCGCCGTTCGACATTTCCCAGGAGGTGTTGAGAATATCGGGGAGTGGAAAATTGCGCGGCGAGGAGGTGAACACCAGGATGCCGACGTTCTCGATGATGTAGGTGACGGCGAGGCTGGTGAGCAGTCGTGCGACGTCGGGCGCGTCGCGGATCGGACGATAGGCGATGCGTTCGATGAGGAAGCCCGCGACGGCCGCCGCGGCGATGCCGCAGATCACGGCGACAGGGAACGGAACGCCGATCCCTGCCAGCAGAGCTACCCCGAATGCGCCTACCATCATTACGTCGCCATGCGCGAAATTGGTGAGCTTGAGGACGCCGAAGACGATCGACAGGCCGACCGACACCAGCGCGTAGAGGCTGCCGAGGCTCACCGCGTTGACGATCTGCTGCAGGATATAGTCCAGCTGGGTCATGTTGCCGCCCCGAGATATGCCTGCGCCACGCGTTCGCTGTCGCGCAGTTCCGCGGACCGGCCCGACAGCGCCACCTGACCCGTGCGCAGCACATAGGCACGGTCGGCGAGGTCCAGCGCGAGCGTGATGTTCTGTTCCACCAGCAGCATCGTCATGCCCTGGCGCTTCAGTTCGGCAAGCGCGCTGAAGATGTGGCGCACCAGCAGCGGCGCAACGCCGAGCGAAGGCTCGTCGAGCAGCAGCAGGCGCGGCGCCGCCATCAGCGCGCGCGCCAGAGCAAGCTGCTGCTGTTCGCCGCCCGACAGCGTGCCGGCCAGTTGCTTCAGCCGCTGCTTGAGAACCGGGAACAGCATGAACATGCGCTCGCTATCTCTGACGACGGCCTCCTTGTCGGTGCGGGTGCAGGCGCCGAGCCGCAGATTGTCGGCCACCGTCAGGCCGCCGAACAGGCGCCTGCCCTCCGGGCTCTGCGCGATGCCCAGAGTTACGATGCGCGACGGAGCGACACCTCCAATCGGCTTGCCATCGAAGATGATCTTGCCGCCGCGCGGCCGCGACAGGCCGGAAATGGTGCGCAAGGTCGTGCTCTTGCCGGCGCCGTTGGCCCCCACCAACGCCACCACCTCGCCGGCATGGACGTCGAGCGAAATGCCCTTCAGCGCACGCACCGCGCCGAAATTGACCTCGAGGTTCTCGACGCTGAGCAGAACGGGGCTAGGCGTGGCCAAGATACGCCTCCCGCACTTTCGGGTGTTCGCGTACCTGCTCCGGTGTTCCGACGCAGATCACCTCGCCGGTCGCCAGCACCTGGATGCGTTCGCACAGCGCCATGATCAGGTCCATGTCGTGCTCGACAACGACCACCGTTACGCCGTAGCGGTCACGGATCGTCCGAATCAGCGCCGCCAACACCTTGGTCTCGTTGGAATCAAGCCCGGCTGCGGGCTCATCGAGCAGCAGCAACTGCGGGCCGGTCGCCAACGCACGCGCAATCTCCAGCCGCCGCTGATCGCCGTAGGGAAGATCCGCGGCGACCCTGCCGGCCTGATCTGTCAGGCCCATGAGGTCGAGGAGTTCGTCGGCCTGCTGCCGCGTCGCGGCCACCCGCTCGCGATAGCGCTGACCGCGCAGCACGGTATCGGCGGGCCCGACAGGATGGCGCAGCTGCGCCGCCGTCAGCACGTTCTGTGCGACGCTGAGGCTGCCGAATAGGCGAGAACCCTGGAAGGTGCGGGCGATGCCCATCGCGACGATCTGCGATGTGCGCAGGCCGACGATCGAACGGCCCTCCATCTCGATGCTACCGGAATTCGGCTGGGAGAAGCCGGTGATCAGGTTGAAAAGCGTGCTCTTGCCCGAGCCATTCGGCCCGATTACCCCAACGATTTCACCTTCGTGCAGCTCGATGGAATGATCCCGCAGGGCAACCAGCCCTCGAAAGGCTTTTGTCAGCCCAACCGTCTTCAACAGCACTCGACTCGACTGTCTATCCACGCGCCGGTTTGCCCCTGTCCGCCCTCGCCGCCCCGTTCGGCCCGGTCAAGCATCAAATGGACAATTCGAACGGCAAGATGTCAAGGCCTATTCCTAGCAGGAAAGCTATATGCCTGCCTTGGCTCGACCGTTGCCGCGACAGCACCGGCATCGATGCAGCGCTGCGCTACCGAACTGGGTTTCCTGGCTTGCAGTCCAGCGCCGGCGCTGGCTTCTCGAGCCTCCGCGCATACTGCGCGGGCGGAAGGCACGTGACGAAAAAGATCAGCGCGACCGGCCCGTAACCTTGGCCGTCCTCGGACCGCGCTTCTGCTAGCTTGTTATCTGCTCGGCGACAGCTTCTTCGAGGCCGGCTGCGGCCTGGGCGGCGAGACCGCGCGCCGCCGCCTGTGAATCATAAAATTCCTCGAGCGCATGAACCGTGCCCCTCCGCAGCGTGAACACGTGAAGACCACGGTTGATGTAGGACGTATCACCGTTGAGCAGGGTTGCGGTGCCATCCCACTGGGCAAACACGGTGGCATGCCACGGCCAGCCCTTCACCCAGACGTGGTTGACCGTTGAGATGGAGAGCGGGCAGAACACGGCCGAGGCGCTCGAACCACCGGCGCAGGGCTTGCTTGTCGTGGCGCTCCCCACCAAGCGCGTGGGCGCCACCAACCCGGTGATGGACATGCGGCGCGATGGCCTTCACCGCCGCGTCCCAGCGATGGTTGTTGACGTCGTCGAAGCTCTGCCGGATCGATTTCTCGACAATATAGCTGTAAAGCATGTGACCTCTCCAGGCTCATTGGGATGGCGTGACCGGACGCGAGAGCCCCGGCCAGCATCGCGGCCGCGGCTTGCGTCAGGTCAGGGCGTTGTCGCATCGGCTCGCAGGGATATGTCCGTCT
The DNA here is from genome assembly GCF_040321265.1 of Mesorhizobium sp. M0491. NCBI lineage: Bacteria > Pseudomonadati > Pseudomonadota > Alphaproteobacteria > Hyphomicrobiales > Phyllobacteriaceae > Mesorhizobium > Mesorhizobium sp. M0491. The sequence continues at coordinate 81,463 of NZ_JAMYRE010000005.1, forward strand.
CGGTCGAGACCGTCACCTCGCTGCCGGACCTTGAGAAGGCGTAGAGCGAGCCGGGGTGGCCCGGTATGGAAAACGCCACGGCGTCACTGTTGGCGAGGCCCATGACGAACCGCAGCGGATCACCCCCGGTCTTCGGTACGAAAGTGGCGGTGACCTCAAGCAGGTCGCCGCGCGGAACGTAGTAGGCCACCATGTCCAGGTGTCCCTGGTGCAGGCTGCCGCCTTCGATCGGGCGTCCGATGGTGGCTTCCTCGGCGAGAGCCGGGGTTGCAAGAAACAGCGCCGCCAGGAGCGAGGCGCTCAGCGTTTTGCGGATCATCTCATTTGTCCTTTTTTTAGATTGCGTTCACCCTCTATATAGGGTATGGATTACGAATGCAATCTAAAAAAGGAGATGACGATGCGTGTGAGTCGCACTCAGGCCGCGGAAAACCGCGAGACCGTGATCAATGTGGCAAGCCGGCTTTTTCGGGAGCGCGGCTTTGACGGCATCGGCCTCAAGGATCTGATGAAGGGTGCCGGGCTGACCCAGGGTGCCTTTTACAAGCAATTCGAGTCGAAGGACGATCTGGCGGCGCTGGCGTCCAGGCGGGCGATGGAAAGCGCCACCCACAAATGGTCGGCCGCGACCGCAGCACATCCTGGGAACCCGCTCGACGGGGTGATCTCATTCTACCTCAGCATGGACCATCGCAGGGAAAAGATGGACGGCTGCCCGGTCGTTGCGCTCGGTTCGGATGCAGCCAGGCAGGGTGCCGAGGTGAAGGCGTCATTCGAAGACGGCATCAAGGCGTACCTTGAGATGCTCGGCGGTTGGGTTGGCGAGGGCGACAGCGAAAAGAGCGGAAAAAAGGCAATGGCCGTTCTCTCGACGATGGTCGGCGCGGTCGTGCTCTCGCGGGTCGTCAACGATCCCGACCTTGCGCGGGCTTTTCTGGATGCGGCGGCCGATCAGGTTCGCGAAGCAGTCGCCACTTGAACGGCGCGAGCAGCGCCGCCGGCACACCAAGGACAGGAGAGCAGATGCAACGGATTGTCGTCACGGGCATGGGAGCGGTCACGCCCCTGGCCGCCAATGTCGAAGCGTCCTGGTCACGCCTGCTTGCCGGCCGGTCCGGCGTTCGCAGGCTTCCGGACGATGTGGTGGGAGAGCTGCCGGTTAAGATTGGCGGCGTGGTTCCCTCCCTGGGCGAAGATCCGGAGGCTGGTTTCGATGCCGATGCCGTCCTGTCCGCGAAGGATCAGCGCAAGGTGGACCGGTTCATTCTGTTTGCGTTGGCGGCGGCGGAAGAGGCGCTTGCGCAGGCGCAATGGAAGCCTGCCCTGGAAACGGAGCGCCTGCGCACGGCCACGATCATCGCTTCAGGAGTCGGCGGGTTCCCCGCCATCACCGAGGCGGTGCGCACGGTGGACCTGCGTGGCGCCCGCCGCCTGTCTCCCTTTACGGTGCCGTCCTTCCTGGTGAACCTCGCGGCGGGCCACATCTCGATCCGTCATGGTTTCAAAGGTCCACTCGGCGCACCGGTGACGGCATGCGCGGCGGGCATCCAGGCGATCGGCGACGCCGCCCGCCTGATCCGCGCCAACGAAGCCGACATCGCCGTGTGCGGCGGAACGGAAGCGTGCATCAACACCGTCAGTCTCGGCGGGTTCGCCGCGGCTCGCTCTCTTTCAACCGGCTTTAATTGGGCGCCGGCTCAAGCCTCGCGCCCTTTCGACACATCGCGGGACGGCTTCGTCATGGGCGAAGGGGCCGGCGTGCTGGTCATCGAGGCGTTGGACCACGCGTTGGCGCGCGGCGCAAAGCCGCTGGCTGAGTTCGTCGGCTACGGCACGACCGCGGATGCCCACCACGTCACCTCCGGGCCGGAGGACGGCGACGGCGCGCGCCGGGCCATGCAGATCGCGATTGCCCAGGCAGGGATTTCGCCACGCGAGGTTCGTCATCTCAATGCGCATGCGACCTCCACGTCAGTCGGCGACCTGGGTGAGATCGAAGCGATCAAGAGCGTGTTCGGGCGCGATTTCGCGATAGCTGTCAGTGCGACGAAATCGGCGACCGGACATTTGCTCGGAGCGGCCGGCGGGCTTGGTGCGATCTTCGCAATCCTGGCGCTCAGGGATCAGGTCGCTCCGCCAACCCTCAACCTGGGCGAGGCCGATCCGGCCGGCGACGGAATCGACTTCGTCGCAAACGCGCCCCGGCCGATGGAGATGGAGTACGCGATCTCCAATGGCTTCGGCTTTGGCGGCGTGAATGCCAGCGCCCTGTTCAGACGCTGGAACTAACCTGTGGCCAGACGCGAGCGCCAGACGCAGTCATGACCAACGCCCTTTGCCCCGGCCCCTCATGCTTTTCCCAATCCAATCCAACGCAAAGAAGGATATGATTTCCATGAACAAGACCAATCCTGGCGTCGCTCTGGTGACAGGGGCATCTTCCGGCATCGGGCGCGCTACCGCCGACGCCTTGCTGGGCGCCGGCTTTCGCGTCTTCGGAACCAGCCGTCGCACGGCCTCCCAGCAATCCGCCGGCGTGACCATGCTGACCTGCGACGTGACCGACGACGCGTCCGTTGCGACAATGGTCGATGACGTTCTGGCCAAGGCCGGACGCATCGACCTGCTTGTCAACAATGCCGGTATGGGCCTGTTTGGCGGCGCGGAGGAGTCCTCGACCGCCCAGGCCAAGGCGCTGTTCGACGTGAACGTCTTCGGCGTCTTGCGCGTGACCAACGCGGTGCTGCCGGCAATGCGAAGCCAAGGGAAGGGCAGAATCGTGAATTTGAGTTCGGTGCAGGGGTTCATCCCCGCTCCCTATTTCGCGCTTTACTCAGCGACCAAACATGCCATCGAGGGGTATTCCGAGTCGCTCGATCACGAATTGCGCCCGTTCGGCATCCGCGTTTCGCTGGTGGAGCCCGCCTATACCCGAACGGCATTCGAGGACAATCTTGCCGCCCCCGACCGGTCGCTCGAAATCTACGACGCCGCGCGCGCCGGGATGACTGTATCCGTGCGGAAATCGATGGAGAAAGGCGATGCGCCCGAAGTGGTCGCCAACACCGTTTTGGCCGCGGCGACAGATCCCGCGCCGAAGAAGCGCTATGCGGCGGGAAAAATGGCGCGCCAGGTCAGTTTCCTGCGCCGTTTCGTCCCCGCGTCCGCATTCGACAAGAGCCTGCGCAAGCAGCTTGGGCTGCCGGCCTGAAGTCGAGCGCTGCCTTGGCGCGTCAGCGAGCAGCCGCCTGTTTCTCGAGCCTGCGGGCGTATTGCGTCAGCGGAAAGCACATGACGAAGAAGATCAGCGCCACCAGCCCGTAGACCTTGAACGGTTCGAAGGTCGCATTGTTGATGGCGTTGGAGGTCCGCACCAGTTCCTCGAAGCCGATGATCGAGGTCAGCGCGGTCGATTTGATCAGCTGAACCAGGAAGCCGACGGTGGGTGCGCGGGTGATCGAAAAGGCCTGCGGCAGGATGATCAGCCTCAGCTCCTGCAGATAGTGCAGGCCAAGGCTGGCGCCGGCGTCCCATTGGCCGAGGGGTAGCGCCGCGACGCCCGAGCGCCAGATCTCGGCGAGATAGGCGCTGGCGAAGAAGGTGAGGCCGAGCGCCGCCGCCGTCCACGGTTCGATGCGCAGGCCGAGCATCGGCAGGCCGAAGAACATCAGGAACAGCTGCATCAAGAGCGGCGTTCCCTGGAACAGGGCGATGTAGCCGGAAGCAACACGCCTGCTCCACTTGTTCTTGGCGATCCTGAAGAACAGCACGACCAGGCCGACGATGCCGCCGCCGATGAAGGCGGCCAGCGATAGCAGCACCGTCCAGCGGGCGGCGAGCAGCAGGTTGCGTACGATGTCCCAGAAGGTGAACTCGATCATGACACGCCGGCTCCGAGCGCACGGCGTCCGCCTGACACCAGCAGCCGGCGCAAGGCCATCGACAGAGCAAGATAGACCAGCGTCACGACGAAATAGGTCTCGAAAGAGCGGAAGGTGCGCGCCTGCAGCATATCGGCCTCGTAGGTCAGTTCACGCACGGCGATCTGCGACACCACGGCCGACTCCAGCATCATGATGACGATCTGGCTGGTCAGGGCGGGATAGATGATCTTGAGTGCCTGCGGCAGCACGATCTTGATGAAGACCTGGCGTGGCCGCAAGCCCAATGCGAGCGCTGCTTCCGTCTGCCCGCCAGGCACGGCGTCAAGCCCGGCGCCGACGATCTCGATGGTGTAGGCCGCCATGTTGAGCGTCATTGCCAGCATGGCGGCCAGGAGCGGGTCGAGCCGGATGCCGAGGCTGGGCAGCCCGAAGAAGATGAAAAACAGCTGCACCAGGAACGGCGTGTTGCGCATCACCTCGACGTAACAGGCGATTGCCCGCTTGAGCAGAACCGGGCCGTTTCGTCGCCCCGCGGCACCCAGGATGCTGAGCAGCGTTCCGGCAAGCGTGGTCACGGCGATCAGCAGGATCGTCGTGGCCGCGCCGTGCGCGATGTCGCCCAGAGCATCCGGGAGCCAGGCAAAGGCCACGGAAACTCAATCCTTGAGGTTTTCGGGATTGAGCGGCGTCTTCAGCCAGGCTTTCGAGCTTTCGTCCAGCTTGCCGTCGGCCAGCATCTTGGCGACCGCATCGTTGACGGCCTTCTTCAGGCCGTCCTCGTTCTTGTTGAGGCCGATATGCGAAGGCGAGGTCAGAAGCTGGAACTTCTGCTCCGGCTTCAGCGCATCCTGCTTGGCCAGCACCTGCGCGCCGACATCGTTGCCGACGACCATCAGCTGCGTCTGGCCGGAGATGAAGGCCTGGATCACCGAATTGTAGTTGTCGAAGCGCTTGATGTCGGCCGACGCCGGTGCTGCCTCGGTGAGCGAGGTGTCTTCCAGCGTGCCACGATTGACGGCGATCGACTTGTCGGCGAGGTCTTCCTTGCCCTTGACCGTCAGTGCCGCCGGACCGATCACGGCGATGTAGTAGGGCGCGTAGGCGGCGGCGAAGTCGATGACCTGTTCGCGTTCCTTCGAGTAGCCGACGCTCATCAGGATGTCGACGCGCTTGTCGTTCAGATACGGGATGCGGTTCTGGCCGGTGACGGCGACGGGATTGAGCTTCACCTTGAGCGTGTCGGCAATGTATTGCGCGACGTCCATGTCATAGCCCTTGAGGCTCATATCGGCGCTGGCCGAGGAGAAGGGCGGAAAGTCGGCGAAGACGCCGACATTGATGGTGCCGGCCTTGGTGATGTCCGCCAGTGCATCGGCGCTGGCGGCCTGAATCGACAGGCCGAAGCCGGCCGTGCCGAGCATCAGCACGGCGGCGATGGCTGAAAATGTCTTGCGGATTGTCATTTTTTTTATTCCCCTCTGGAAGCTTGTTTGTTGGATAGGGCCGCCGGCTCCAGCGCGGCGGCCGCCTTTGCTTTTCTGAAATTCAGGCGCCCTTGCCTGTGATCGCCGGGCTGAACACCATCAGGCTCAGGATCTCGAACAGAACCTGTGCCGCGGCGTGCGCCGTGTTGGTGGTCGAGTCGTATTGCGGTGCCACCTCGACGACGTCGCCGCCGACGATGTTGAGACCTTTGAGGCCGCGCAGCAGTTCGAGCACCTCGCGTGTCGTCAGCCCGCCGACTTCCGGCGTGCCGGTGCCCGGCGCGAAGGCCGGATCGACGCTGTCGATGTCGAAGGAGACATAGGTCGGGCCGTCGCCGACTATTCTGCGCGCCTTCTCGATGATGGCCGAAATGCCGAGACCGGTCACCTCCTCGGCATGCACCACGGTCATGCCGGACTCGTAGGTGAATTCCCACAGATATTCGGCCGAGCCGCGGATGCCGATCTGGATCGTGCGCGTCGGGTCGAGCACGCCGTCAAGCACCGCGTTGCGGAACGGGCCGCCATGGTGGAACTTGGTCATGTCGAACAGGCCACTGGTGTCGCAGTGGGCGTCGATATGGATCAACCCGACCGGAGCTTTCTTCCCGACGGCCTTCAGGACCGGATGGCTGATCGAATGGTCGCCGCCGATCGAAAGCGGGATGACGCCGGCATCGACGATCTGGTTGGTGCGGCGCTCGATATCCTCATGGCTGGTCTCCAGCCGGTAGCGGCTGCGGAACGGCGTGTCGCCGATGTCGGCGACCCGGAGCTCATGTGTGGGCGCGCATTCCAGCACGTGGTTGTAAGGGCCGATGCGCTCGATGGCACGCAGCGCTCGCGGCCCGAAGCGCGAGCCTGGTCTGTTGGTGACGCCGAGATCCATCGGCACTCCGGTCATCGCTACCTGAAGGTCGCCGAAATCCGGATTGTCGGCCGATATTTCCCGGTAGGGCGCGGCGAGGAAGGTCGGGATGCCTGAATAGGGCGCCAGCCGCGTGCCGCTTTTGGAGAAGATCTTGTCGGCGACCTTGCGGAATTTCGGGTCGAACATCTCGCCGCCATGGCTTTCACCATATTTGCGACGCAATGCGTCGAGCTTGCCGCGATCGTATCCCATGTCCGCTCCTCCTGGGCTGATACAGTGCCGACGCGGGTGACGCCTGCGAACCGACCGTCATCCGGCCGGGCCGCTGTCCCGCTGGCTGCCTGCAGATTTCACGTCTTGATGCTGTTCCAGGCCAGTGTCTGGCAGCGGCATTGAAAAATCAATTGATATTGTTAGGGTGCTTTCTGTGAGAAAATCTCACAATAAAGTTGATACCCATGACCAAACGCCTGCCACCGCTCAATCCGCTGCGCGCCTTCGAGGCAACGGCCCGGCATGGCTCGCTGACCAAGGCGGCCAATGAGCTGAATGTCACGCATGGCGCCGTCAGCCACCAGATCAAGGCGCTTGAGCAGTCGCTCAGTGTCAAGCTGTTCGAGCGGGTCGGTCAGCGGGTCAAACTGACACCGCATGGCGCGGAGCTTCTGCCGGCAGTGTCGACCGCCTTCGACGGCATCGCGGCCGCCACCCAGCGCATGACAAGGCCGGCGAGCAGCGGCACACTTTCGGTCTCCTGCGTGCCGGCGCTTCTGTTGTTGTGGATGACACCGCGGCTCGGCAGTTTCATGGCGCAATATCCCGACATAAGGCTGACGCTTATTCCTTCCAACGATCCCAAGGATTTGCGGGCGCCCACCATCGATGTCTGCGTGCATTATGGCGACGGCAGCTGGACCGATTGCTGGATGCGCAAATGGTCGGGCCTCGAACTGTTTCCCGTGGTCAGCCCGACACTGATCAACAACCGGCCGATCCGCAGCGTCAGGGATCTCGCCGACCATGTCTTCCTGCATGGCGACGACGGCCGCGAATGGCACACCTGGCTGGCGGCGGCCGATGCGCTGGACCTGGAGCGGGGTCGTCGCCATCACCTCGGCGATGCGCGTATGGCGACCGAGGCGGCGGTGCATGGCCATGGCGTGGCGCTGGGCGACTCGGTGACGGCAAGCGCGCTGCTGGCCAGGGGCATGCTGGTCGCGCCGTTCAGCCTGTCGGTGCCGGCGGTCGACGATTTCTATGTCGTCTGCCGCAACGAGATGCGGACGACGCCGATCGTGCAGGTGTTCATCGACTGGCTGTTCGCCGAGAAGGCCGGGGATGACGGGCGCGCCGACGCCCCGGTGGCCGGCCGCATCGTCAGCCGCCGCAAGCGTCCGGCGCTCAGGGTGATGGGCGCCAAATCCGCAGGCTGATGCCAGGCTGCGCGCCGCCGCATGCAGGCAGCTCTTTTTGTCGGGCCAGCCTGAAAGCGGGCAGCGTTCCGGCCGATTCGATGCTATGAGGCCTGTCGCGATTGTGGATGGCAGGCAGCGAAGGCGGTGTTGAAACATGGCTAAGACCGATATTGCGCGGCGCGTCTACAATCACACCTGGAAGCTCGATCCTATCGTGCGCAGCCTGCTCGACACGGATTTCTACAAGCTTTTGATGCTGCAGATGATCTGGGGCATGTATCCCAAGGTCGACACCACCTTCTCGCTGATCAACCGCACAACTTCGGTGCGCCTTGCCGACGAGATCGACGAGAGCGAACTGCGCGAACAGCTCGACCATGCCCGCACGCTGCGCTTCTCCAAGAAGGAGATGATCTGGCTCGGCGGTAACAATTTCTACGGCCGCAAGCAGATCTTCGAGCCGGAATTCCTCGCTTGGCTGGAAGGCTTCCGGCTGCCCGAGTACGAGCTGTCGAAGCGCGACGGGCAGTATGAGCTGACCTTCAGCGGGCCGTGGATGTACACCACGCTGTGGGAAATCCCGGCGCTCGCCATCATCAATGAACTTCGATCGCGCGCGGCGATGCGGGCGTTCGGGCCTTTCGCGCTCGACGTGCTCTATGCCCGCGCCAAGTCCAAGATGTGGGCCAAAACCGAGCGGCTGAAGGCGCTGCCCGGCATCCGCATCTCGGACTTCGGCACGCGCCGGCGCCATTCCTTCCTGTGGCAGCGCTGGTGCGTCGAGGCGCTGAAGGAAGGCATCGGCGAAGCGTTCACCGGCACCTCCAACGTGCTTCTGGCCATGGACAACGACCTCGAAGCGCTCGGCACCAACGCACATGAGCTGCCGATGGTGTTCGCCGCGCTTGCCGACTCGGAAAAAGAGCTGAGGCAGTCGCCCTACAAGGTGCTGCAGGACTGGCAGCGTTACTATGGCGGCAATCTGCTGATCGTGCTGCCCGACGCTTTCGGCACCGCGTCGTTCCTGCGCGACGCGCCGGACTGGGTGGCCGACTGGACGGGCTTTCGCCCCGACAGCGCGCCACCGATCGAAGGCGGCGAAAAAATCCTGTCCTGGTGGCGCGACAAGGGCAAGGATCCCCGCCAGAAACTGCTGATCTTCTCCGACGGGCTCGAGGTCGAAACCATCGAGGAGACCTACCGCCACTTCAAGGGCAAGGTGCGTATGTCCTTCGGCTGGGGCACCAATCTGACCAATGATTTCGAAGGCTGCGCGCCGACGGAAACCAACAGCCTCGACGCCATATCGCTGGTTTGCAAGGTCACCGAGGCCAATGGCAGGCCAGCGGTCAAGCTTTCCGACAATCCGGCCAAGGCGACCGGCGATGTGAAAGAGATCGAGCGGTATCTCAGGATCTTTGGCGAGAAGGACCGCGTGGAGCAATTGGTCAAGGTGTGAGGGGATGGGGCTCCTGGCATCGCCTGCAAAGATGGAATCTCGGATAGCTTGAGTTCCCGCACACCCCCCTCTGTCCTGCCGGACATCTCCCCCGCAAGGGGGGAGATTGGCCGCTTCGACCAGTCCGCCTTTTTCTCCGAAGTTGAAAATTGGCGAAAGCCTGGGCGACATCCGATCTCCCCCCTTGCGGGGGAGATGGCCGGTAGGCCAGAGGGGGGTGTGAAGGATCGCGGCGGCGAAGGTTATCGCCTCTTGATCACAAGCTTCATCTGCTTATTCGTATCCCTCCCCACCCCCGCCTTCGCGCACGCCTCCGACCGTGGCCACGTCCTGCTCCTGCCGACCGGCTACTATCTGGTCGGCGGCGCCTTCGCCGTGGCCGTCAGCTTCCTCGTCCTTGCGCTGCTGCCTGCGGATTCACTTGACCGCTTTTGGCGACGGCGCCTGCCGTTATTCGCCCTCGGTGACGCCACCCGCGCCGCCATCAGCCTGCTATCCTTCGCCGGCTTTGCAATTCTCATCGCCGCCGGCCTTTTCGGCAGCCGCGACCCACTTTCCAATCCTCTGCCACTGGTGATCTGGACGCTGTTGTGGGCCGGCCTCACGCTGTTGCAAGGCCTCTTCGGCGACCTCTGGTCATGGCTGAACCCCTGGTATGGACCATGGCGTCTCGCCTCGCGCCTGTTCGGGACCGGGGATCACGGAGCATGGCGCCTGCCCCGTTGGGTCGGCTGCTGGCCGGCTGCCATCCTGTTCTTCGCCTTCGCCTGGTTCGAACTCATCGATCCCGCGCCCGACGATCCGGCACGGCTGGCTTTTGCCGCCGGCCTATATTGGCTGTTCTCTTTCCTCGCCATGCTGGCGTTCGGCTATCGCGGCTGGAGCCGCAGCGGTGAATTCCTGACGGTCTTCTTCTCGATGGTGGCGCGCTTTGCCATGGTCGAACGCAACCAAGACGGCCGGCTTGCACTTTGCTGGCCCGGCGCCAAGCTGCTGGCCGCGGAGCCCTTGCCGGCCAGCGGCATCGCCTTTCTGCTGCTGGCCCTGTCGTCGGTATCCTTCGACGGCCTGTCGAAGACCTTCTTCTGGCTCGGCCTGTTCGGTATCAACCCACTCGAATTTCCCGGCCGCACCGCGCTGATCGGCAGCGGCACTTTCGGGCTGATCCTGACATTCGCGCTGCTGGCCGCGGTGTTCCTGCTTGCCGTCCGGCTCGGCCAGCGTCTTGCCGGCAGCGATCACACTCTCGGCCAGGCCGCAGGCCTGCTGGTGTGGTCGATCGTGCCGATCGCGCTCGCCTATCACGTCGCGCATTATCTGACGGCGCTGCTTGTCGACGGCCAATATACGCTTGCGGCACTTTCCGACCCGTTCGCGATGGGCTGGAACTTGTTCGGCACCGCCGACATGCAGATCGAGGCCGGCATCGTTGCCGGGGCGGACTCGGCGTGGTGGCTGTGGAATGTCCAGGCCTGCGCCATCATCCTTGGCCATGTGCTCGCCGTCCTCGTCGCCCACGGCTTCGCCTGGCGCCTGCATCCGCAGCCCTCCCGCGCGGCACTCAGCCAGTTCCCGCTTACCTTGCTGATGATCGCCTATACGGTGTTCGGCCTCTGGTTGCTTGCCACGCCGACGGTTGGATGAGAAAAGAGCGGCCTCGATATCGTTGGGGAAGCTCGCTTGCCACATCGAGGCTTTGATGATTTAGTTTGTACACATGCAATTTTTGCGTCCTCTAAGCGAGGATGCCGAAGCCGCCTTATCGTTGGTCAAAACTGAAAACAGGGGAACGAACATGGCTGACAAGAACGGATTTTTCGACCTCTCCAAGACTGGCCTCACCCGCCGCACGGCGCTGAAGGGCCTGGCCGCGGGCGCCGGCCTCGCCGTCGCGCCGGGCTTCGTCCGCTATTCCCAGGCGCAGAGTTCCGCGCCGGTCAAGATCGGCTTCCAGTCGCACCGCACCGGCATCGGCGCCGCCTACGGCCGCTGGTATGAGAAGACGACGGCTGCCGCGGTGAAGGCGATCAACGCCGCCGGCGGCATCAATGGCCGCCAGGTCGAGGTGATCATCGAGGATGACGGCACCGACCCCGGCCGTGGCGCCGAGGTGGTCGGCAAGTTCGCCACCCAGCACAAGACCGACATCGTCTTCGGCACGCTGTTCTCGCATGTCGTCATCGGCTCGGCGCCCGCCGCCGGCGAAAACAAGATGCCCTATTTCGTCGTCAGCGAAGGCCATCACGTCGCCTCGACAAAGCTGAACCGCTATGTCTTCCAGCCCGGCATCACCGACGTGAAGAGCCAGATCCAGTCGATGGCGCCGTGGATCGCGGCCAATGTCGGCAAGAAGGTGACGCAGATCTTCCCCGATTTCGCCTTCGGCTACGACCATCGCGACTACCTGCCGCCGGCACTGAAGGCGCAAGGCGCCGAGGTCATCGCGCAGATCGCCATTCCGCCGACGGAATCGTCCTTCACCAAATACTTCCCGCAGATCCCGGCCGAGACCGAGGTGATCTACCACGTCATGGTCGGCCCGGCCGTGCTCACCTTCGTCAAGGAGCTCGGGGAGTTCTACGGCTCCAACCGGCCGCAACTGTTCGGCTTCATCGATTCGCTCGAGGCCACCGACATCAACAGCCCCGGCCTCGAATTCCTCGACGGCAGCCATTTCTGGGAAGGCTCGCCGCGCTATGCGCAGGCCGATGATTCCGAGGCGCAAAAGGCCTATCGCACCGCCGTCGGCATCGACGACGATGGTGCGGCCGTCGGCGACCCCAAGGACGTCTCCACCGCAGCCCACATGTTCGGCTGCTGGGAGACGCTCTACGTCGTCAAGAAGGCGATGGAAGATGCCGGCTACAAGGGACCGGAAGACCGCGCCAAGCTGGTCGAGGCGACCGAAGCCCTGACCGAATTCGCCGAAGGTGCCGAGCATCCGCAGGGGCCGAAAACCTTCAACGGCAAGATCCACCAGTGCTTCGGCATCCAGAACATCTCCAAGGTCGAAGGCGGCAAGCTCAAGGTCGTGCACAAGACCAAGATCGAAGACGGGCTTTACGAGGCCGAGGGAGATTACACGACGCAGGCGCTGTGAGGCTTAGCTTCAGCAGCGTGAGCGCCAAGGCACCCCCCTCTGTCCTGCCGGACATCTCCCCCGCATGGGGGGAGATCGGCAGTTCGTGCGGCGGCGTCCATCTGCGAGCGTTGATGGTTGGCGAAACCAGTGAGGACATCCAATCTCCCCCCTTGCGGGGGAGATGTCCGGCAGGACAGAGGGGGGTGCCTCGCGCATCCGCCGGTGCGTAGCCGATGCACTTCGGTCCCCACCTTCTCCTCGCCGCCCTCGAAGGCCTCGTCACATCCGCGGTGCTGGCGCTGACCGCGCTCGGGCTGTCCCTGGTGTTCGGCGTCATGCGGGTGGTCAATGTCGCGCATGGCGAGTTCTTCATGCTGGGCGCGGTGCTCGCCTGGGCGATCACCACGGCCATCGGCGGTCACCCTGTGCTCGGCTTCCTGGCGGCGCTGGTGATTGCGCCGCTGATCGTCGGCGCCATTGCGTTGGTCGCCGAACGGCTGGTGCTGCGCCGGCTCAACTACAACCCGGAAGCCACCATCGTCGCCACCATCGGCATGCTCTACATCATCCAGCAATTGGCGCTGACTTTTTACGGCCCGGAGGCGCGGCCGGTGGAGCCGCCGTTCAGCTACCGCATCCTTTTGCCTTGGTTCGGTTACTCCGGCTACAAACTGTCTGTTATCGCCGCTTCCGCGCTGCTGCTCACCGCGACATGGCTGGTGCTGACGCGCACCAGGATCGGCCTCGTCATGCGCGCCACGCAGTATGACAGCGAGACGGCGCAAGCCTTCGGCATCCCTGTCGGCCGTGTCTATGGCTGCGTCTTCGCGCTCGGCGCCATGCTGGCGGCCATTGCCGCGGTGCTGATCGTGCCGATCAGCCAGGCGCATTATCTGATGGGACAGGATCCGCTGCTGCTCTCCTTTATCGTCGTCATCATCGGCGGCCTCGGCTCGCTGCGCGGCACGGTCGTCGCCGCCGTGCTGATCGGCCTCTCCGACGGCATCATCTCGATGTTCTTCTCGCCGACTTTGGCCAAGATCATCGCAACGCTGCTGGTCGCCATGGTGCTGGTGTTCCGCCCGCAAGGCCTGTTCGGGACGGCATCGCGATGAGCGAAGCTTCGCCGGCAAAAGCCTATGCCTTGCATCTCGGCGTCATCGCGCTGCTCTTCGTGCTGAGCTTCCTTTTGCCGGAGTATTATCACGGCCTGCTCGCCCGCATCATGGTGCTGGCGGTGTTCGCCATGGGCTACAACATGCTGTTCGGCTATGTCGGCCTGCTCAGCCTTGGCCATGCCATGTTCTTCTCCGCCGGTCTCTATGGCGCCGGCCTTGCCGTCATCCAGCTTGGCTGGGGCGTACCAGCGGCATTTGCCGCTGGGATTGCCTGCGGTGCGCTCCTGGCGCTGGTGATCGGCCTGCTGGCGTTGCGCACCACGGGCGTCGCCTTCATGATCGTCACCATGATGTTCGCTCAAGTGTTCTACCTCCTCATCCTCTACTTCGCGACTTGGACCGGCGGCGACCAAGGCATGGTCGTGCCGCAGCCGGCGCGGGTGCTCAGCTTTGGCGCTACATCGCTCGAACTCACCAATCCGACGGTGCGCTACATGACAGCGCTGGCGCTGTTTTCCATCGTGCTGCTCGTCACATTGGCCATCGTCCGCTCCCGCTATGGCCGCGTGCTGGTCGCCATCCGCGAGAATGAGGAGCGCACGAAGATGCTCGGCTACGACACGTTTTCGAACAAGCTCGCCGCCGTCGTCATCTCCGGCACCATCTGCGCGGCCTCGGGGGCCGCCTATGCGCTGCTGTTCGGCTATGTCGGATCGAGCTTCGCGTCGGTGCAGTATTCGATCCTGCCGCTGCTGTGGGTGCTGCTGGGGGGTGCCGCGACGACGCTCGGACCGCTGATCGGCACGCTGTTCATGTACTATGTCATCGATATCACCAGCGGCTACACCTCCGCCTATCTGCTGATCGTCGGCATCGCGCTGATCCTGCTGGTGCTGTTTTTCCCGAAAGGCATTCTGGGCAGCATCCGCCAGCGCTGGCTCGGGTGGCTGCCATGATGCCGCTTTTGACCACCAAGGGCCTGTCGCGCAATTTCGGTGGTCTGCGCGCCGTCGACAATGTCGATTTCGCGCTGATGCCGGGCGAGATCCGCGCCGTGATCGGCCCCAACGGGGCGGGGAAGACCACCTTCGTCAGCCTGGTCAGCGGCCGCATCCAGCCATCTGCCGGCATGATCGTCTTCGACGGCGCCGACATCACCAATCTGCCTGCCTATGTCAGGGTGCGCAGGGGCATCGCCTACACCTTCCAGCTCACCAGCGTCTATGCCAACCTGTCCGTTTACGCCAACGTCGCGCTGCCCGCGCAACTGACGCTGCGGCATGACAGCCATTCCAAGAACGCGATACAGGCCGCTGTCATGACCGCACTGGAACGCACCGGCCTGGCCGATCGTGCCCACATGCCGGCCGGCCAATTGTCCTACGGCCATCAGCGCCTGTTGGAAGTGGCGATGGGCCTGGCGCTGAAGCCGCGCCTGCTGATCCTCGACGAGCCGACGCAAGGCCTGGCCGACTCTGAGATCGACAATTTCATCACGCTGGTGCGCGAGATCGCCAAGAACGCCACCGTGCTTCTGATCGAGCACAACATGCCCGTGGTCATGCAACTGGCCGACCGCGTCACCGTCTTCAATGCCGGCAAGATCCTGGCCGAAGGCACCCCCGAAGCGATCCGCGAGAACGCGGCGGTGCAGGAAGCCTATCTTGGGACCGCCCCATGACTGAACCTAAGTCTCAAGCACTCACCATTTCGGGGCTCGACTGCTTCTATGGCGAGGTCCAGGTGCTCTATGGCCTCGATCTGGTGCTGAACAAGGGCGAGGTGCTGTGTCTGTTCGGCCGCAACGGCGCCGGCAAGACGACGACGCTCAAAGCCATCATGGGGCTGGTTCCCTCAAGCGCCGGCTCGATCAAACTGGCTGGCCAAGAGTTGACCGGTCTACCGGCGCATGAGGTGCCCAAGGCCGGCGTCGCCTATGTACCGCAGGGCAGACGGCTGTTCGCCGAAATGACGGTGGCCGAAAACATCGAGATCGGCCTGATGGCGCGCGGCAAGGGCAAGGCCGTGCGGGAAAATGTCCTCGACCTGTTCCCGCTGCTGCGCCAGCGGCTGCGGCAGCGCTCGGGCACGCTGTCCGGCGGCGAACAGCAGATGCTGGCCATGGCGCGCGCGCTCTGTCTCGAACCGCAAGTGCTGCTGCTCGACGAGCCGACCGAAGGGCTGATGCCGTCGATGATCGCCAAGATCCGCGAGACGGTGTCGAAGCTGCGCGACATGGGCGTCTCGACCATCCTGGTCGAGCAGCGTGTCGATGCGGTGCTTTCGATCGCCGACCACGTTGCCTTCATCGAAAACGGCCGCAACCGCGAGACGGTCGACGTCGAGAAGTTGCGCGCCGACCCGTCGGCGGTCCGCCGCTATGTCGGCGTCGGGTGATCAGCCGAAGAACAGAAAGCCCGCGACCAAAAATATCGGGATCAGCACCAGCCCAGACCACAGCATGTAGCCGAAGAAGCCCGGCATCTTCACGCCGCGATGGCGGGCGATGGCGTAGACCATGAAGTTCGGTGCATTGCCGATATAGGTGTTGGCGCCCATGAACACCGCGCCGGCCGAGATCGCGGCAAGCGTCGAAGCGAACTCCGTCATCAGGTGCCGGGGGTCGCCGCCGGCAAGCTCGAAAAACACCAGATAGGTCGGCGCATTGTCGAGGAAGGATGACAGCGCCCCAGTCAGCCAGAAATAGGCGAGGTCGTTGGGCGCACCCGAGGGTGAACTGACAAGCGACACCAGCGGCGCCAGTGCCCCCTCATGGCTCGCCCTGAGGATGGCGATGACCGGCACGATGCAGACGAAGATGCCGGCAAACAATTTGGCCACCTCCGCTATCGGACCCCAGTTGAAGCCGTTCGCCTCGCGGTGGCTCTTGTAGGAGAGCGGAAGCGACAGCAGGGCGAGCGCCAGGATGATGGCATCGCGCACCAGGTTCTGCAGTTCCAGGCTAACCCCGAACACGGAGAAGCTGACGCCCGGCTTCCAGGCCGCCGACAGCAGGATGGCGCCGATCACACCTGCCAGCAGCGGAAGGTTGGCCAGGCCGCGCAGACGCACCGTCGTGTCCGGCGTCGGATCCTTGATCTTCGGCGCGCCAGCCTCGCGCCGATGCAGGATGATGTCGATGCCCAGAAAAACGGCCAGCACGGCACCGCCGACGAACAGGGTCTCGCGCCAGAGATTGGCGGTCGTCCAGAAGAAGTCGACACCTCTGAGGAAGCCGACGAACAGCGGCGGATCGCCAAGCGGCGTCAGCGAGCCGCCGATGTTGGACACCAGGAAGATGAAGAAGATGACGACATGGGCGTTGAACGGCCTGTTATCGTTGGCGCGGATGATCGGCCGGATCAGGATCATCGAGGCACCGGTCGTGCCTATCACCGAGGCCAGCAGTGCGCCGACCAGCAGCAGGCCTGCATTCACCAGCGGCGTGCCGTGAATGTTGCCGGCAAGGAGAATGCCGCCCGAAATGGTGAACAGCGCAAACAGCAGGATGATGAACGACATGTATTCCGTGAGCAACGCATGCAGCACCGCTTCGGTCGCTGTGGGAACACCGAAGGCAGCCGCCAGCGGCACGATCACCAGTGCGGCCCAAAGGGCCGATATCTTGCCGTAGTGATGTTCCCAGGCATGAGGAAACAGCAGCGGACCGGTGGCGATCGACAATAGCAGCCCGGCAAAGGGCAGCGCCCACCACAGCGACATCGAAGCGCCGGGCAGGCCGTGGTCTTCGGCCGCGAATGCCTGTGCCGGAAACAGCATCGCGGCAATCATTGCAGCGCATGCTGCCGACAAGGGGATCAAATATAAAAAAGGCCCCCTCATCCGGCCGCTGCGCGGCCACCTTCTCCCCGAGGGGAGAAGAGACTCGGCGCCGACGCTCGCCTTCTCCTCTCCCCTCGGGGAGAGGTCGGATTGCCCCGAATTGCCCTTCGCAATTCGGCTGGCAATCCGGGTGAGGGGGTGCTTGCCCAACGGCCGTTCAATCCGACAAAGGATCTTCGAGCGTCACGCCGGCGTCGCGCAGGCGCTGCAGCATGGCATCGAGCGAACCGTTGAGATCGATGCCGCGGCAGGCATCGAGCCGCACTGTGGTTTTGAAGCCCTGGCTGACGGCGTCCAGCGCCGAAAAGCCGACGCAGAAATCGGTCGCCAGCCCGACCAGGGTCAGCGTGTCGATGCCGCGCTCCCGGAGGTAGCCGGCAAGGCCGGTCTGGGTCGTGCGGTCGTTCTCGAAGAAAGCCGAATAGCTGTCGATATCAGGCCTAAATCCCTTGCGAATGACGAGCTCGGCCTTGGTCCAGGCGAGGCCGGAATGGAAATCCGAGCCCAAGCTGCCCTGGATGCAGTGGTCCGGCCACAGCGTCTGCTGACCATAGGGCATTTCGATCATCGTGAAAGGCTGCGCGCCCGGATGGCTGGAGGCAAAGCTGGAATGACCGGCGGGATGCCAGTCCTGCGTCAGCACGACATGGTCGGTTCGCCGGATCAGGTCGTTGACCAGCGGCACGATCTCATCGCCGCCGGCAACCGCCAGCGCGCCGCCGGGACAAAAGTCGTTCTGCAGGTCGATGACAACAAGCGCCTCGTCGGCCATGGGCTTTCCTCTTCCGTATGCAGGCTCCAGTGGAAAATGCCGCTGACGCGACCGGACGCAGAAACTTGACCAGATGGCCGGCGGCGTCAACCTCTCGCGACATAACAAATGCGTGCCGGCCGGGCCGCCGCAAACTCGGGCTTTGACAAATCCTGCGGGCTTGATATCATTTGCATACGAATGAGTTTCTCGGCTCGAACGCCGGAAATACCGGATTCGGAAAGTTCCTTTCTGGAAGGCAAAGCGTGATCCGTTACGCGAAACCCACCTCGGTCGACGAAGCGCTCGCTTTGCTTGGCGAGGGCGCCTGGCGCATCCTTGCCGGCGGCACCGATTTCTATCCGGCACAGGGCAGCAAACCCTTCCGCGACAATGTTCTCGACATCAACGGCCTGGCGGCGCTGCGCGGCATTGCCGAGACGCACGACCATTTCGTCATCGGCGCGCGCACGACCTGGACCGACATCGTCCGCCATCCCTTGCCTCCGGCCTTCCACGCGCTGAAACAGGCGGCGCGAGAGGTCGGCTCGATGCAAATCCAGAACGTCGCCTCGGTCGCCGGCAATCTCTGCAACGCCTCGCCGGCCGCCGACGGGGTGCCGGGCCTGCTCATCCTCGATGCCGAGGTCGAGCTGCGCTCGGTGGCCGCGACGCGGCATCTGCCGTTGCAGGACTTCATTCTCGGCAACCGCCGAACCGCTCTGCTGCCCGGTGAGATGGTCACGGCCATCCGCGTGCCGAAGCCCAGCGGCACGTCGGCTTTCGTCAAGCTCGGCGCGCGCCGTTATCTCGTCATTTCCATCGCCATGGTGGCGGCGCGTCTGGTCGTCCAGGATGGCCTTGTCCGGCAAGCGGCGGTCGCCGCCGGCTCCTGTTCGGTGGTGGCCAAGCGGCTGGCCGGCGTCGAAGCCGCGCTGCACGGTCTGCCGGTGGACGGCGGACTCGCCGACGCGGTCCTGGCCGCGCCGATGGCAGAACTGTCGCCGATCGCCGATGTGCGCGGCAGCGCCGAATACCGGCTCGATGCGGTGCGCGAGATTGTTGCCCGCACGGTGCTCGCGGCTATGGGGCGTACGACTGGCGAAGAGGTGGCGGCATGAGCCAAAATTGGCCTGACGCGCGTGAAGCCCTGCCCGATCCGGGCAGTGCCCAGCCAGGCTTCGGCGCTGCGCGCGCCGATATCGCCTTCGAGGTCAATGGCACCGCCGTCTCGGTCAATGTGCCGCCCCTGCGCCGCCTGTCCCTGGTGTTGCGCGATGAATTGCTGTTGACCGGCACCAAGATCGGCTGCGACGCCGGCGACTGCGGCGCCTGTACGGTGCTGGTCGACGGCGATCCGGTCTGCGCCTGCCTGATGTCGGCGGCTTCCGCCGCCGGGACGGCGGTAACATCCGTCGAAGGCCTCGCCAATGGCCGGCTGTCGGCGCTGCAGGCCTCGTTCCTTGCCCATGGCGCGGCGCAGTGCGGCATCTGCACGCCGGCGCTGCTGGTCGCGGCAACGGCGTTGCTGGACAAACAGCCAAGCCCGACCGAGGCCGAGGTGCAGGATGCGCTGGGCGGTATTCTCTGCCGCTGCACCGGCTACCGGAAGATCATCGCGGCGGTGATGGATGCGTCCCTGCAGGGCGCAAGCCTCGATTTCCGCTTGCCTCGATCAGGCCATGCGATCGGCTCCTCACCCGTCCGGCTCGATGGCGTGCCGAAGGTCACCGGGGCTGAGAAATTCGGCGGCGATTCCTTCCCCGCCGATGCGCTGGCCGTGCTGGTGGTCCGCTCGCCGCATTATCACGCCAGCTTCGCCTTCGGCGACCTCGACGGCTGGACGAAGGCGCATCCCGGCATAGCCGGTGTCTTCACAGCAGCCGACATTCCCGGAAAAAACTGTTTCGGCGCTATCGGCCCGTTCGCCGACCAGCCGGCGCTGGCCGAAGGGTTTGCGCGGCTCCGTGGCGAGGCGGTGGCGCTGGTTGCCGGCGAGCGCGAGGCGATACTCGATCTCGATTTGTCGGATTTTCCTGTCCGCTGGAGCGAACTGCCGCATTTTCTGCAACCTGCCGAGGCGCAGGCTGAGGGTGCTGCGCTGATCCATGAAAGTCGGCCGGCGAACCTGCTCACCTCCGGCCTGGTCGAGCGAGGCGACCCCGAGACGGCGCTTGCCGGCGCTGCGTTCACCGTGTCCGGCGCCATCGACACCTCCTATGTCGAGCACGCCTATATCGAACCGGAAGCCGGCTATGCCTATCTGGACGGCGACACGCTGGTCGTCGTCGCCTGCACCCAGGCGCCCTATATGGACCGCGACGAGACGGCGAAGGTGCTCGGCCTAGCCGTCGACAAGGTGCGCATCGTGCCGACCGCGACCGGCGGCGGTTTCGGGTCCAAGCTCGACGTTTCGCTGCAGCCGCTGATCGGCCTGGTGGCGATGAAGACGGGGCGGCCGGCGGCACTTGCCTACACCCGCAACGAATCGATGGTGTCGACCACCAAGCGCCATCCGGCCGAGATGAAGGCGACCATCGGCGCCGATGCCGACGGCCTTGTCACCGGCATGATCTTCGAAGGTGACTTCAACACTGGCGCCTATGCAAGCTGGGGCCCTACCGTGGCCAACCGCGTGCCGGTGCACGCCTCCGGACCCTACGCGACGCCGAATTACCGCGCCGAAGGCCGCGCCATCCACACGCATGGGCCGATCTCCGGCGCCTTCCGCGGCTTCGGCGTGCCGCAGGCGACGATCATGCAGGAGACGCTGTATGACGAGCTAGCCGGCAAGCTCGGCATGGACCGGCTCGATTTTCGCTTGAAGAACTGCCTTCGTAACGGATCCGAAACGGTTACCGGGCAGCTTCTGGAGTCCGGCGTCGGCATTGCCGAATGCCTCGAATCGCTGCAGCCGCACTGGGTGCGCGCAACGGCTGATGCGGATGCATTCAACAGCGCCAGCAGGGATAGAAAGCGCGGTGTTGGCATCGCGTCCTGCTGGTATGGCTGCGGCAACACCTCGCTGCCCAACCCGTCGACCATCCGGGTCGGCATCGCGGCTGACGGCACGGTCATCCTGCACCAGGGCGCTGTCGATATCGGCCAGGGTTCGAACACGGTCATCGCCCAGATATGCGCCGACGCGCTCGGCCTGCCGCTTGAGAAATTTCAGTTGAAGAGCGCCGATACAGCCATCACCCCCGACGCCGGCAAGACCTCGGCCTCGCGCCAGACCTTCGTCACCGGCAAGGCGGCCGAAAAGGCTGGCCGCGCCTTGCGCGAAAAGATCCTGCGCTTCGCCAATGTTTCGGAAAAAGCCGCTCTGCAACTGGACGGTTCGGCGATCGTCATCCGCGAGGGAGAAGCCACCCGCCGCATCGATCTCACCACATTGGACGTGGATGCCGAAGGCTTCGTCTTTCGCGCCGAGGAGACCTACGACCCGCCGACGCTGCCCCTCGACGCCAAGGGCCAGGGCAAACCCTACGCCGTCTACGGCTATGGCGCGCAGATCGCCGAATTGGAGGTCGACCTCAAGCTCGGCACGGTGAAGCTGCTGAAAATCACCGCCGCGCATGATGTCGGCAAGGCGATCAACCCGCTGCTGGCCGAGGGCCAGATCGAAGGCGGCATTGCGCAAGGCATCGGCATGGCGCTGATGGAAGAGTATATCCCCGGCCGCACCGAGAATTTGCACGATTATCTCATCCCGACCATTGGCGACGTGCCGCCGATCGAAACCATCCTGATAGAAGTTCCGGATCCGGAAGGACCCTTTGGTGCCAAGGGTTTGGGCGAGCACGTGCTGATCCCGACGGCGCCGGCGATCCTCAATGCCATCCGCCACGCCACCGGCGTGCTGGTCACCAAGATTCCGGCGACGCCGACGCGTATCCGCGCTGGCATCCGCGAAAAAGATGGCATCCGCGAAAAGGAGGCACGCCGATGAGCGAGCTTGCCGAGCGCTTCGAAACGCATGATCCCGGCGAGAAGCTTGTGGCGGAGAAGATCCGCTGCGATGCCTGTCCGGTGATGTGCTACATCGCTGACGGGCGCACCGGCGCATGCGACCGCTACGGCAATGTCGGCGGCAGGATCGTGCGGACGGACCCGCTGACCATCCTCGATCATGCGGCCGAGACCGGCGCGGCGATCGTGCCGTTCGTCGCCGAGGGCGAGGCCTGGGACGGCGAACTGGTCAACACCGGCCGCCGCTTCGTCACCGCAATCGGCGCCGGCACCACCTATCCCGACTACAAGCCGGCCCCCTTCATCGTCAGCCAGGAGGTCGAAGGCGTCGATCTCGTCACCGTCGTCACCGAGGGCATCTTCTCCTATTGCGGCGTCAAGGTGAAGATCGACACCGACCGTCATATCGGACCCGAAACGGCTGTCGTACGATCGCAAGGAGAAGCGATCGGCCATGTCACGACGGGCGAGTATGGCTCGCAGATGCTGTCGCTGGGCGGTGTGCACCATCTGACCGGCGGCTCCAAGGCCGAGGGACGCGCCACCTGTGACGCGCTGCTCAATCTGTGCAACCGCAAGCCGGTGGAACTGGCCATCGACGGCGGCGCCACCATCATAGTCGAAGCCGGCAAAGCACCTGTCATCGACGGCAAGCAGGAACACCGAATGCGCGTCGGCTGCGGCTCGGCCACCATCGGCATGTTCGCCACGCAATGGCGCGGCCTTGTCGACGAGGTGGTGGTGGTCGACGACCACATCACCGGCGTCGTTTCCGAGCATCAGGCCGGCAAGGTGCTGGGCTGGCAGGATACCGGGATAAAAATCATCGGCCGCCGTTCGACGCCGGGCCGCTATTTCAAGGTCTCCGAACCCGGGCTTGGCTGGGGCGGCACCAGCATTTCAGACCCGCTGTCGATCCTCGGAGAGTGGAACGCCAAGAAAGGCGCGCGGCCGGGGCTGTCGCTGCTGATGGTGTCGACCACCGGGGAACAGTTCGCCTATTACGAACTCGACGACGAACTGAAACCGGTGCAAAAACCTTTCCCCGAACGGCTGCAGAAGTCGGTCGGGCTGATCGAGGACAATTGCGAGCCAGCTTTGTGCACAGTGCTGTTCATCGGCGGCGCCGGCGGCTCGCTGCGGGCCGGCGTCACCGAAAACCCGGTCAACCTCACCCGCTCGGTTCAGGGCCTGACCACCTATGTCACGGTCGGCGGCGCGCCGGTCTATGTCTGGCCGGGCGGCGGCATCACGCTGATGGTCGATGTCACCAGAGTGCCTGAGGGTGCCTTCGGCTATGTGCCGACGCCGGCGCTGGTGGCGCCTATCGAATTCACGCTGCGCCGCGACGACTATGTCAGGCTCGGCGGGTACGAGGCCGAGATCCGCAGCGTCGAGGATATTGTCGCAAAAGGCGGTGAGTACCTCAATCCGCGCCGCGGCACAGGCGCCGAAGCCACCAATCCATGGCCGCCACTCGCGCAGCTGCGCCGTGCCGGCTCGAACGGGGCCGGGTGATGCAAGGGCCGCAAGCCAACTGGCTGCAGGACGGCAAGCGGCTCCATCTCAACCACGGGCCGATCGACCTGATCGTCGAGGTTTTTGGTGAGGCGGATGAATGCCGCCGAGCCTATGAACAGGCGGTAGCGCGGTTCCAGACGATCCTGATGGAGCTGGTCGAGGAGCTCCCCGAATTGCGACTACCGGCGTTTTTCCTGGCGCCTCGCAGCTTCGCCGGCCCGACGGCGCGCCGCATGGAAGCAGCCGTCATGCCCCTGGCGGAATGCTTCATAACACCGATGGCCGCCGTCGCGGGATCGGTAGCCGACGAAATGCTCGCCGCATTGCTTGCCGGCCGCAAGCTCGATCGCGCCTATGTCAACAATGGTGGCGACTGCGCAATCCATATCGGCAGGGGACAGTCGATGGGATTGGCGGTCGCCGGCACCGGTAACGGCATGGCGGACCGGATCACGATCCGCGCGGAAGATGGCGTTCGTGGCGTTGCCACCAGCGGCTGGCGCGGCCGCTCCTTCTCGCTTGGCATTGCCGACGCCGTCACCGTGCTCGCGCGGACCGGCGCCGAGGCAGATGCGGCAGCGACCCTCATTGCCAACGCGGTGGACCTGCCCGGCAATCCCGCCATCAAGCGCATTCCCGCGCACGAACTGTCGCCCGACAGCGATCTCGGCGCGCGGCTGGTGACACATGGTGTCGGCACGCTTGGCCTTGGCGAAGTGGCGCGGGCGCTGGACAAAGGCCTTGCCGTCGCCGAAGATTTTCGCCGGCGCGGCCTGATTGCCGCATCGGCGCTGTTTCTTGGCGGTGAGATCCGCATCAGTGGCTCGGTTGCGCTTGCAGCGCCCAACAAAAGTTCGAGGGAGGAAGTTGCCCATGCCTGAGTTTTCGATCCGCAAAATCGCGGTGCTGACCGAAGAGATTTTTCACGAGGGCGGGCCGGTGGCCCAGGTGCCGCGCCGCCGCGCCGCCGCCATGGCCCTGGTGAAAAACCCGTTCGCCGGGCGCTATGTCGAAGACTTGCAGAGCGCCATGGACGATCTGAAGCCGCTCGGCCTGTTGCTCGCCGACCGGCTGATCGCGGCGCTCGGCGGCGACGTCAAGCAGATCGACGGCTACGGCAAGGGCGCCATTGTCGGCACGGCGGGCGAGTTGGAGCACGGTGCGCTGTGGCATGTGCCCGGCGGCTACGCCATGCGCGAACGGCTCGGCGACGCCAAGGCGATCGTGCCGTCGGCCAAAAAGGTCGGCGCGTTCGGTTCAAAGCTCGATGTACCGCTCGGCCACATCAACGCCGCCTATGTGCGCAGCCATTTCGACGCCATGGAAGTCGGCATCAGCGATGGTCCGCGCCCAGACGAAATCCTGTTCTGCCTCGCCATGACCTGTGGCCCGCGCATCCACAATCGCATGGGTGGTCTCGCGGCCGATGACATCAAAGCCTGGGATGGCTTGCGGTGAGCGGCGAGGACAATCTGCTCAAGCTGGTCGAGGTCGAGGCGCCGGACGACCAGGATTACCTGCTGCAGGAGCAGGTCGGCTTCATCCTGCGCAAGGCGCATCAGCGCCATGTGGCGATATTTGCCGCGCATATCGGCGATCTGACGCCGCCGCAATTCGCGGCGTTGGCCAAGCTGCGTGACGTCGGCGAGACCTCGCAGAACCAGCTCGGCACGCTGATCGCGATGGATGCGGCGACGGTGAAGGGCGTCATCGACCGGCTGAAGGCGCGCGGCCTGGTCGAGCTTTCCAGGCACGAGGTCGACAAGAGACGGCTGCTGGTCAATCTGACCGCGGCAGGCCGCGATGCCATCGACCGCCTGATCCCGCTGGCGCGCGAGATCACCCAGGAAACGCTGGCGCCGCTCTCCGCCAAGGAGATCGCCACCTTCATGAAGCTGCTGGTGAAGCTGGCTTAGACCGCCGGGCGCCAAAAAGGCACCCGGCAGGAAGCTTGGCTCAGAGGCCGTTGTCCTTCAGCACCTGGGCGGCGTTTTCCTTGGTGATCTTCTCGGTCGGCAGAGTGATGGTCTTTTCGACCTTCTCGCCGTTGAGGAACTTGATCGCCTGGCGCAGGCCTTCGGCACCGGGAGTGACATAGGTGAAGGTTGCCGTCAGCTCGCCCTTGTTGACCATCTGCACGCCTTCGTTGGGCAGGCCGTCGATACCAATGAACTTGATGTCCTTCTCGCGGCCGACATCCTTGGCGGCGAGATAGGCGCCGTAGGCCATCGGATCGTTGTGTCCGTAAACGAGATCGATCTTCTCGTTGCTCTTCAGCGCGTTGGCCATCAGATTGTAGGCCTGATCCTGCTTCCAGTCGCCCGACTGCTGGTCGAGCAGATATTTGATGCCCGGCTCTTTGTCGGTGAATTCGTGGAAGCCGTCGTGGCGGTCATGCGCCGGCTGGGTGCCCATGCCGCCCCAGATCTCGACGACGTTGCCTGCAGCCTTGCCCTTGCCGCCAAGCAGTTCGACGGCATATTCGCCGGCCGCGCGGCCGATCAGCGCGTTGTCGCCACCGACGAACTGCGTGTAGTCCTTGGTCTCGACATTGCGGTCGAGCACGAAGACCGGGATCTTGGCATCGATCGCCTGCTGCACGACGCCGGTCAGGCCGGCCGATTCCTTCGGCGACACCAACAGCGCATCGACCTCCTGGCGGATCAGGTTCTCGACATCGGCGACCTGCTTTTCGGTCTTGTCCTCGCCGTCGGTGATGATCAGTTCGACCTCGGGATGCTTGGCGGCTTCGGCCAGGATGTCCTTGTTGAACTGCGCGCGCCAGGGCTCGATGGTCGTCACCTGCGAGAAGCCGATCTTCCACTTCTTGTCCTGGGCGAAGGCATTGCCGGTGGTCAGAAGCGCGGTGGTGGTCAGCAGCGCCGCGGTCAGGGCGGCAAGCTTCAGCATGTCACGTCGTTTCATTTTTTGTTTCCTCCGAGATTGAGAGACGGTGTCTCTTGCGACGGCCGCTTTGCCGCGGCCGTTTCCTTGTGCGCCGATTGCCCGCCGGGCAGGCGCAGATAGGCCAGGAGATCACCGGCATTGCGCTCCTGCACGAGCACGGTGCCGATGATGATCATCCCCTTCAGCACCAGCTGAAGGTTCGAATTGATGTTGTGGAGCTGCAGGATGTTGGAGAGCAGGCCGAAGATCAGCACGCCGCAGAACGTGCCGGTGAGACTGCCGCGGCCGCCCATCAGGCTGGTGCCGCCGATGACCACGGCGGCGATGGCATCGAGCTCCAGCCCGGCGCCGGCATCCGGCTTGCCTTGCCGGTACTGCGCGACATAGAGCACGGCGGCGATGCCGGCGAGCAGCCCGGAGACAGCATAGGTAGCGATCTTGACGCGACCGGCGGCGATGCCGGAGAGGCGCGCCGCCTCCTCGTTGCCGCCGATGGCGTAGACATAGCGGCCGAACGGCGTGAAGCGCAGCACCGCGCCATAGATCAGGATGGCGCCGAGGAAGAACAGGCCCGGCATAGGGATGATGCCGAACACCAATGAGCGCAGGATCTCGAAATCGGCGGTCGCGTTGGAGCCGGTATAGACCGGCAGCACCGCATTGTTCTGGCCGGCGGTCAGCCGGGCGATGCCGAGCGCCGTCACCATCATCGCCAAGGTGACGATGAAGGGTTGCAGCCGCCCGGCAACGATGATGAAGCCGTTGAGCGCGCCGAACAGCAAGCCGACGCATGGCGCCACCAGCAGCACGCCGAGCACGCCGAATTTCGGCTCGATCTGCGGCAGCAGAAACCACAGCGACAGGCAGCACAGGACCACGCCGACGACGGCGGGCGTGACCAGGCCGCGAATCCCGTCCAACTTGATCTCACGGAGGAGGTCGGCGCCGGCACGGGATTTTGCCAGGTTCTGGAAAATGAAGCGGGTGACGACGAAACCGAGGCAAAGCGCCACCAAAGCGACGGTCGGCACGCCCAGCACGACGCCTGGTGTCACGCCTGGAACCGTCAGCAGCATGGCGCAGACCACCGAGCAGATAGCCATCAGCGAGCCGACGGAGAGATCGATGCCGCCGGTGATGATGACAGCCGTCATGCCGGTGGCGATCAGGCCGGTGGTCGACACCTGGCGCAGCACATCGAGCAGATTGCCGTAGGAGAGGAAGATGTTGTTGCCCTTCGAGCTCATCGGCGAGCCGAGCACGCCGATCAGGAAGATGGCGATCAGGCCCCAATAGAGCTTGGTTCGGGACAGGAGTTTCAGGGCAGTCATGCGGCTGGTCTCGATATGGTCCGACGCGGGGCGGCGAGGCGCATGATGGCCTCCTCACTGGCCGCGTCGCGGGAAAGAATGCCTGTCTGGCGGCCATCGGCCATCACCAGGATGCGGTCGGAGAGGTGCAGCAGCTCCGGCAGTTCGGAGCTGATGACGGCGATGGCGAGGCCGTCGCGCGCCAGCCTGAAGATCAGGTCGTAGATCTCGCGCTTGGCGCCGACATCGATGCCGCGCGTCGGCTCGTCGAGCAGCAGCACCCTTGGCCTGGTTGCCAGCCACTTGCCGATGACGACCTTCTGCTGGTTGCCGCCCGACAACGTACCGGCGGGCTGATCGATGTCCCGGCAGCGGATGCCGAGGGCCTCGACCGCCTGCCGCGCCAGCCCCTGCTCGCCGGCCAGCGAGCGGATGCCGAAGCGGGCCAGCGAGCCGACCAGCGGCAGCGCGACATTGTCCGCGATCGAAGCCTGCAGATGCAACCCTTGCGTCTTGCGATCCTCGGTCACCAGCGCGATGCCCAGCCGCCTTGCATCGCGCGGCGAACGGATATACACGGGCCGGCCGTCGACCTGGATTTCGCCACCAGTACGGCCATCGCTCGAGCCGAAGATCGCTTCCAGGATCTCGGTGCGGCCCGAACCCAGCAGCCCGCCAATGCCGAGGATCTCTCCGGCGGCAAGATCGAAGCCGACGCCGTCGATCACCGTGCGCCAGCCATGCGCATCGGGTTTCGACAGCGACAGGTTTTCGACCGAAAGCACGATCTTGCCGCCGGAGTGGCGCTCTTCCTGGGAGGAAGCAAGCAGGTTGCGGCCGACCATCGCCGAAATGATCGCATCTTCGTCGAGCCTGGCCATCGGCTCGGTCAGCACATGGCGTCCGTCGCGAAACACGGTGACGCGACCGGCCAGATGCATGACCTCGTCGATGCGGTGCGAGATGTAGACGATGGCGACTCCGCTGTCGGCAAGCTGGCGGATGATGCGGAACAGCCGCTGGCATTCGGCCGGCGACAGCGCCGAGGTCGGCTCGTCCATGATCAGGATGCGCGCCGACATCGACAGCGCCTTGGCGATCTCGACCAGTTGCTGCTCGCCGACACGCAGGGCGCCGACGCGGGCTTGCGGATCGAGTTCGATGCCGAGCCGCTGCAACAAAGCACCCGCCGCGCGGCTGCTTGCCTTGCGGTCGACGATCAGCCCGGCGATCAGCTTCTCGCGGCCGAGGAAGATGTTGTCGGCGACGCTGAGTTCGGGCACCAGGTTGAGTTCCTGATGAATGATGGCGATGCCGGCATCCTCGGCGTCGCGCACGCCGCCGAAGCTGACCGGGCGGCCATCGACGCTGACCGTGCCGTCATAGCCGGTATAGACGCCGGAGAGGATCTTCATCAGCGTCGACTTGCCGGCGCCGTTCTCGCCCATCAAGGCATGAACCTCGCCGCGACGCAGCTCGAAGCCGACATCGACAAGCGCGGCGATGCCGCCGAAGCTCTTGGAAATGCGCTCGGCACTCAGAACGGTGTCCGACCGATCAGCCGCACCGTGCTGCGGGGAAAAGGAATTGCTCTCTTGCATGACAATGGCGGCCTCCCTCCGTCGTCGTCAATTTCCCGCAAACGCTAATCTAAACGTTTCGATCATGTCAAGCCGGTATAAGGTGCCGGACGTTTGATGCAATTCGATTCTTGCATAAAAGGACAGGATTCCGTACGTATTGGCCAGCAAGGGGTGTCGAAACGTTTCGAAAATGACAGCGTCAGGGCAAAAAAGACACCGCAAATCCACCGCGCCCACCATGCTTCATGTGGCTGAAGCGGCGCGTGTTTCTGTCGCCACCGTTTCGGCGCTGATCAATGGCACGGCGACAGTCAGCCCGGAGCTTAGCCAGCGCATCGAGCAGGCGATCCGCGATATCGGCTACAAGCGCAACGCGATCGCCCGCAGCCTGAAGATGGGCACGACCCGCACCATCGGACTGACCGTGCCGCACATCACCAACCCGTTCTTCACCGATGTCGTCTCGGTCATCCAGCAGGCCTTCGACCGGGCCGGCTATGCCGTCATGCTGTGCTGTACGGACGAGGATTTGAACACCCAGGACGACCAGATCAAGCTGCTGCTCGACCGCATGGTCGACGGGCTGATCGTGGCGCGCGTCGGCGACGGCGCGATCCTCAAGCGGATCGTCGACGACGCCAACGTGCCGGTCGTGCTGCTCGATCGTATCTGCAAAGGCGTCGACACCGATGCCGTGGTGCTGGACAACCAGCGCGCGGTGTTCGACGCCATCACCTATCTGATCAATCTCGGCCACCGGCGCATCGGTTACATCACCGGCACCTCGGACATCTCGCCGATGCATGACCGCATGGCGGGATATCGCGAGGCGCTTCACGCCGCCGGCCTGCCGATCGCCGAAGAACTGATCCGCTTCGGCAATTTCCATGAGATCGACGGCTATAACGAAACCATGCAGATGCTTTCCTCGCATGATCGGCCAAGTGCTATCTTCTCGGCCAACAACCCGATGGTGATCGGCACCATGAAGGCGATCCGCGACATCGGCCTGTCCTGCCCGGAAGACATTTCGGTCGCCTGCTTCGACGACTTTCCATGGTCCGACGTGTTCCAGCCGCAGTTGACCACGGTGGCCCAACCGGTGCAGGCGATCGGAGAACAGGCGGCCAATCTGCTTCTCGACCGTCTTGCCGGCAACAGGGACGCGCCGCCGCGCAAGCTTTTGCTCAAGGGCCGGCTGATGATCCGCAATTCATGCCGTCCGCTCGGCGCGATTGCGCAGAGCGTGAGCGCGTAGCCTTCCCCCGGCGTAAGTCGTACCAGGACTTCTCAGGCCGCCTGCGACAGGGATTTGTGCGCCTCGGCCAGGATCTCGAACGACCGCACCCGCGCCGCATGATCAAAAATCTGCGCGGTGACCATCAGTTCGTCGGCGCCGGTGCGGCGCACGAAGGCATCGATGCCTTGCCGTACCGTTTCCGGGGAGCCGACGACGGCGCAGGACAGTGCCTGGCCGAGCATGGTCTTGGCCATCGGATCGAGATCGCGGTCATAGTTCTCGACAGGTGGCGGCAGCCGGCCGGCCCGACCGGTGCGCAGATTGACGAAGGCCTGTTGCAGCGAGGTGAATAACAAACGTGCCTCGGCGTCGGTGGGCGCGGCAAAGACGTTGAGGCCGAGCATGACATGCGGCTTGTCGAGCTGCTCCGACGGCTGGAAGCGCGAGCGGTAGACGTCCAGCGCGTGATCCAGCTCCGCCGGCGCGAAATGCGAGGCGAAGGCGTAGGGCAGGCCGAGCATGGCGGCGAGCTGCGCGCCGTAGAGGCTGGAGCCGAGGATCCAGACCGATACGTCCTGGCCTTCGCCGGGCACGGCCCGGATGCGCTGGCCCTCCTCGGCTGGCTGGAAATAGCCCATCAGCTCGACGACATCCTGAGGGAAATTGTCGACCCCGGTCTCGAGATTGCGGCGCAAGGCACGGGCGGTGCCCATGTCGGTGCCGGGCGCCCGGCCGATGCCGAGATCGATGCGGCCCGGATGCAAGGCGGCCAGCGTGCCGAACTGCTCGGCAATCACCAGCGGCGAATGGTTGGGCAGCATGATGCCGCCGGCGCCGACGCGAATGGTCTTGGTGCCGCCGGCGACATGGGCAATGACGACTGCTGTGGCGGCGCTGGCGATGCCCGGCATGTTGTGATGCTCGGCGAGCCAGAAGCGCTTGTAGCCCAGCCGCTCGGCATGGCGGGCAAGATCGAGCGAGTTGGCCAGCGACTGCGAGGCATCGCTGCCTTCGACGATCGGCGACAGGTCGAGAACGGAAAGGTCGGTCATGAACGGGATCCTGTGTCAGGACCGCATGTAGGAAGCATCCGGCAGCGCCGCAAATTCAAAAATATTGATCAGCCTTTGACAGCTTCAGTGTCGGCGACGTCCTCGTCCTCGATGACAGCCGTGTGCTGCGCGGCGAGAAAATTGCCGACATGGCTGAGCCCGTCGAAATGATCGCAGAATACCTTGATGACGACCAGCAGCGGCACCGCCATCAGGGCGCCGACGAAGCCCCACAACCATGACCAGAAGGCGATGGCGATGAAAATCGCCACGGCGTTGATCTCGAGGCGCCTGCCGACCACCATCGGTGTGACGAACTGGCCTTCGATGATGTCGCACAAGATCACGAAGGCCGGCGCCAGAAGCGCGTAGAAGATGGTATCGAAGCTGATCAGCGCCATAATCGTGACCAGCACGATGGTGATCAGCGCTCCGACATAGGGCAGGAAGTTGAGCAGGGCGGCAGCGACGCCCCAGACCAGCGGATTTGGCATGCCGAGCGCCCACAGACCAAGAGCGATGACCGTGCCGAGGCCGGCATTGATGATGGTGACGGTGAGCAGATAGTGCGAGATTTCGCGCTCGACGTCATAGACGACGCGCAGCGCCCGCTTCTTTTCGCTTAGGCGGGCGAAGGACTGGATGATCTTTTCATAAAACATCGTGCCGGAGGCGAGCAGGAACAGCGACAGCACGAAGATGATGGTGAGACCTGTTCCCGCCGACAGGATGTTGCTGGCGGCCGCCGACAGGATGCCGGACTGCGCCACCGCCACCTTCTGAATGCCCGACTCCTGCGAGGTCTCGGTCAGCTGCTCGATCTGGTGCGAAATCTGCATGATCTTTTCGAATGGCTGGCGCAATTGCGCCAGCCGTTCGGCGAGCTGCTGGCCGATCGACGAGGTGTTGTTGATGAGGTCGATGATCGGGCCGCTGAGCAGGTAGCCTACAATGGCAAAGGCGCAGATCGAGAGCAGCACCAGGAGGGTCGCCGAAATCACTTCGGGGATGCCGTGCTTGCGCAGGAGCCGGACGATCGGCGTCAGCGTCAGCGCAAGCAGGAATGCCAGCATGACCGGCATGAAGAAGGCGCGGGCGAAATAAAGCGCGTAGATGGCCATGAACAGGAAGATGCCGATCAACAACGAACGCATCAGACGCGTGTCGGCGCGAGCCGCGGCACGCGATTCCGGTTCATCGGAAATCTCCTGACCCCAGGCAGTGGGTTCGGTTTTCATAGTCACCCCTCAAGCCGGCGCCCCTTCGCACGGCAACCGCCTCCAAGAAACGCGGAGTTACGGGCGAGGGTTCCATGAGCCGGCTTCGGGATTGAGGCCGCTCGCACCGGACTCCGGGTCAGGCGACCGGCGCTGCCGGTGCCGGCTCAGCCTTGGCTGTTTCCTTGCGTACGATCGGCGCGACCCTGGTGCCGTAGAGTTCGATCGCCTTCATGATCTTGGCATGCGGCATGGTGCCGATCGCCATCTGCAGCAGGAAGCGGTCGTTTTTGAAGATCTTGTGCTGGGCGACGATCTTCTCGGCCACCTGCTCGGGGCCGCCGACGAACAAAGCGCCGTTCGGGCCGCGCGACTGGTCGAAATGCGCTTGGGATGTCGGACCCCAGCCGCGCTCGCGGCCGATGCGGTTCATCACCTCCGCCTGCGGGCCGTAAAAATCGTCGGCCGCCTGCTCGGTCGTCTCGGCGATGAAGCCGTGCACGTTGATGCTGGTGGCGAGGCCCGCCAGATCACTACCGGCGCGCTTGGCGGCTTCGCGATAGAGATCGAACAGCGGCGCGAAACGCGCCGGCTCGCCGCCAATGATGGCGAGCGCCAGCGGCAGGCCGAGCGCGCCAGCGCGGGCGGCAGACTGCGGCGTGCCGCCAATGGCGATCCAAACCGGCAGCCTGTCCTGGAAGGGCCGGGGATAAACGCCGCGATCGTTGATCGGCGCGCGCAGATTGCCGGACCAGGTGACCTTCACGCTGTCGCGGATGGCAAGCAGCAGATCGAGCTTTTCGGCGAACAGCTCGTCATAGTCCTCGAGGTTGTAACCGAACAGCGGGAAGGATTCGATGAACGAGCCGCGTCCGGCCATGATCTCGGCGCGGCCGCCCGACAGAAGGTCGAGCGTGGCGAACTGCTGGAACACGCGCACCGGGTCATCGGAAGACAGAACGGTGACCGCGCTGGTCAGCTTGATGCGCTTCGAACGCTCGGCCGCCGCGGCCAGGGCCACGACCGGTGCGGAGGCGGCATAATCGGGCCGGTGATGCTCGCCGAGGCCGAAGACGTCGAGGCCGACCTGATCGGCCAGCTCGACCTCCTCGATCAGGTTGCGCAGCCGCTCATGCGGGCCGATTGCGCCGGGGCCCGGCTGCGGGCTGACGTCGGCGAAGGTGTAGAGACCGAGTTCCATCTAATGTCATCCTGGTGTTGGAATTTGCCGCTAGACGTAGCCATCCGCCAACCTCGCTGCCAGAGGGGCGACGGTGAACAGTGCATGTCGTTTTCGACTCTATCTCTTCGTCGCAATTCCCAAGGGAAAGCGCTGCGCGCTTTTCCGGGGAAAACCGCTTCACACTTTTCCTGGAATTGCTCCAAAGGCGTCTCCCGGCTGCAACAGCCGACAATTTCATGGCTGCCATGCCGTTTTGGCGCTTGAACTCTCGGTTTTCGCGCGTATGTAAGCGTCGCGAATTGACTTCAGGGAAGTGGACTTGGCTATCTACAGGGAAAAAGACGTTTTCGAGCGGCGCAATGCCGCAAACGAGGCAAAGAAGGCGCTCCTCGAGCGCTTCAAAGCAAAGCCGGCGGCGGATGATCCCGCAGTGCTGGCGCGGCAGGCTGAACGCAAGGCTATCCTTGCAGCTCGCGAAATCCGCGAGGCTGAAAAGGCCCGGCTTAAGCAGGAGAAGCTGGCACGCGAAGCGGTCGAGAAGGCCGAGCGCGAGGCAGCAGCCGAAGCGGCACGTATCGCCGCCGAGGAAGCTGCACAGGCTGAGGCCAAGATTCGGGAATCCGAAGAGAACGAGCGCATCGCGCGTTTTCTGGCCGACGAAGCCGAACGCAAGGCCAAGCGTGACGCGCGTTATGCGGCACGCAAGCAGCGCACCGGCAGGACGCCGCCGGGCTTCTCCGCCCGCTAGCCTCCAGGCTACGAAGCAATCTGCTTCGAGAATCAGGGTCGCCTCGCAGCGGCCCTGAACGTGTTTGTCCCATGCATGTCGCCCAAAAATGATCCCGGTTTTGTGAGGACGGCATGCATAAAAACAAGAAGCGCTATTGGTCAGGCGGCGAACTTCAATCCCATGATGCCGCAGACAATGAGCGCGATGCAGGCCAGCCTGATCGCGGTGGCCGGCTCGCCAAGCAGCCAGATGCCGAGCAATGCCGTACCGACGGTGCCGATGCCGGTCCACACCGCATAGGCGGTGCCGACCGGCAGCGCCTTCAGCGCCAGGCCGAGCAGAGTTAGGCTGACGACCATCGAGGCAACGGTCAGCACGGTGGGCACGAGCTTCGAGAAGCCATCGGTGTATTTGAGGCCGATTGCCCAGCCGATCTCGAACAGGCCGGCAAAAAAAAGAAGAATCCAAGACATCGACAACGCTCCATCAGAGCATCGGACCGAAAAACGATTTTCGGAGTCCGACGATCAATCAAACAATGGCGGGTCGTCCCGTCCGGATTTTGAGGAAGCGCGAGGTCGTCCCCGCCATGCCAATATAGGAATTTCGGGCGCTCGATCAACAACGACCGGCAACAGCGCTGCCGGTCAATCCCATTTCGAAGCAAATTGGCCGGACTTACTTGTCCTTGAGCTTCATCGCCTTCACCGGCGGCGCCTTCAGGGCCGGAGCCGGGGCGGGCTTCTTGGCGTCCTTCTTCGGCTTGCGGGCTTCCTTGCCTGCCTTCATCGCACCTTTAGCCATGATTCGTTCCTCCTGATGTGGGAAGCGAAGTGAAACAAGAGAACCGCCGGACTGCAAGGGGTTAGCGACTGCTGCCGCCGTCAACGGCTCGCTTTCAACCGGTTTCTAATTTGCTCGTAAACCATGGCCGTCCATGCCATGGTTGTCTTCGCACTGCAGCATCGGCCCGAGCTTCGCCGGGTGATCGTCAGGCAGGCCGTCAGGACGACAATGCGAATTCACATCGGCTGCGAGATGAGCTTCGACTTTCCGCAGGAAACGCCGCTCATCGCGATGCTGAATGTCCACTACTCGCGTGCCTCCGATCTCGAGCGGCCGGACTTCCTGATCTCTAACCCGCCGGTGCCGATCGAAAGCTATCGCGACAGTTTCGGCAACTGGTGCAACCGGTTCGTCGCGCCGCCCGGGCGTTTCACCTTCGGCACCGACGCGGTAATCCGCGATCCCGGCACTTTCGAGATGGGCGACCTGATGGCCTGGCAGCACGAGGTGCGCGACCTGCCGGCGGACACGCTGCTGTTCCTGCTGCCCAGCCGGTTTTGCGAGAGCGACCTTCTGGCTGATGAGGCGTGGCGGCTGTTCGGCAACACGCCGCTTGGCATTCCACGCGTACAGGCGGTCTGCGATTTCGTCCACAACCACATCGTCTTCAACTACGGCAATGCGCGGCCGACACGCACCGCCGCGGAAGCCTATCGCGAACAGAGCGGCGTGTGCCGAGATTACGCGCATCTCGCGGTCACCTTCTGCCGGGCGCTCAACATCCCGACGCGCTATTGCACCGGCTACATCAGCGACATCGGCATGCCGAAACCATGGGCGAGCATGGATTTCTGCGCCTGGATGGAGGTCTATCTCGGCGGCCGCTGGCATGTCTTCGACCCGCGCAACAATGCACCGCGCATCGGCCGCATCCTGATCGCCTCCGGCCGCGACGCCGCCGACGTGCCGCTGACCCATATATTCGGGCCGGGAACGCTTGCCGGCTTCAAGGTGTGGACCAGCGAGATCATCGAGTAGTCACCGTCTTCCATAGACCGATCTCTTATGGCCGCTGCCTTGGACGACCCGACATTCGCGCGGTGATGCCTGTGGAGCTTTAGCGGCCTGGCCGCTAGACTGCGCCTTGAACGGGGACAAATGCCATGGCCGGGCACGGCGGCTCAAAAAAGGTGATCTACGCGGCGCTCGCCGGCAATCTCGCCATCGCGCTGACCAAGTTCGCCGCCGCCGCCTTTACCGGCAGTTCGGCGATGCTGTCGGAGGGCGTGCATTCGCTGGTCGATACCGGCAATGGCGGCCTGCTGCTCTACGGCATGCACCGTGCCGCCCGCCCGGCCGACCGGACGCATCCCCTCGGTCACGGCCGCGAACTCTACTTCTGGAGCTTCATCGTCGCGCTCCTCGTCTTCGCGCTGGGCGCCGGCGTGTCGTTCTACGAAGGCGTGATCCATATGATGGCGCCGGAGCCGGTCGCCAACGGCAAGGTCAACTACATCGTTCTTGGCCTGTCCTTTCTGTTCGAGGGCAGCTCCTGGCTGGTCGCGCTGAGGGAGTTCCGCAAGCAGAAGGGTAAGCAGGGCTGGCTGCGGGCGGTGCAATCGAGCAAGGATCCGAGCGTCTACACCGTGCTGTTCGAGGACAGCGCAGCACTTCTCGGCCTGATCGTCGCCTTTGCCGGCATCCTGGCGGCGGAACTGCTGGAGATGCCGGAGCTCGACGGCGCCGCCTCGATCGGCATCGGGCTGATCCTGGGCGCGACGGCGATCTTCCTGGCGCGCGAAAGCAAGGGCCTGCTGATCGGCGAGCCGGCCTCGCTCGAGGTCCAGATGAAGGTGCTGACGATCGCCCAGCAGGATCCGGCGGTACAGCGGGCGAACGGCGTCCTGACTGTCCATATGGGGCCGACAGAGATCGTCGCCGGGCTCAGCATCGAGTTCGAGGACCATTTGACGGCGCCCGAGATCGAAGCTTGCGTCGAGCGCCTGGAGGCGCAGCTCAAGAAGGAGATGCCGGAGATCACGCGGCTGTTCGTCAAGCCGCAGACATCAGGCACCTGGGAGCAGCGGCGCAGGCTGATCGAGAACGCATCCGATCCGACCCTGGACTAGCGCTGCACCATTGCCTCACGGCCATGCCCCGCTAGATTGACGGGACTTTGGAGGAACGAAGATGAGAATAGACGGCGGCTGTCATTGTGGCGCCATCACCTACGAGGCGGAGGTCGACCCGGAGAACACCGGAATCTGCCACTGCACCGATTGCCAACAACTGACCGGAACGGCTTTTCGCGTGACCGTGGGCGCGCCGGAAGGCCACTACCGGATCACCAAGGGTGCGCCAAAGGTCTATATCAAGACAGGATCGAGCGGCGACAAGCGCGCGCAGGGCTTTTGCGGCGAGTGCGGCTCGCATCTCTACGCGACATCGGTTGGCGACGGGCCGAAGGTTTATGGCATCCGGGTCGGCACGGCGCGGCAACGTGAACAGCTGGTCCCGAGACGGCAAAGCTGGCACCGCTCGGCGCTGCCCTGGTTGCCGGAATTCCCGGGTATGACGACCAAGGAAGAGCAGTAGGGCGGATCCGGCGCTGCTGCTCAGTCGTCGCCTTCGACGACCCTCAGCCTGAGCTGCCCGGTTTTCGAATCGGCAACGCGCGCGCCAGTATCGACTTTCGCGGCGGGAGCCCGTGACGCTGCGTCCGCGGCGGCATCGCCGTCGGGCTGCGCGCCGAACTCCAGCGCTTCGATCTTCTGGCCGCGCTTGGTGACCTTCGACGTCGAAACCAGGATGTCGTCGATGTCCTTGGCCGACTGGCCGAAATGGACCTGCAGCTTGCGCACCCGCTCATCGACACGCGCGACATCCTCCATCAGCCGAATGACCTCGCCCTGGATCAGATGCGCCTGTTCGCGCATGCGGGCATCCTTGAGGATCGCCTGGATGACCTGGATCGACAGCATCAGCAGCGACGGCGAGACGATGACGATGCGGGCACGGTGCGCCTTATGGACGATCGCCTCGAAATTCTCGTGGATCTCGGCGAACACCGATTCCGACGGCACGAACATGAAGGCCGTGTCCTGCGTCTCGCCCTGGATCAGGTATTTTTCCGAGATATCGCGGACATGGATCTCGATGTCGCGGCGGAAGGCCTGCGAGGCGGCCTTCTGCAGGTCGGCGCCGTCGGCGGCGCGGATGGCATTCCAGGCCTCGAGCGGAAACTTGGCGTCGATGGCCAGCGACGGCGCGCCGTTCGGCATCTTCACCAGGCAGTCGGGACGGCTGCCGTTCGACAGCGTCGCCTGGAATTCATAGGCGCCATGCGGCAGGCCGTCGGCAACGATCGCCTCCATGCGCGACTGGCCGAAAGCACCGCGCGTCTGCTTGTTGGAGAGGATCGCCTGCAGCTGCACGACCTGGCCGGCGAGCGATTGGATGTTGCCCTGCGCGACATCGATGATAGCCAGCCGCTCCTGCAACTTGGCCAGGCTCTCATGCGTGGATTTCGTCTGCTCGGTCATGGTCTGGCCGAGCCGGCCGGTCATGGCGTCCAGGCGCTGGCCGATCGATTGCGTCAGCTCCGCCTGCCGTGCGCCGAACACTTCCGCAATGGCGCCCATGCGACCCTGCATTTCGGCCTGGCTTTGCAGAATTCCGGCCATCCGCGCCTCGGCATCGCGGGCATGATCGGCGGCTTCCGCAGCCGCCACGGCGCGCGCCTTCGCCGACCGCCACAGCGCAACGACCAGCGCCACGAACAGGGCCAGAAACAGCAAAGCGCCGAAGGCCAGCGCATGGCCGAGCGTGATGGTTGTGGCGCCAAGCCGGGCGACAGGCTCCGAAAGGATGGTGCTCAAATCATTCATGTGGACAGCATAGACGATTCGCCGCGATAGCACAGATCAAAACGTGAACGAGCCTCATGCCAACCGGTTGACGCTTTTCGCTGGAGGTCTTACGTGGAACGCCATGCCGATCAAGCCGCTCATCATCCTTCCCGACCCCATCCTGCGCCAGGTTTCCCAACCGGTGGAGCGTGTCGACGCGCCCCTGCGCAAATTAGCCGACGACATGCTGGCGACCATGTATGACGCACCGGGCATCGGTCTGGCGGCAATCCAGATCGGCGAGCCGCTGCGCTTGCTGGTGATCGATCTCGCCAAGGAAGACGAGACGCCGGCGCCGCATGTCTTCATCAATCCGGAAATCCTGGAGAGCGCCGATGCGCGCTCCGTCTACGAGGAAGGCTGCCTGTCGATCCCGGATTATTACGCCGAGGTCGAACGCCCGGCCGCCGTACGGGTCAAGTATCTCGACCGCGACGGCAAGCTGCAGGAGATGGAGGCCGAGGGCCTGATGGCCACCTGCCTGCAGCATGAGATCGACCACCTCAATGGCGTCCTGTTCATCGACCACATCTCGAAGCTGAAGCGCGACATGGTGGTGAAGAAATTCAAGAAGCTCGCCAAGGACAAAGCGCCGGGCAAGCTGGTGGGATAGGGCATGCTCTGTCGGAGCACGGCCCCTCCGATCAGCCTCGGCGGTTCAGCTTCACGAACCTTCGATTGAAAATACCGACTTGCTGTGATATCAGTGATATCACGTAGGAGGTGTCTATGGGTGACATGCTGATCCGTGGGATCAATCCGGAATTGAA
The DNA here is from genome assembly GCF_040321265.1 of Mesorhizobium sp. M0491. NCBI lineage: Bacteria > Pseudomonadati > Pseudomonadota > Alphaproteobacteria > Hyphomicrobiales > Phyllobacteriaceae > Mesorhizobium > Mesorhizobium sp. M0491. Next base: position 121,549 of record NZ_JAMYRE010000005.1, read on the forward strand.
ACGGCGTCTCGAGGAAAGTGCGCGGCTGAACAGGCGCAGCCTTTCGGAGGAAGCGGTCGTCTTGATACAGAAGGGTTTTGCAACACAATTTGCTGGCGCCGAAAAAGTCGGCGATCGCCTCTATTCGCTCGTCGGCGATGATCGTTTCACAAGCGACGAGATTCAGGAAATAGCGAGGTCGCGAAGTGAGGCCGATCGTGGGCCGCCTGATTTCCGTTGACCGAAATGATTATACTGGACACCAACGTCATATCGGACGTGCTATCGCGGCAACGGAGCAAAAACGTTCTCAACTGGTTGAATGGCCAAGAGCCTGCGACCCTTTTCCTCTCCACCATTGTTTTTGCAGAGCTCTATTTCGGAGCCTACCTCGTTCAGGAGGCGATCCGGCGGGATGGTCTTCTCCAAAGCATTTCGAGGATCCGGGGCGAATTTTCGGGTCGGATCCTGGTTTTTGGGGATCTGCCCGCAGAACACTATGGCCGCATTGCCGCGGCAAGACGACTCGCTGGCAGACCTGTCGAAACCAAGGACGCGATGATAGCTGCGATCTGCCAGGTGCACGACGCCACGCTTGCCACCCGCAACGTTCGAGACTTCGACGGACTTGACCTGAAGCTGGTAAACCCGTTTGAAGCCTGAGCTGACTTCCCGGCGCAGGTAGAGAGAAGGTCTCGGAAGAAAAATGCCCCTTCGCGTCATCTTCATGGGCACGCCGGAGTTTTCGGTGCCGACTTTGCGCGCGATCGCCGAGGCTGGCCATGAGATATCAGTCGTCTATACCCAGCCGCCGCGCGCTGCCGGACGGCGCGGGCTGGAGCTGACACCGTCGCCGGTGCAGCGCGAGGCGGAGCGACTGGGCATCGAGGTGCGAGCGCCGGTTTCGCTCAAAGGCGAGGCCGAGCAGACCGCCTTCCGTGCCTTGCAGGCCGACGTCGCCGTGGTCGTCGCCTATGGCTTGCTGCTGCCGAAGGCGGTTTTGGAGGCGACCCGGCTCGGCTGCATCAACGGCCATGCCTCGCTTCTGCCGCGCTGGCGCGGTGCCGCGCCTATCCAGCGCGCCATCATGGCCGGCGACCTGGAAAGCGGCATGATGGTGATGCGCATGGAAGAGGGGCTGGACACCGGCCCGGTCGGGCTGATTGAAAAATGCGCCATCGAACCCGATATGACAGCCGGCGATTTGCATGATCGGTTGATGAGCGTCGGTGCTGCCTTGATGGTGGAAGCGCTGGCGCGGTTGGAAGGGAACACCCTGACATTCACCACACAAGCTGTGGAGGGGGTGACCTACGCCAAGAAAATCGATAAATCCGAGACTCGCGTGGACTGGACTCGCTCAGCAAGTGAGGTCCACAATCATATTCGCGGCCTGTCGCCCTTTCCCGGCGCCTGGTCGGAGATAGGAATTGGCGGCCGCCGGGAGCGGCTGAAACTGCTTCGCTCGACGCTGTCGCAAGGCCTGTCGCTTTGGGAAGAGTTGGGCGAGTCGGGAGGAATTCTCGATGACCGGCTGACGGTCGCCTGCGGGGCAGGCGCGATCAGGCTGGTCGAAGTTCAACGGGCGGGCGGAAAGCCCGCTGCCGCGTCGGAATTCCTGCGCGGGGCCAAGATCGAAAAAGGACTGAAATTCTCATGAGCATGATGTCGATACGCGCGGCAACGCCGCGGGATCGCGAGGCCATCCGCCTCGTCGAGGAACACGCTTTCGGCCAGCAGGCGGAGGCCGGTCTGGTCGACGCGCTGGTGACTGGCGGCAACGCTGTTGCCGAACTGGTGGCGGAAGAGGACGGCCAGGTGGTCGGCCACATCCTGTTTTCGCGGCTGTTCGTCCAGAACGGCGGCAAGACCTTCGCCGCCGTGGCGCTCGCGCCGCTGGCGGTGGAGCCCTCGTTCCATGGCAGCGGCATCGGCGGCGCGCTGATCCGCGAGGCGCATATCCGCCTCAGGGATGCCGGCGAAACGCTGGCCGTGGTGCTCGGCGACCCCACCTATTACGGGCGTTTCGGATATAGCCACACGCGTGCCGAGAACTTCGAGAGCGAATACCAGGGCGAAGCGCTGCAGGCGCTGGCTTGGGGCGACGCGCCTGACGCCGGCAGGCTGGTATACGCCTCCGCCTTCACCGCTCTCGCCGCCTAGAACAGTCCACCGTTTCATGGAAACGGCGAACTGCTCTACCTCTTTGTTTGAACGCAATTCCGAACGGAAAACCGTTTCACACTTTTCCTGGAATTGCCCGAGGCGAGAGCTCTAGTCGCAAATGCCGCGTTTTCGCCTCGACATCGAATATGATGGCAGCCTGTTTGCCGGCTGGCAGCACCAGGCGGATCAGCCTTCGGTGCAACAGGCGATCGAGCGGGCGATTGAAAAATTCTGCGGCGAAGCGATCAGGCTGCGCGCCGCCGGACGCACCGATGCCGGCGTGCATGCGACAGCGCAGGTGGCGCATGTCGATCTCGTCAAGGCGTGGCCGGGCGACAAGGTGCGCGATGCCGTCAACGCCCATCTGCAGGCGGCCGGGGCGCGCATCGCCATCTTGAAAGCGACGGTCGTTTCCGACAGCTTCGACGCCCGCTTCTCGGCCATCGGCCGCCACTATCTCTACCGCATCCTAAACCGCCGTGCCCCGGCCGCGCTCGACAAGGGCAAGGTGTGGTGGGTGCCGAAGCGGCTCGACGCCGGCGCCATGCACGAAGCGGCGAAAGTCCTGCTCGGACGGCATGACTTCACCACCTTCCGCTCGACCCAGTGCCAGGCCAACAGCCCGATCAGGACGCTGGAACGGCTCGATGTGAGCCGACAGGGCGACATAGTCGAGGTCAGGGCTTCGGCGCGCTCGTTCCTGCACAACCAGGTGCGTTCGATGGTCGGCTCACTGAAGCGCGTCGGCGACGGCGGCTGGAGCGCGGCCGACCTGAAAACGGCGCTCGAGGCGCACGACCGCGCCGCCTGCGGCCAGGTGGCGCCGCCCGACGGGCTGTTTCTCACCGGTGTCGATTATCCAGTCGAGACGAGCCCGGACAGGCTCTGAACTCCGACATCGTCCGGCACGGTGATGCCGAGCAGCGTCTGCAGGCCGAACAGCACCAGCAGCGAGGCGATGAACATGCCGACGAAAACGGCGGTGCCGACCGATGCGCCCCTGCCGATCGTGGCGTTGGTCATGCGCCAGGTCAGCACCATCGACAGGGCAAACAGGAACAGCGACACAAGGCTCGCAGCCTGGCTTGCGGACGACAGGAAAAGCCGGATCAGCGCCGAGGGCAGCATCAGCCAGGCGGTGATGGCCGAAGCCCAGTTGCTGGCGACGACGTAGTGGACGAAGCGGCCGCCGATGCCGGCGCGCGGCGCGATCAAAGCGAGCGCAACCAGCGGCAGCACCCAGGAGCCGATGTCGACCGTCGCCAGGCGCACCAGCATGCTGAAGCGCCCCGCGAAGGCGTCGGGATCGCCGATTTCGTTGGCGATGCCGACCCAGCCGACGATCAGCGCCGGTGCTGCAACGACAATGGCGAAGAAGGAATTCCAGAAGCCGTCGGCCGATAGGTCGAGCAGGCGCAGGCCGTCGGCCTTGCCGAGCATCAATCGCCAGGCGCCCGTCAGCGAAGCTTGGGTTTCGTCCGCCGAAAGCATGCCGTTCAGCCCTGTCCGAACCAGTCTTCTATGAAGCGCTGGTAAATTTGCGTCAGCGTTTCGAGATCGGCAATGGCGACGCGCTCGTCGACCATGTGCATTGTCTTGCCGACCAGCCCGAACTCGACCACCGGACAATAGTCCTTGATGAAACGCGCGTCGGACGTTCCACCGGAGGTGGACAGCGTCGGCTCCTTGCCGACCGCCGACTTGATCGAGCCGCGCAGCGTGTCGATCAGCCTGTCGTCACGTGTCAGGAAGACATGGCTCGGCCGGTCGCGCCAGACGAGTTCGTAGTCGACCGGCGTCTTCTTGCCCTGCCGGTACTTCTTGCGCCTAGCCGCCTGGTCGAGCCGGTTGTGGATCTCGGCCTGCAAGGTCTCATCAGTCCAGGTGTCGTTGAAGCGGATGTTGAAGGTCGCGGTCGCTTTGGCCGGGATGACATTGGTGGCCGGGTTGCCGACGTCGATGGAAGTGATCTCCAGATTGGTCGGCTGGAAATCCCTGGTTCCCTTGTCGAAAACCGGATGCAGCAAGGCGTCGACCAGGCTCATCAGCCCGCGCACCGGATTGTCGGCAAGCAAGGGATAGGCGACATGGCCCTGGCGGCCATTGACGGTGACCGCGCCGGACATCGAGCCGCGGCGGCCGATCTTGATCATGTCGCCGAGAGCGTCCGGATTGGTCGGCTCGCCGACGACAGAGGCATCCCATTTCTCGCCCCGCGAAGCCGCCCATTCGAGCAGCTTCACCGTGCCGTTGATCGCGGGGCCTTCCTCGTCGCCGGTGATCAGCAGCGAGACCGACCCTTTCGGACCGCCATTGGCCTCGACATGGCGCGCCACGGCGGCGATGAAACAGGCAATGCCGCCCTTCATGTCGACGGCGCCGCGGCCATACATCTCGCCATTGGCGATCTCGGCGGCGAAAGGCGGATGCGTCCAAGCGGCTTCGTCGCCGACAGGCACCACGTCGGTGTGTCCGGCGAACATCAGATGCGGGCCATTGCCGGAGCGCCTTGCATAGAGGTTTTCGATATCGGGCGTGCCGTCTTCGGAAAACACCGGCCGATCGACCAGGAAGCCGAGCGGTTTGAGCATCGTCTCCAGCGCGGTCAGCGCGCCGCCCTCAGCGGGCGTCACCGAAGCGCAACGGATAAGGGCGGCGAGGTTTTCGGCGGGATCGGTCGGCAGCGTCATGGCAAAAGCGATAGTCGAAAGCGCAGGGCCTGTCACGGCCAGACATAGGGGCCAGCGTCATGGCTGGCGATACCGCCGATATTATGGTTTTCATGTCTTATAGTTGCGACCCGGCGCGGGCGGCAGGATGGCAGACAAGCACAAACGGATCGTCATAGCCGGTGCCGGCAGCATCGGCTGCTATGCCGGCGGCTGCCTGGCGCTGGCCAACCGAGAGGTCATTCTGCTGGCTCGGCCTCGCATCGAGGCAGCGTTGCGGCAGGGTGGATTGCGGGTCAGCGACCTCCAGGGCCCCGATCGCTCGATCAAGCCCGAGGCGCTTGTCGTCACCGCCGATCCGGCCGTCGCCCTGCCGCCGGCGGACGTGATCCTGGTCACGGTCAAGAGCGGCGCCACCCAGGATATGGCGGACCTCATCAAGGCCCATGCCCGCCCCGATGCCGTGGTGATCAGCCTGCAGAACGGTGTCGGCAATGCCGACAGGCTGCGCGCTGAACTTGCCGGACGTACGGTGCTGGCCGGCATGGTGCCGTTCAATGTGGTGCAGTCGCCGGACAGCGAACTGCCGCTGCGCGTTCACCGCGCCAGCGACGGCACGGTAATGGTCGAGGATGGCGACGCCGGCTTGGCCGACCTGCTTGGAGTCGAAGGGTTTGCGGTCGAAACCCGTGGCGACATGAAGGCTGTGCTGTGGGGCAAGCTGCTGATGAATTTGAACAACGCACTGGTGGCGCTTTCCGGCCTGCCGCTGACGGCCGAACTGGCCGATCGGCGCTGGCGGCTGATCCTGGCCAGCCAGATCGACGAGGCGCTCACGGCGATGAAAGCGACCGGCATCGAGCCGGCGCGGATCGCCGGCCTGCGGCCGGCGCTGCTGCCGAAGGTGCTCAGGCTGCCTGACTGGCTGTTCAAGCTTCTGGCGCGGCGCATGCTGGCGATCGACGCGCAGGCGCGCTCGTCGATGTGGGACGATCTTCAGCGCGGCCGGCCGACGGAGATCGACGACTTGCAAGGCGCCATCTTGCAGCTGGCGGGGAAGGTCGGCACGCCCGTGCCGACGGTTCAGCGGATCACCGCCTTGGTGCGCGCGGCGGAAGCGGAGCGGCTTGGCTCGCCGGGCCTGCCGCCGGAGCAGGTTGTTGCACCGGCCGGCCGTCGATCAACGTGATCTTCTGCCAGATTTTCCGCGACAGGTTTGACGCCAGGTTCTCGATGTCGTTGACGCCGTCGATGACCACGTCGTCATTGACCGACTGTGCGAACAATGCGGCGATCTTGCCCGTGATCGACAGCATTTCGGAGCAATAATCGAGGTAACGGGCCAGGTCGGCGGCATTGGTGATGCGGGCGGGCGAATGCGACGTCGGCTTGAAATCGGCCGACAGCGCCGCCGGATCCTTGGTCAGCTGATGCATGTCGATGACGTGGATCAGCGAGCGCAGGCCATGCAGCTGGCGAAAGACCTGCTTGCGCTTGATGCGCTCCTCGGAGCGGATCAAGGCGAGAAATCCGACAATGGCGAGGATGAACATGTTGAGCGAAGCTTCGATGCCTTGCACCGACTGGACGGCATCACCGGGTTTGGAAATGCGGTCGAATGGCAGGACGGTGCCGACGAAGATGAACATCAATGCGCCGGCAACGACAGCGGCGACGATGAGGCCGCGCAGCCACCAGATCGGCGCTTCCAGGGCCTTGGCGCCCTGTGCCAGATCGCGCGACAGCGAGACCAGTTCGGCGGCAACGCCGCGCAGGCCGGCCTTGGGGAAACGCTCCGCAACACGCGTCTCCAGCCGTTCCGCGGTCTCGATGATCAGCTTCGGATCAAGCGTGCGGTAGCGCATGTCCGATCGGCCCTCAGGATTGTTCCGGCTCGTTGGTGCGCCGGCCATAGCGGTTGGGTCCAGGCTGCCCCGGAAACAGGCACAACACAAGGAAGGCGACGATCGACACTACCGGCACGAACAGGATCAGCGCGGCAATGCCCGGCTTGTCCAAATCGTGCAGCCGCTTCACCGCCAGGGCGATGTTCGACCACAGCGAGGCGATGAAGGCGACGAAGAAGATGAACGACCACATGTTGCTCTCGGCCGAACCTTCCGGCACTAGCGTGAAGCGGTAGAGCGGGAAGGCCTGGATGATGGCGACGAGCAACCCGCCAAGAAAATAGGCCGCGCGACTGACGCGGCCCGAGGTTTTGAAGAAAAGCCAGGTGAGATCTGATCTGTCAGGCAAGCGGGTCCGGTCCATATTGATTGGCGCCCCTGGCGCCTTCGAGAATGCCGCATTCCACCAGAAACCAGATCGGGCCGATGAGCGGCACCAGCATGATCAGGCTCCACCAGCCCGACTTGCCGCGATCATGCCAGCGCTTGGCGTAGACTGCGAGTGCGAAATAGATCGAGGCCAGAGCGATGAGAATGCCGATGATGCCGATCTGGGCGCCACTGGCGGTGGTGATGCGTGTACCGAGAATCGCATCGAGAATAAAGGCAACGATGCCAATGACGATGAAAACGCCAATCGCGGCCCAGAACTTGCCACGGGTTATGCGACCATCAAAACTTGTGAGCAGATCCTTCCAGTCCATGTCACCCCTCCATGTTGAACCAGCGCGACCGATTGTCGCGCCGGCGGAAGGTGCGCTCGCTTTGCGCAAAGATCAATCGCGCAGCAATTCGTTGATCGAGGTCTTGGAGCGGGTCTTGGCGTCGACACGCTTGACGATGACGGCGCAGTAGAGGCTCGGACCTGGCTCGCCGTTAGGAAAGGACTTGCCCGGCATCGTTCCGGCGACGACGACGGAATTCGGCGGCACTTCGCCATAGAAGATCTCGCCGGTGGCGCGGTCGACGATCTTGGTCGACTGGCCGATGAAGACGCCCATGCCGAGCACCGAGCCTTCGCGCACGATGCAACCTTCGACCACTTCCGAACGCGCGCCGATGAAGCAATTGTCCTCGATGATGGTCGGACCGGCCTGCATCGGCTCCAGCACGCCGCCGATGCCGACGCCGCCGGAAAGATGCACGTTCTTGCCGATCTGGGCACAGGAGCCTACCCCGACCCAGGTGTCGATCATGGTGCCGGTATCGACATAGGCGCCGACATTGACGAAGGACGGCATCAGCACGGCGCCCGGCGCGATATAGGCCGAGCGACGCACGATCGACCCCGGCACGGCACGAAAGCCCGACTTTTCGAAATCGACAGCGCCCCAGCCATCGAACTTCGACGGCACCTTGTCCCACCACATCGCTTCGCCGGGACCACCCTTGATGATCTCCATCGGATTGAGCCGGAAGGACAACAGCACGGCCTTCTTCAGCCACTGGTTGACATGCCACTTGCCGTCGGCCTGCCGCTCGGCGACGCGGACGGCGCCGCGGTCGAGCAGGTCGAGCGCCGACTGGATGGCATCGCGCGTTTCGCCGCGCGTCGCAGTCGAAATCGCGTCGCGTTCCTCGAAGGCCTTCTCGATGGTCTTTTCGAGGCTCGCCAGATCGGGCTTCGACATGAATTCGCTCCATTACCAAGCTGTTAAGGGGCTGCGCCTTAACCTGTTTTGAAAGTCGCGCGGACCCCATGCATGCTTCGCATGCTTGCGTCTTTGCATGTAGCAGGTTCTTGTCACAAAACCGCGGGACACTTTTGCGGAACCTGCTTATGTGAAGCCTTGGTGAGGGTCAATCGCGGCTGCGTCATGGGGCGGCGCAAGTTAAGAATTTGGACGGGTAGAGCATATGACACCTATGGAAAAGGCGGGCTGGACGCCACTGCCGCATTCGGACGAGGATCTGGAGCGGTCGAAGAGTGTGCCGGACACGCCGCAGACGCGTGCCGAAACCTACCGGCTCGCCTGGAACGATCCCGACTTCATGACGCGGCGCGAGTTGCGCGCGGTCCGGCTGCAACTCGAACTCCTGAAACCGGAGATGATCCTGGCCGAACGCGGCATCCGTTCGACGGTGATCCTGTTCGGCGGCGCGCGCCTGCCGGAACCCGGCGGCGAGGCCTGGGCGGCCAAGAACGAGACGCAGAAGAAGAACCTCGAGGAAAACAGCAAATACTACGAGGAAGCGCGCAAATTCGCCCGCCTCTGCTCGCAGCAGTCGGCTACCTCCTATTACCGCGAATATGTCGTGGTGACCGGTGGCGGGCCCGGCGTGATGGAAGCGGGAAACCGCGGCGCCGACGATGTCGGCGCGCCGTCGATCGGCCTCAACATCGTCCTGCCGCACGAGCAGGCGCCGAACATCTATGTGACGCCGGAGCTCTGCTTCAACTTCCATTATTTCGCTATCCGCAAGATGCATTTCGTCATGCGCGCCAAGGCGGTCGCGGTGTTTCCGGGCGGCTTCGGCACGATGGACGAATTCTTCGAGACGCTGACCCTGATCCAGACAGGGCGCATGGAGCGCGTGCCGGTGATCCTGTTCGGCAAATCCTTCTGGAAGCGGGCGATCAATCTCGATTTTCTCGCCGAGCAGGGCACGATCAGCCCCGGCGATCAGGACATCATCGACTTCGTCGACACCGCCGACGAAGCCTGGGGGATCATCAGCCGGTTCTACAAGCTGGGGGAGTAGGGCAGTGGGGAATTGAAGAGCTGGTGAATTGAAGAACTGGGGAACTTGATCCGTGGAGACCGTCCTTCATTCTTCAATTCTTCAATTCTTCAATTCCCCTCTTCCTTCCCCCTCCACAATCGCCGTCAGAAACCCCGCCAGATCGTCGGTTACGAAATCGACATCATCCTCGTTGGCCGGGTCGCGCTCCCAGATCTCGGCAAAGGTCGGCTCGAAATTGCGCGGCACGATAAGCACCGTGGTCATGCCGAGCGACTTCGGCACCGACAGGTTACGGGCAAGGTCTTCGAACATCACCGCATTGTGGCCGGTGACGGCGTGCAGTTCGGCGAACTTCTCGTAGGTCTGGCGCGCCGGCTTGGGATTGAGCCCGGCGGCGACGATGTCGAAGATGTCGTCGAAATGGTCGAGGATGCCGAGTTGGCGCGCGGTGCGCTCGGCGTGCCTGCGGTCGCCATTGGTGAAGATGAACTTGCGGCCCGGAAGCTGGCGGATGGCGGTGCCGAGAACGGGATCGGGCACCAGCCATGAATAGTCGATGTCGTGGACCTTCTCGAGGAAATCGTCGGGGTCGATGCCATGACGTGTCATCAGGCCGTTCAGCGTCGTGCCATATTCGCGGTAGAGTTCCTTCTGCAACTTGCGCGCATCGTCGCGCGGCAATGCCAACAGTTCGCCGACATAGGCGGTCATCTTGACGTCGATCTGCGAGAACAGATTCGAATGATGCGGATAGAGCGTGTTGTCGAGATCGAAGACCCAGTCGGTGACATGGGCGAAGCGGGCGGGGTCAGGGAGCGTGGTCATAGGCTCCTTATGGCATGAAACGCGCATTCCGAAAGCGACTTTATCCACAACTTCTGCTCGTTGAGGTTGCGTAAATCGCCTCACGATTCAAATTTTAGGCATCTGGGAAAGGTGGCCTTCAGGGCTTGCTGGCAGAGAGGCAGTCTTGTGGGAGCAAGCGATGAACAGCATAATTCTGAGATCCGCCGCCGTTGCTTTCGCCTCAGTCGCGGCCTCTCTCCTGCTGACCCTGATCATCGTTCCGGCCATGGGATTTCCGGTCAATCGTACGATCTGGCTGACCTCCACCCTCTGTCCGCTGGTGCTGGCGTGGGCCGCCAGCGCAAGCACTTTCTGGCAAAGCGACAGGCTGAAAAACGCGCATCGCGATCTCGCCCGCGCTCATGCCCAGCTCGCCGCCGCGCATCGCCGACTGGCGGAAAAGGCGAGCCGCGACGACATGACCGGCATGCTCAACCGGGAAAGTTTCTTTGCCGCGCTTGACGGTTCGCGCCGCAAGTCCGATCGCGGCGCGCTGCTGATCATCGACGCCGACCACTTCAAGACCATCAATGACAATTTTGGCCACCTGACCGGCGATGACGCGCTGCTTTTGATCGCCAGCGCGATCCAGCGCGGCGTGCGCAGCGGCGATGTGCTCGGCCGCATCGGCGGCGAGGAGTTCGGCGCCTTTCTGATCGGCGCCACCGAGCAGGAGGCCAAGCGCGTCGCCGAGCGCATTCGCCGCGAAGTCGAGCTGATCCGCTTCCGGCCCGTCGACGAGCGGACCATCCCGCTCACGGTCAGCATCGGCGGCACCATCTGCGGCGAGGAAGCCAGTGTGTCGGAGCTGATGCGCGCCGCCGACCGGCGCCTCTACCAGGCCAAGCACCAGGGCCGCAATCTGACGATCATCGATACCGGCATTTCCGAGGCGGCGTGATCCGATCTGCCGCAACCGGCCTGTTAAGCAAACTCTAACCCTGTTTGCACTCGGTTGTACCGCTTAGCCGGGTTTTCACTGCTTCACGGCCAGACTTGGCACGATACTGGCTTCCACGGTGATGCATGTGTCGTTCCGGGAATTGCCGTTCTGGGAACGCCCATGCAGTGCCGAAGCCCAGACGAGAAACCAGCCATGAGTTTCATCATCAAAAGAATGTCACGCCGCGCGCTCGTGCAGGCGTTGATCGCATTGCCTGCCCTGTCTTTGTTCCGCAAGCTGCCTGATGCCGATGCCGCCGATCCAGAGCCCGACCCGAACGAGATCGTCGAGGTCAATGGCTGGATCCTGAAGCGGAGCGACTTGGCATGATCTTTGACAGCTACGAGGCGTATCGCGCCGCGAACTTCACTCCAAAAGTCTGCATCCTAGGCTCCGGCCCGGCCGGCACGACGATTGCGCGCAAGCTTGGTGCGGCCGGCATTCCGGTGGTGGTGATGGAGGCCGGTCCGCGCGAATTCAGCGACGAGTCGCAGGACTTCTACCGGGGCAGCACGGTCGGGGATTTCTATTTCGATCTCGACATAACCCGGCTGCGGTTCATGGGGGGCAGTTCCAACCACTGGGCAGGCTGGTGCCGCGTCCTCGACAAGCAGGATTTCGAGCCGAAGGCCTGGGTACCCGACACGGGCTGGCCGATCCGCCGCACCGACATTGAACCCTATCTGCCGGAAGTGCGCGACATTCTCAACCTTCCGGCCCTCCGGCCCGATATGCCGATCTCGGACGACATTCGCTGGGTGCAGCTGATCAAGAGCCCGGCCGTGCGCTTCGCCGAGAAGTTCGGCGATGAACTCGACAAAGCCGCGAACATCGCGGTGGTACTCAACACTTGTGCCACCGAACTTGCCGGCGATGGCAGACGCGTGACTGGCGCCAGACTGTGGTCGAACGGGCAGGATGCCGGCTCCTTCAGCGCCGACTATTTCATCGTCTGCACCGGTGGGCTGGAGAATTCGCGGCTGCTTCTGTGGTCCAACCAGCGCTCGAACGGCGGCGTCGTGCCGAATGCGACGGCGCTTGGCCGCTACTGGATGGAGCATCCGACCTTTGAGGGCGGCAATGCCATCCTGACCGACTACAACGCGTTCGAGGTCGATGCCGTCAACGAGGCCTTCTTCTCGCCGACACTTGCCGCCATGGAGCGGCTGCAGATCATGAATTTCGGCATCCGGCTGATCGAGACGCCGTATCCCGGCGTCAAGAGCCTTATCGCCGACCTCGCCTGCACGGCGCCCGACATGGCCGAGTGGATGTCCTCCAAGCTCAGCCAGAGGCTGCGCTGCGCCGCCCAGCTCTACGTCGCCTGGGAACAGGCGCCGCTGGCATCCAACCAGATCGAGCTGTCGAAGACCGATGTCGACCACGCCGGCGTGCCGCGCATCGAGCTACACTGGAAGAAATCGGAAATGGAGCGCCGCACCCTGCTCGAAGGGCTCAGACTGTTCGGCAAGACGCTGATCGAGAAGGATCTCGGCCGCGTGCGCATTGCCGACTGGATCAGCAATGGTCAGGACTATCCGACCAATGACGAGACGGCGGGCCATCACCATATGGGCGGCACGCGCATGGGCACCGACGTCAGCAAGAGCGTGGTCGACGCCAACTGCAAGGTGCACGGCATGGACAATCTCTATGTCGGCGGCTCCTCAGTGTTCTGCACGTCAGGTCAATGCAACCCGACGACGACAATCACCGCGCTGGCCTGCCGGCTCGGCGATCATCTGAGCAAGGTGGTCACCGCCTGACGGCTGCAGGGCAACGTGCTGCCTAGAGCCGGGTCAAGCGCCGGCTGGTCCTTGCGCCGGGCGACGATCGCCTCGAAATCGGCGGTCTGGAAGGCATCGCGCAAGGCGTCGAAGGACGGCAGCACGAAATAGGCGCGCTGGAACTTGTCGATCTCGTAGCCGGTGCGCATCACCGTTTCCAGGTGGAAGGGCACGTGGTGGGCGTCGTTGCCTTCGACCGCGAACTGCAGCTCGGTAAACGACGACATCAGGCCGGCGCCAAAGGCCTTTAGCGGCTGGCCGGCCTCCTGCATCAGGCCGTATTCGGCCGTGTACCAATAGAGCCGGGAAATCATCTCGTCGCCACCCAGCGCGATGATGTTGCCGGCCTTCTCGCCATACATCTGCATGAAATCGGCGAACACCGGTTGCGACAGCGCCGGCACGTGGCCGAAGAAGTCATGGAACATGTCGGGCTCGACAATGTAGTCAAGCTCCTGCCTGGTGCGCAGCCAGTTGGTGACCGGGAAGCGGCGATCGGCCAGATGGTCGAAAAACGGGGCCGCGGGAATGAGCCCCGGCACCGCGACGATCTGCCAACCGGTCAGTTTGCGCAGCTTGGCGCTGACCTCGTCGAAATCGGGAATACGGTCGAGCAGGCCGAGTTTTTCGACGCCGTCGAGATAGGAATGGTGGGCGAGCTTGCGCGTCAGCTTGGTCTGGCGGTCGCACAGCGTGCGCCACACCGCCTGCTCTTCTTCGCTGTAATCGTAACCCTGCGACACGGTGAAATCGGCACGGCAGACCGAATAGTCACCGCGCAATCCTTGCGCCGCGCAGTCGCGGGCGTATTCGGCAACGCTCATCGTCGTCATGGTTTTCTCCTCGCAAAATCATGAATGGCAGACGTGCCGAAAGGCTACCCGGATTTGCCGAGGCAAATCGGTTTTGATGATGGCTCGAACGGAATATTCGAGATAACATCCACTCACAAAACCCTCTGTCGGAGTGAAAATGCCTCAGTTCGACGATTTCGAGATCAAGATGCTCGATGTCCTGCAGCGCGACGGGCGCAAGCCGGTTTCCGAACTGGCCCAAGAGATCGGTCTGTCGACGACGCCGTGCGCGCGGCGCTTCGAGGCGCTGCAGGAGGCCGGCATCATCAAGGGATTTGCCGCGGTGATCAGCCGCCGCGCGGTCGGCCTGATGGTCGAGGTGTTCATCCAGGTGCGCCTGGTCAGCCACAGCGACGGCTCGCCCGAAAGCTTCATCGCCGCCGTGCAGCGCATGGACGAGGTGTCGTCGTGCTGGACGATGACTGGCGACCATGATTTCCTGCTGCATGTCATGGTGCCGTCGGTCGACGAGCTCAACGCTTTCGTCATGCACCGGCTGATGCGGCTCGACGGCGTGCGCGACGTCCACACGCAGTTGGTGCTGCAGAACATCAAGGGGCCGGGCCATGTGCCGCTCGGGCATCTCCGGAAGTGAGAATGCCTCCTTTCCTCACCCCTTAAGCAAAAGCTGCACGCAAACTGCTGAAACGGGCCAAGCGCGTGTCCACATCGCCGGCCAGCTTGCGCGGACCAACCGCCCAGAGGTCCGCAATGAAAATCGTCCTGATCAATCCACCACACACCGCCATCGGCAGCCGCGTGCCCGACGACCACCTGCCGCCGCTCGGCCTGCTGGCGCTCGGCGGCCCGCTGATCGATGCCGGCCATGAAGTGCGGCTCGTCGATGCCGAATTCGGGCCGATGCCGCTCGACAGGGTCGTTTGCGATGCACTCGACGATCACCCCGACTTCGTCCTGATCGGCCATTCCGGCTCGACCTCGGCGCATCCGACCGCCTTGCTGATCGCTGAGCAGATCAAGCAGCGGGAGCCGGCGACCATCATCATCTATGGCGGCGTTTTCCCCACCTATCATTGGCGCGACATCCTGGCCGCAACGGATACGTTCGACTTCATCGTGCGCGGCGAGGGCGAAGCGACCGTCGTGGCGCTGGTCGAGGCGCTGGAAATGCGCCAGCCACCGGCCAGCGTGGCCGGCATCGCCTATCGCGACGATCTCAGCCGTCCCGTAGCCACGCAGCCGGCCATGACCATCGCAGAACTCGATGCCTACCGCGTCGGCTGGGAGCTGATTGAGCACTCGCGGTACAGTTACTGGGGCGGCAAGCGGGCCGTGGTCATGCAGTTTTCGCGCGGCTGTCCGCATCTGTGCAACTATTGCGGCCAGCGCGGCTTCTGGACCCGCTGGCGGCATCGCGATCCCGTAAAGTTCGCCAAGGAGATCGCCTGGCTGCACCGCGAGCACGGCGTCGAGCTGATCAATCTCGCCGACGAGAATCCGACGGTCTCGAAGAAGGCCTGGCGCGTCTTCCTCGACGCCCTTATCGCCGAGAACGTGCCGGTGCTGATCGTCGGTTCGACCCGCGCCGACGACATCGTGCGCGATGCCGACATCCTGCATCTCTATCGTAAGGCCGGTGTCATCCGCTGGCTGCTCGGCATGGAAAACACCGACGAGCAGACGCTTCAATTGATCCGCAAGGGCGGCAGCACCTCATCCGACCGCGAGGCGATACGGCTGCTGCGCCTGCATGGCATCCTGTCGATGGCGACCTGGGTGGCCGGCTTCGAGGATGAGGGGTTTCGCGACCTGTGGCGCTGCTTCCGGCAGCTCATCGCCTACGACCCGGACCAGATCCAGGCACTGTATGTGACGCCGCATCGCTGGACACCGTTCTTCAGGATCGCGCGGGAGCGCAAGGTGATCCAGCAGGACGCGCGCCTGTGGGACTACAAGCACCAGGTGCTTCACATGACGCGTCTGAAGCCGTGGATGCTGTTCTTCAGCGTCAAGCTGATCGAGCTGGCTGTGCAGTCGCGGCCGAAGGCGCTGGCGCGCATCCTGTTCCACAAGGATCCCGAGCAGCGGCATTCGATGCGCTGGTACACGCAAATGGGCCGCCGCGTCTGGTTCCGCGAGGTCTGGGGCTTTCTGGTCCGCGACATCAGGGTGAAAGACGGCCCGACGCTGGCCGAATTCTGGGGCGCGCCGCAGGACGCCGAAGAGGAATCGATGTCCGTTCGACGCCCGGCCAGAAAGCCTGCCATTCCCATCATCGGCAATATTGAAGATTCCGAGGCGAAAAAGTTAGCCGGCTGAAGAGCCCCTCAGGGCACGATCAGCGTGCCGGCACCATGCTCGGTGAACAGTTCCAGCAGCACCGCATGCGGCGTCTTGCCGTTGAGGATGACGACGCCTTCGACACCGCGTTCGATCGCTTCGATGCAGGTCTCGACCTTGGGGATCATCCCGCCCGAGACCGTGCCGTCCTTGATCAGCGCCTTGGCCTCGGCCACGGTCAGTTCGTCGATCAGCTTCTTGTTCTTGTCGAGCACACCCGGCACGTCGGTGAGGAACAGCAGGCGCGTCGCCTGGCAGGCGCCGGCAATGGCGCCGGCAAAGGTGTCGGCATTGATGTTGTAGGTGTGGCCGTCGCGGCCTGGCGCCACCGGCGCCAGCACCGGGATCATCTCGGAGCGTGCCAGAAGATCGAGCAAGGTGCGGTCGACCTCGACCGGCTCGCCGACGAAGCCGAGATCGAGCACGCGCTCGATGTTGGAGTCCGGGTCGATCATGGTCTTGCGGGCCTTTTCGGCGAACACCATGTTGCCGTCCTTGCCGCACAGGCCGATCGCCCATTCGCCCTCGGCGTTGATCAGCGCGACGATCTCCTTGTTGATCGAACCGGCCAGCACCATTTCGACGATCTCGACCGTCTTCTGGTCGGTGACGCGCAGGCCGCCCTCGAACTTCGATTCGATGCCCATCTTGGCCAGCATGGCGCCGATCTGCGGGCCGCCGCCGTGGACGACGATCGGGTTGACGCCGGACTGCTTGAGCAGCGCGATGTCGCGCGCGAAGGCCTTGCCGAGCTCGATGTCGCCCATGGCATGGCCGCCATATTTCACCACGACCGTCTTGTGCTCGTAGCGCTGCATGTAGGGCAGCGCCCGCGACAACAGGGCTGCCTGCATTTCGGCGGTGGCGGTTACTTCCGTCATCGGCTTGGCTCCCGGCTTTTTATTTTAAGCATGTCGCTGTCCCAAACCGCTGGACACTTCCGGGCGACATGCATCAGGTAAGGACGGCGGCGTCTTAGCGGGAATTGGCGTCGCCCGCAAATGGCTTTGCTGTCATATTCGAGCGCTTCACGACCTCGTCATCGTGTCGGCACCATCAGCGGCGCCCTGCGGTCCAGCCAACCCGAGATCTTCTCCATCTGCGCGGCGAGCGACAAAAGCGTCTCCTCGTCGCCCGGACGGCCGGCCGCCTGGACGCCGAGCGGCAGGCCGGCGTCAGTGACATGGACCGGCAGCGCGATCGACGGCTGGCCGCTGACATTCTGGATCGCCGGCCAATGGGTGAACCAGAGGCTCTTGTCCATCAGCTGGCCGAAGAACGGCTTCAGCTTCAGCAAGGGCGTCAGATGAAGCTTGTCGAGCAGGTTCTCGATGAGTTCGTCGGCGCCTTTCGGATCCATGGCGCCGCAGGCGAGCGGCGGGTGGGCAATGACCGGCATCAGCACGGCGTCATACCGCGCAGTCTCCGAAATCAGCCGTCGCGAGGCGGCATGCAGCCGCTGCAGGTCGGCATAGGTCTCGCCCGCCGACACCAGTTCGCCGAAGCGGGCGAGCACGCGCGTCGCCCGCTCGATGTCACCGGTAACGGAGCGCCCGACACGCAGCGCGTCCGCGCGCATCGTGCCGGCAACGGCGGAGGCAACCGTCCTGCAGAAATCGGCGAAGAAATCGCGGCCGATAAAGGGCAGGTCGATCTCTTCGACCGTGTGGCCGCCCTCGCGGGCAAGCGCCACCGCCGTGTCGAGCGCCTTGAGCGTCTCGTCCGAGATCGGCAGGCCAAGCGGCGATTTGCGGTACACGGCCAGGCTGAGCTTGCCGGGATCGCGCGCGGCGGCAGCCGCGAACGTGCCTTTCGGCGGCGGCGCGGCATAGGGCGACAGAGGATCGGGGCCGTGGATGAGGTCGAGCAGCAGCGCGCAATCGCGCACCGAACGGGTGAGCGCATGGTCGACGACCATGCCGTACCAGCTTTCGCTCACCAGCGGCGTCAGCGGTGTGCGGCCGCGCGACGTTTTCAGGCCGACAAGCCCGGTGCAGGCGGCAGGCACGCGGATCGAGCCGCCGCCATCGGAGGCATGCGCCACCGGCACGACGCCGGCTGCGACCAAGGCTGCCGAACCGCCCGAAGAGCCGCCGCTGGTATGGCCGGTGTTCCACGGATTGCGGGTGATGCCAAAGGCCCTGGATTCGGTCATCAATCGAAGCCCGTGCTCCGGCGATGTCGAGGTGACGATCGGGATAAGCCCGGCAGCGAGATAGCGGTCGGTCAGCACCGAATTGACATCGGCCAGCCATGCCGGAATGCGGCTGCCGCCATGCGTCGGCACGCCCTTGATGGCGATGCCGAGATCCTTGATGGCGAAGGGAACACCGGCCAGCGGCAGCGAGCGGTCGATGGTCTTGGCGCGGGCCCGGGCGGCATCGTAGAGCGGTTCGGCCGTGGCATTGATGTCGGGACGGGTGGCCTCGGCGCGGGCAATCGCGGTGTCCGTCAGCTCGACGGCCGAAACGTCGCCCTTGCGGACCAGATTGGCGAGGCCCGTGGCATCTTCTTCCCAAAGGATCCGTTCGACCGACATGCGCGCTCCCCCATCACTGAGGGCAAGCTAGCCAGTGGCGATTCCATTGGCAATCGGTGGACGGATCCGGGCCGGCGACACACAAAAGCTTAGGCGTGCACAAGATTATTTCCGCCGTTGCAAATACATCGCAATCGCCTAACTTGCCTGCAATGACGCCGCAGGACATCACCAAGCTGATCGTTCGGACTTCGATGAAGGATCGGGCCGCGTTCGATCTGCTTTACCGGCAGACCAGCGCGAAACTTTTTGGCGTCTGCCTTCGTGTCTTGAACGACCGGGGAGACGCGGAAGAAGCGCTGCAGGAAGTCTTCGTCAAGATATGGACGAAGGCGGATCGTTTTGCGGTCTCCGATCTAAGCCCGATCTCCTGGCTGGTGGCAATCGCGCGCAACCATGCGATCGATCGCATACGAGCGCGACGCAAGCCCGCCGCCGACATCGATGCCGCGCTCGACGTGGCCGATCCGGCGCCGGGGCCTGAAGCGATGGCGGTGGCGGGCGACGAATCCGAACGTATCCACCATTGTCTCGATGAGTTGGAGAAGGACCGGGCAGCCGCCGTCCGGGGCGCCTATCTCAAGGGCGAGAGCTATGCCGAACTGGCGGAGCGCCATGGCGTGCCGCTGAACACGATGCGGACATGGCTGCGCCGCAGCCTGTTGAAACTCAGAGAATGTCTGGAAAGATGACGCTGGCAGAAGACACAGGACCGGAACGTGGAGGCGACGACCTGCTCGCCGCCGAATACGTTCTCGGCGTGCTCGATGCCGACGAACGCCAGATCGTCTCCCGCCGCATCGATGCGGATACGGTTTTCGCTCGTCTTGTCGAGAGTTGGGAGGTCAGTCTCTCACCGCTTGCCGCCGCCTATCGGGAAGTCGAGCCGTCGGTTTCGGTGAAGACCGCTGTCGACCGCCGCCTGTTCGCCAACGCTGCCGCCGTGACCACGCCCGCCGAATCGCGCGGCGGCCTGTGGTCCAGCCTGGCCTTCTGGCGCGGCCTTGCCGCGGCCGCGGCTGCGGCACTGGCGATTTACATCGCCGTGCCAGTCCTCAACCCCCCGGTCGAGCAGCCGCAGGCGCGCCTCGTCGCTTCGCTGGCCGCCGAAGGCAGCGACGTCAGATATCTCGCCGTCTATGATGCCGCGCATCACGAAATCGGCCTGTCGCATGTCTCCGGTGAGCGTGCTTCCGGCAAGGACTTCGAGCTGTGGATGATCGAGGGCAAGAACCCGCCGGTGTCGATGGGCGTCATTCCGGCCGGTGCTACGGCACATATTGTCGTCTCGCCGGCGGCCCAGCAGAAGCTTGCCCAAGGCGCGGTGCTTGCCGTCAGCCTCGAGCCGTCAGGCGGTTCGCCGACCGGACAGCCGACCGGACCGGTAGTCGCCGCCGGCGACCTGAAGAGCATCTGACCGGCTCCGCGCGCTTGAAAAATCACAAAAGACTATCATAAGTCTATCCCTCACTGAACATGCCCATAGACAGCATGTCGGCCGCGACCGATTGCTTGGGAAATCCGCCGGGCGCGTTAGATAAAATAAAAAATCACGATATTTCTGAAACTCGGGCGATTTTGTCCCGTATCTCCTCGCGTCCCCAAAAATGGGAAGAGAAAAACCCGAGGAGTTCGACATCATGCGTAGATACGTCACCCTTTTGCTCGCCGGTACGATCGCCGTTTCGGCCCTTGCCACCGCCGCCTATGCCGAAAACCCGATGGTTGGCGGCGCCGCGATGTTTGCCGACAAGAACATCGTCGAGAACGCCGTGAACTCGAAGGACCACACCACGCTGGTCGCCGCCGTGAAGGCCGCCGGCCTTGTCGAGACGCTACAGGGCGCCGGTCCGTTCACTGTGTTCGCTCCGACCAACGAGGCCTTCGCAGCCCTTCCGGCCGGGACGGTCGAGACGCTGCTCAAGCCTGAAAACAAGGACAAGCTCACCAAGATCCTCACCTGCCATGTCATCGGTGCCAAGGCGATGGGGGCGGACGTGGCCTCGATGGCCAAGGCTGACGGCGGCACCCACAAGGTCAAGACGGCCGGCGGCTGCGAGCTGTCGCTCAAGGCTGACGGCGGCAAGGTCACCGTCACAGACGAGAACGGCAATGTCGCCAATGTGACGATCGCCGATGTCGAACAGTCCAATGGCGTCATCCACGTCATCGACAAGGTTCTTTTGCCGAAGATGTAACAAGGGGCTTGCTGCCGGCGAACTGGCAGCAAGGGCCCTCCGTCGATTGCACGATCCCGCTCTGTGATCCGCAATTGACCCGCGCACTCCGCGCCTCCCACATTCGGATGTGGGCGGGCGCGGAGTGTTCGTTCGAGGGGCTTCCGTCACCGGCTTTTGATTTCCGCGCGACGGTATAGTTTGGCAAAAGGACATCAGGAGGAACTGGTCATGAACCGTCGCGACTTTCTTTTGAGCGGTGCCGCCGCCATCGGCGTCGTCGGGATCGCGGCAACGATGCTGCGCATGGGCGATCCGCAGGCAGCACAGGCCGCCGAAAAATTCGAAGTCACCAAGACCGACGCCGAGTGGAAAGCCATCCTGTCGCCTGCCGCCTTCAACGTGCTGCGCAAGGAAGGCACGGAGTATCCCGGCACCAGCCCGCTGCTCAACGAACACCGCAAGGGCATCTTCGCCTGTGCCGGCTGCGACCTGCCGCTCTATTCGTCGGAGACGAAATTCGATTCCGGCACCGGCTGGCCGAGCTTCTGGCAAGAGATCCCCAAGGCTATCGGCACGACCGTGGACCGCTCGCTCGGCATGACGCGCACCGAGGCGCATTGCCGCCGCTGCGGCGGCCATCTCGGCCACGTCTTCGACGACGGTCCGGCGCCGACCGGCCTGCGCCACTGCATCAACGGCGTCGCGCTGACCTTCAAGCCCGCCACAGCCTGACAAATTCCAACTGGATATGAAAAACTCCGGGCTTGCGGGCCCGGAGTTTTTTGCGCGGTCAGAGCTTTTTCAGGCGTGGACTGGAGGAGCTTCCCGAAACAGCTGCCCACGTATCAGTGGCCGCCGCCGCCACCTCCGCCCGCCGCGGCCGGCTTGCGGATCAGCATGGTGAACATGCCAAGCGTCGCAAACAGCACCGTCAGCATGAAGAACACATCCATGAAGGACAGCAGCGCCGCCTGCTGCTGGACCATGCCAGACAGCTTGGAAATCGCGGCACTTGTCGCGTCGAGGCCGGGGGTCTGTTCGAAATTGAGCGTCATGTTCTGCAGCTTGGTCTGCGCGGCTTCACTGCCCCATTGCACATGTTCGGAGAGCCTTGCGTAGTGGAAGGCATTGCGGTCGATCAGCACGGTGTTGATCAGGGCGAGGCCAACCGCACCGCCAAGGTTGCGGGTGAGGTTGAACAGGCCTGAAGCGTTCTTCAGCCGCTCGGGCGGCAAGGTGCCGAGCGCGATGTTGTTGATCGGCACCATGCACAGCATCATCGAACAGCCGCGCAGGATTTGCGGGATGAGCAGCTCATAGAAATCCCAGTCGGCGGTCAGATGCGTCATCCACCAGGTGCCGGTGGCGAAGCCGAAGAAGCCGATCATCATCATCAGCCGCGGGTCCATCTTATTCGACAGGATGCCCGAGATCGGCGCGGTGAAGAACATGGCCAGGCCGCTGACGAACAGCGCCTCGCCGATCATCATCGAATCGTAGCCACGGATGCGCCCGAGATACACCGGGTAGAGATAGGTCAGGCCGTAAAGGCCGATGCCTATGACGAAGGAGAACAGCGAGCCGAAGGCGAAGTTGATGTTGGTGAAGGCCTTCAGGTCGACGATCGGCTCCTCGGCGGTGAACGCCCGCCAGAAGAACAGCACCGCGCCGATGGTCATGACAATGGCGCAGATGAAGACGCCCTGATCCTGCATCCAGTCATTGTTGGGACCCTCCTCGAGCACATATTCCATGCAGCCCAGGAGAGCCGCCATGCCGGCGAGGCCCCACCAGTCGAACTTGCTGAACAGCTTGAGGTTGGGTTTGTCGAAGTCGATCAGCGTCCAGGCCGCCGCTGTGACCAGGATGCCGGGCACGACATTGACCAGGAACAGCCAGTGCCAGGACATGGCATGGCTGATGTAGCCGCCGACAGTCGGGCCGATGGTCGGCGCCAACGTCGCCACCAGGCCGATCATCGGCGAGACGAAGGCGCGGCGCGAGGGCGGGAAGATGGTGAAGGCAGCGGCGAAGACGCTCGGGATCATGCCGCCGCCGATGAAGCCCTGGACGGCGCGGTAGACAATCATCTGGTCGATGTTGGTGGCGGTCGCCGCCAGCGCACTGGCCGCGGTGAAGCCCGCCGCCGAGATCGTGAACAGCACGCGCGTCGACAGCATCCGGCTGAGGAAGCCCGACAGCGGGATCATCACCACTTCGGCGATCAGATAGGCGGTCTGCACCCACGGGATTTCGTCGGAGCTGGCGCTCAGGCCGGCCTGGATTTCCGACAGAGAGGCGGAGACAATCTGGATGTCGAGGATGGCCATGAACATGCCGAACACCATCGCCAGGAAGGCGATGACGCGCCGCGTCGAAATGGTGTCAGGCACAGCCGGCCTCGCCGGCGGCGCTCCTGCTGTCAGGGTTGCGGTTGCCATGGCATTGCTCCCCGGCGGCCGCTCAGTTCGACGCTGCCGCTGATGCCGAACCAGATGGGGCGGTACGGCTGTCGACGGCGACGACGACGCTCAGGCCGGCGCGCAGCTTGCCGCTCTTCAGCGCATCGGCGGGCACATCGATGCGGACCGGAACGCGCTGCACGACCTTGGTGAAGTTGCCGGTGGCGTTTTCGGGCGGCAGCAGCGAGAACACGGCACCCGAAGCCGGCGCCAGCGACGAGACGGTTCCCTCGAAGTCCTGGCCGTCGGTCGCATCGACCGAGATCTTGACCTTCTCGCCGGGCACCAGCCGGGCAAGCTGCGTCTCCTTGAAGTTGGCGACGATGTAGAGCTTGTCCATCGGCACGATGACGGCGAGCTTCTGGCCGGGGCTGACAAGGTCGCCCTGTTCGACAGAGCGGTTGCCGACGATGCCGTCATAAGGCGCCTTGAGCACGGTGAAGGAAAGATCGCGCAGCGCCTTGTCATGGCTGAGCTGCAGGGACGCCAGCGTGCTCGCCGATTCCGCGCGTTGCGCCTGCAGCACGCCAACATTGGCCTGCGCGGCGGCGATCTGTGCGTCGGCGCCGACAAGGGCGGCATCGGCCTGCTGGACCGCCGTCTGGGCGTCGTCCAGCTGCGCCTGCGTGCCGACATGCGTCTTGAGCAGCTGCGAGGCGCGCGCCGCGACCTTGGCTGCATTGTCGGCGGCGGCCTGATCGGCGACCTTCTGCGCCTGGGCCTGCTGCAGCGAGGCGCGGGCTGCGTCGGTCTGGGCGTCAATACGGTCGAGCGTCTTGCTCAAGGTGGCGATCTGCGCCTCGGCCTGGGCGACGGCAATCTTGTAATCGCCGTCATCGACGACGAGCAGCGGATCGCCGGCCTTGACCAGCTGGTTCTCGCTGACCTTGACCTGATCGACATAGCCGGAAATCTTGGGCGAGATGAACGCCATGTCCGCCTGGACATAGGCGTCGTCCGTCGAGATCATGAAGCGGCCCGTTGTCCAGTAATCGTAACCGTACCAGGCGCCGGCGCTCAGCAAGGCAACGCCGATGATCGGCAGCAGGAAGGAACGCACCGAGCGCTTCTTCTTGACCGGAGCCTCTGCCGGCGGCGACGAGACGGGCTGGACAGGCATATCCGGCGCTTCCGTCGCCGGCGCAACCTTGGCGTTGGGGAAGGGACGGACTTCGGCTGTGGTCGGCGCGTTCGAGGACATGACATCTCTCTAAAGTTATAATATGATACTGAACCGTTCGGTTCGATCCGGCCGTTGACATAGCGCGTAAAGAGGACCATATCAAGGGCAATCGAACCGCTTGGTTCGAATTATTTTCGAGGTGTGACTTTCATGGCCGAGACCCCGCCCAATGTCGAAAACGAGTCGTGCGATGACCTGTTGGAAAGCTTGCGCCGTGGCCGCCCGGCCGCGGGGCAGGATCCGGTCAAGCGCAGCCAGATCATCGACGGCGCCCGTCGTGTCTTCATCGACAAGGGCTTCGAAGCCGCCTCGATGAACGACATCACCCGCGAGGCCGGTGTCTCCAAGGGTACGATCTACGTCTACTTCGCCAACAAGGAGGAGCTGTTCGAGGCGCTGATCGAGGAAGAGCGCGGCACCATCTTCAAGAACATGTATGACGTGCTGGACAACGCCGACAACCTGCGCGAGACGCTGGTGAAGTTCGGCAAGGTGCTGGCCCTCAAGATCACGTCGGCCAAGGTCATCCAGGCGCAGCGCACGGTGATCGGGGCATCCGACCGGATACCCGACATGGGCGCGCGTTTTTACGAGCGCGGCCCCAAGCGTGGCCACGACAAGGTCGCGGCCTTTCTCAATGCCGCCATCGAGCGCGACCTGCTGCGCATCGACGATGTCGATCTTGCCGCCTATCAGTTCACCGAACTGTGCCTGGCCGGTCTGTTCCGCCAGTGCATCTTCGCCTACCGCACGAAAGCCCCGACCCAGGACGAGATCGATCACATCGTCAGGTCAGGCGTCAGCATGTTCCTCAGGGCATACGGCACCGAAAGGCTTGTGGCGGAAGAAGGCCATCAGACGATTGCTATCGAGGCCAAGCCTTAACCCAGTTCTAAGGTGTGTTGAGATTCAGGTCAGGCCGAGCCGAAAACGGTGGCTTTCGAGAACCGGAGCGGAGCGGACATTCGGGTCCGTGAGCACCGGAAGCGCAGAAAGCCGTCGTTTGCAGGCCGGCCTGACCTGAATATCGACATAGCTTAGCCGCCATTGGCGGCAAGCACGATGGCGGCCTGCAATTCCTGAAGGCCCTCGGCTTTTTCCGAAGACGTTGCCAGCACGAACGGAAACGCCGCCGGCCGCTTCTTGATCTTTGCCAGCGTCTCCTCGATCAGCCGCGGCACGCCGGCAGTCTTGATCTTGTCGGTCTTGGTCAGCACGATCTGGTAGGACACCGCCGCCTTGTCGAGCAGCGACAGCACTTCATCGTCCTTGGCCTTGATGCCGTGGCGGGCGTCGATCAGCACATAGACGCGCTTCAGCGTGACGCGGCCCTTGAGATAGTCGAAGACCAGCTTGGTCCACTCGTCGACTTTCTCCTTCGGCGCGGTGGCGTAGCCGTAGCCGGGCATGTCGACCAGCGCCAAGGGCGGCAGGTCGGCACCCTCACCCGAAAATCCGTCCGGCACGAAATAATTGAGTTCCTGCGTGCGCCCCGGCGTGTTGGAGGTACGCGCCAGCCCCTTCTGGTTGACCAGCGCGTTGATCAGCGACGACTTGCCGACATTCGAGCGGCCGGCAAAGGCGATTTCCGGCGGCCCTTCCGGCGGCAAGAATTTCATGGCCGGCACGCCGCGGATGAAGATCCATCCTCGCGTGAACAGTTCGGTGCCGATTATGCTGCTGTTCAGAGCGTTCAAGCTGCTGCCTCCAGAAGAGAAATATTGGCACCCCGGATAGCATCGAGGTTGCGGCTGACCTTGTCCACCGGCCAGTCCCACCACGCCACCGCCAGCAGCCGCCTGATTGTCCGGTCGTCGAAACGCATCTTTACCACCTTGGCCGCGTTGCCGGCGACGATCGCATAGGGCGGCACGTCGTGCGTCACCACCGATTTCGCGGCAACGATGGCGCCGTGGCCGATTTCCACCCCGGGCAAGATCACCGCTTCCATGCCGATCCAGACGTCGCTGCCGACGATGGTGTCGCCGCGCACTTCCCTGGACCAGGTCGCCGGGTCAAAACCTTTTTCCCAGCCATGGCCGAAAATATTGAACGGATAGGTCGAAAAGCCGGACATGGCGTGGTTGGCGCCGTTCATGATGAAGCGCGCGCCCTCGGCGATGGCGCAGAACCTGCCGATGATCAGCTTGTCGCCTATGAACGGATAATGATGCAGGACGCATTTCTCGGCGAATTTGTCCGGCCCGTCCGGGTCGTCATAATAGGTGAAGTCGCCGATCTCGATATTCGGCGCATTCACCAGTCCCTTGAGGAAGCCGACGCGGGTATGCATCGGGATCGGGTGCTTGATGTCTGGGTTGGGTCCGTCCATGTCGAATCCGTCAGAGAAATGGCCGCCGGGCGCATCCGGAACTCGAATGCGCCCGTTCAAAATAGCGTGATCCGCCCTATAGCACCAATCGGGCGACGAGCGAGCTTTCCTTGACGGCCTTGCTCATTTGCTGCCGCGGCAAATCACGATCGGATCGGACAGCGCACCGTCGAAACCGCTGCCCTGATAGACGGTGACATTCGTGGCGCCGGGCGGCAGCATGAAGCTGCCTTCGACGATTTTCTGGTCGCCGGCCGGTATGTGGAGAGCCCAGCTATAGGTGCAAAACTGAGGCGGCGCCTGGGGTTCGACGTGGCTGCAGTTCAATTGCGCGCCACCCAGCATGGCGGCGCCGCCGCAGCTGACGGCGTCCTTTGCGAACGCAATGCCCGGCCATCCCGCGATGGCCGATACGGTCAAGATCTTCAGCCAATTCATCGTCTCATCCCTGCGCGGCAACAGCCTGCTACCGGAGCCTTTTTGTGGCGTCGCAGCCCATGCGTCATTTTTTCTAGGCGGGCTTAGTCCGTCTTGCGCACCGCGTCCAGCGGGATTATGTGCATGATGATAATAAGCATGCTCACTAAAAGTTGCGCCGAAACTCCAGTACCTCCCATGCCATCGTCACCCAACATCAGCTTCGTGCTGCACGATGTCGCGCGCCTGCTTCGAAAGCGGTTCGAGCAGAGGTCGCGGGCATCGGGGCTGACCCGCGCCCAGTGGCAGGTGCTGGCCTATCTCAGCGTGCATGAAGGCATGCACCAGAACAAATTGGCGGACCTTATCGAGATCACGCCGATCACGCTCGCCCGGCTGCTCGACAAGATGGAAGCACGTGGCTTCATCGAGCGCCGGCCCAATCCCGCCGACCGCCTGGCATGGCTGCTTTACCTGAAGCCGCAAGCCCATCCGCTTATCGAAATCATGCGCAGCAATGGGCAGAAGACGCGTGACGAGGCCTTCGTCGGCCTTTCCGCGGATGCGCAACTGCATCTGCTGCAAACCCTATCCCTCATCAAATCCAATCTGCTCGCGGCTTGCGCCCAGCCTGCCGCCGACCGGGAGAAAACACATGGCTGAATCAACCTCACCAAAGAAGCCTGTCGAAGAAGACGGATCCGCCGCCGACCGGGCGCGCGACCAGGTCATCCGACTGGACAGCGAACGCGAGCAAAGGCGAGCCGGCACCGTCATCGACAATGACGAGCTCGAAGCACCGGTCGCCCTGGAGCCGGCGGCGCTCGAGGCTCCGTCCAAGGAGCCACGCCAGGCCGGGGTTGCGGTGGCGCCTCCGGCGCCGGTCAAGCCCAAGCGCGGCCGAGCACGGCCGATCCTGTTTGCCCTGCTTCCGGTCGCGCTGGTCGTCGGCGGCTATTACTACGTCATCGGCGGCCAGGTCATGACGACCGACAATGCCTACATCCAGGCGCAGTCGCTCGGCGTTTCCACCGATGTCTCCGGCACTGTGTCCGAGATCGATGTGCACGAGAACGAGGCGGTGAAGAAGGACCAGGTGCTTTTCCGGCTGCGGCCGGCCTCTTTCGAAACCGCTCTTGCCGCCGCCCAGGCGCAGCTCGGCACGGTGCGCAACCAGGTGCTGACCCTGCAGGCGAGTTACCTGCAGTCGCAGGCGCTGATCGAGCAGGCGCAGGCCGACATCCCCTACTACGAGGCCGCTTTCCAGCGCCAGCAGGATCTGCTCAAGACCTCCACCTCCTCCAAGGCGACCTTCGACAGCGCCCAACACGACCTCGTCGCCGCCCGCCAGAAAGTGTCCGTTGCCCAAGCGCAGGCACAGGCGACGCTTGCCCAGCTTGGCGGCGACGCCAGCCAGCCGGTGGAGAAGAATCCGTTCTACCTTCAGGCGCAATCGGCGGTCGACGACGCCCAGCGCAACCTTGCCGATTCCATCGTCAAGGCGCCGTTCGACGGCATCGTCACCAATGTCGACGCGCTTCAGGTCGGCAAGTACCTGCCGGCTTCGCAGCCGGCCTTCAGCCTGATTTCGGCGACCGATCTGTGGATCGCGGCGGAGCCGAAGGAAACCGAACTGACCTATGTGCGGCCGGGACAGACGGCGACGATCAGCGTCGACAGCTACCCGGGTGCCGTCTGGCACGGTACGGTCGCCTCGATCAGCCCGGCGTCGTCGTCGAGCTTCTCCTTGCTTCCGGCGCAGAACACCACCGGCAACTGGGTCAAGGTCGTACAACGCATTCCGATGCGCGTGACGTTGGACGATCTCCAGGGCAAGCCGCCGTTGCGTGGCGGGATGAGCGTCGTGGTCGGCATCGATACCGGCCATGCGCGCGGCCTGCCGGACTTCGTGACGGACCTCCTCGGCCGGTTCGGACAAAAGTCATGACCGGCGCGTCCGCGACAGGTGGCGTGGTCGCCAATCGCGGCGCCATCACCGCCTGCGTGATCCTCGCCGTCATCATGCAGGCGCTGGACACGACCATCGCCAATGTGGCGCTGCCCTATATCCAGGGCAGCGTTTCGGCGAGCGCCGACCAGATAAACTGGGTGCTGACGTCCTACATCGTCGCGGCGGCCGTCATGACGCCGCCTTCGGGCTATCTTGCCAATCGTTTCGGCCGCAAGCGCATCCTTTTGATATCCATCACCGGCTTCGTCGTCGCATCGGTGCTGTGCGGGTTCGCGCAGTCGCTGCCGCAGATCGTCGGCTTCCGCCTGCTGCAAGGCCTGTTCGGCGCGGCCCTGGTGCCGCTGGCGCAGAGCATCCTGCTCGACATCTACAGCGTCGAGGAGCGCGGCTCGGCGATGGCGCTGTTCGGCGTTTCGGTAATGGTCGGGCCGGTGCTCGGGCCGGTCATCGGCGGCTGGCTGACCGAGAATGTCAGCTGGCGCTGGGTGTTCTACATCAACGTCCCGATCGGCGCCCTGGCTTTCGCCGGCGTGTCGATGTTCGTCCAGGAAACCAAGACCGACCTCAAGGCCAGGCTGGACTGGCTGGGCTTCGGCATGCTCAGCATAACCATCGCCGCGCTGCAGATGTTCCTTGATCGCGGCGAGCAGCTCAACTGGTTCTCGTCGTCCGAGATCATCGTCGAGGCGCTGATCTGCGCGTCGGCCTTCTACATCTTCCTCGTCCACACCTTCACCGCCAAAAACACCTTCGTGAACCCGCGGCTGTTCCTCGACAGGAATTTCGCAGTCGGCATGATCTTCATCTTCATCATCGGCATCACCTATCTGGCCTCGCTGGCCCTGATGACGCCTTATCTGCAGACGCTGATGGGCTATCCGGTGGTGACGGCCGGCATCGTCATGGGGCCGCGTGGGCTTGGGACCATGGCTTGCATGTTCCTGGTCGGCAGGCTGATCGGCAAGGTGGACACGCGCTGGCTGCTGCTGACCGGCCTGCTGGTCACCGCCTGGGCGATGTACGACATGACCGGCTGGACCCCTGATGTGTCGCAATGGACGATCATCAGCACCGGCTTCATCCAGGGCGCTGGCCTCGGCTTCCTGTTCGTGCCGCTGACCACCATCACCTTCGCCACGCTGGCGCCGGAGCGGCGCGCGGAAGGCACAGGCCTTTACAATCTGTCGCGAAACATCGGCTCCAGCGTCGGCATATCGGTGGTCACCGCGCTGTTAACGCAGAACGTGCAGATCAACCACGCCAACATCGCCACCTATGTGACGCGCTACAATCAGGCGTTCAGCAATCCGGCGATCTTCCAGGCGATGAACCCTTACAGCGCCGCCGGGCGTGCCGCGCTCGACGGCGTGGTGACGCTGCAGGCGACCATCATCAGCTACATGAACGACTTCAAGCTGATGATGATCCTGTCGCTTGCCGCCATTCCACTGGTTCTGTTGCTGCGCAAGCCGGCGACTCCGGCCAAGATCGACCACAGCGCCGTGATGGAGTGACGGTCGAAGCTCATCCGGCAGGACAAGCAACAGCCGAAAAGAAACCGGGGTCCTGTGAGGGACTACAGGACCCCGGCCGATGCCGATACGACTTCCCAAGAAACATGGCACCTCGTCATGAGGTGGGACGGCAGGCCGAGAAAGCCCCAACGGACCTGCCTTGATCCCCTTTGCCGAAAGCCGTTACTTTGGCAACAGCACCTTGTTGACGACATGGATGACGCCGTTCGACTGGTTGACGTCGGCGATCGTCACTCGCGCCTCGCCGCCTGACTCATCCATGATGTAGAGCTTGCCCTTCTTGACTTCGGCGGTCAGCGTGTCACCGGAGACGGTTTTCATCTCGTACTTGCCGCCCATCGCCCTGGCCTTCTTCATCATTTCGGCGCCCGAAATCTTGCCGGCCACGACATGCGCGGTCAGCACCTTGGTGAGCTTGTCCTTGTTCTCCGGCTTCAGCAGCGTGTCGACGGTGCCCTTGGGCAATTTCGCAAACGCTGCATTGGTCGGGGCAAAGACTGTGAACGGGCCAGCGCCCTGCAGCGTGTCGACCAGGCCGGCGGCCTTGACCGCGGCGACCAGCGTCGTGTGATCCTTCGAATTGACGGCGTTCTCGACGATGTTCTTGGTGGTGTACATCGGCGCGCCGCCGAC
This sequence comes from Mesorhizobium sp. M0491, assembly GCF_040321265.1. Classification (NCBI taxonomy): domain Bacteria; kingdom Pseudomonadati; phylum Pseudomonadota; class Alphaproteobacteria; order Hyphomicrobiales; family Phyllobacteriaceae; genus Mesorhizobium; species Mesorhizobium sp. M0491. Next base: position 152,939 of record NZ_JAMYRE010000005.1, read on the forward strand.
ATTCGGGTTTTTGGCATAGGCGGGCGCGGCAATCGCCACGCCGGCGATGAGCGCGGAAAAGGCGATGGTCCTGAATGACGGCAAGCGCATGTGGTCTTTCTCCGGGTGAGGGCTGATCGGAATTGATAGCCTTTGGAAACGCACAGGCAGTCACGCCCCCGGCGAGGCGCAAGTTTCGCCGATCACGGGAACGTGATCCCGGAGTTGCTTAAACGGAAAAAGCCCCGCGCGAGCGGGGCTTTGAGGCTGGAGAAAGCGCTGCGCTTCTATTCGGCCGGCGATGGTTTCTTTCGGAACAGCGCGACCAGATTGTCCCACAGCTCGATCTTGGCGCCCTGGCGCTTCATGATGATGCCCTGCTGGAGGATCGACAGCGTGTTGTTCCAGGCCCAGTAGATGACCAGGCCGGCCGGGAAACCCGCCATCATGAAGGTGAAGATGACAGGCATCCAGGTGAAGATCGCCGCCTGCGTCGGGTCCGGCGGCGTCGGGTTCATGCGCATCTGCAGGAACATGGTGACGCCCATGATCAGCGGCCAGACGCCGATCATCAGCATGTGCGGCAGGGTGACCGGGATCAGGCCGAACAGGTTGAACAGCGACGTCGGGTCGGGTGCGGCCAGATCCTGGATCCAGCCGAAGAACGGCGCGTGCCGCATCTCGATGGTGATGTAGAGCACCTTGTAGAGCGAGAAGAAGACCGGGATCTGCAGCGCCACCGGCCAGCAGCCGGCAAGCGGGTTGATCTTCTCGGTCTTGTACAGCTCCATCATCGCCTGCTGCTGCTTCATCTTATCGTCCGCGTATTTCTCGCGGATCTCGAGCATTTTCGGCTGCACCTTCTTCATGTTCGCCATCGACGCGTAGGACTTGTTGGCGAGCGGATAGAAGATGGCCTTGACGATGACGGTGGTGGCGAGGATGGCCAGGCCGAAATTGCCGAAGAATTTGTAGAGCGTGTCGATCAGCCAGAACATCGGCTTGGTGATGAAGTGGAACCAGCCCCAGTCGATCAGGAGATCGAACCGCTTGATATGACGGTCTTCCGCATAGGCGTTGATCTTCCCGACTTCCTTGGCGCCGGCGAAGATTTCGCTCTCCACCGTCGCCGACTGGCCGGCATCGACGGTGATCGGGTCGGTGAGGAAGTCGGACTGGTAGCGATGGCGGCCGTCCTCGAAATAGGCGTAGCGCGGCTGGAACGGCTGCTTCTCCGTCGGCACCAGCGTCACCGCCCAGTATTTGTCGGTGATGCCGAGCCACCCGTCGGTCGACTTGCCCGGCGTGAACTGCTTGTCCTTCTCGATGGACGCGTATTTGTGCTCCTGCAGGCCTTCGGTGCCGGTGAAGCCGATCAGGCCCTCATGCAGCACATAGGTGCTGGCAACGAGCGGCTTGTCGAAGCGGGTGACGCGGCCGTAATTGGACAGCGAGACAGCGGCCGTGCCCGCATTCTGCACCGTATCGGACACCGTGAACATGTAGTTGGTGTCGACGGAAAAGGTGCGCTTGAAGGTCAGGCCCTTGTCGTTCGAATAGGTCAGCGTGACCGGGGTCGTCGGCGTCAGCGTCGCATTGCCGTCGACGGCCCACACAGTCTCGGGACCAGGCACCGCGCCGGTCTTGTCGTTGCCGACGAAGCCGATCTCGGCATAGTAGCCATTGGGCAGTGCCGCCGGGTTGAGCAGGCTGATCTCGGGCGAGTTCTTGTCGACCGTCTCAGTGTAGTGCTTGAGCTTGAGGTCGTCGAGACGGGCGCCGGTCAGGTTGATTGAACCCTCGAGGCTCGGCGTGTCGATCCTGGCGCGGGTGGTCGTGGCGAGTGCCTGTTCGCGGCCGGCCGGCGTGACGGCGTCTGTTCCCGGTGCGTTGGGAATGGCGCCAGGGGCGACGGGCGTTCCGGTGTCGGTACCGGGATTTGTGCCGGCGGCCTTCTTCTGCTCCTCGACGCGCTGCTGTTCGACGCGGGCTGCCTCGCGCTGCGCTTCGCTGCGCGGCAACACGTAAAAATATTGCCATACCGCCAGGATCAGCACCGACAGCGCGATGGTGATGAAGAAGTTCCGGTTGTTTTCCATCGAAAGCCCTTGGCCTATCGTGTTCCGCGCAGTCGGCGGGAGAGTTCGGCCTTCAACTGGCCGAACGGAGTGGTAAGCACGTCTTCGCGCCCGACGATGACATAGTCATTGCCAGGCGCCATGTCACTTGCAGCATGCGTGCGGACGGCTTCTCGCAGCCGCCGCCGGACACGGTTGCGGACAACCGCATTGCCGACCTTCTTGGTGACGGTGTAGCCGACGCGCGGCGACAGGCCGTCGCCGCGGTCGAGAACCTCAACGAGAAAAAGCCGCCCGCGTCGCTTTTCACCACGACGGACGGCCAGGAATTCCGCGCGCTTCAGAAGCCGCTTGGGATTTGGTCCCACTGGCTTGCCGGATGCGGGCAACGATCTCGTCTTCCGTTCAGGCGCTGAGCCGCTTGCGACCGCGGTTGCGGCGAGCTGCGACGACGCCGCGACCACCCTTGGTGGCCATGCGGGCACGGAAGCCGTGCCGACGTTTGCGGACGAGTTTAGACGGTTGGTAGGTACGCTTCATTTGTTTTAATACCGCGGGGTGCGGCCCTTCTTGATTCTGTCACTGTGTAACAGGAGCTTTGCCGGGCCGGCTTTGGCGCGATCGAAACCGCGCCGGGACGAATGGCCCGAGCGTGTGCGGGCTTATAGAAAGAAGGCTTTTGGAAGTCAATCCGGAGTCGTCGGGCGCAATCCGGCTCCGTTCAGGCCGGTTTATGTTTGCGACCAAGGATGAAATTGGCAAGAAAGCCGTAATCGCCTAATCTGCGTTGATCAAGTGATCGTGAAGACATTAGCCGCATGAGCGAAACCATACAGGCACAGGAAGGGATCGGCACGGCGGGGTCCACCGAGGCGCCAGCCACCGTGCGCACGGTTCCGCTGTCGCGCGGCCTGTCGACCAAGCTGCTGCTGCTGACCATCGTCTTCGTGCTGTTGGCCGAAGTGCTGATCTTCCTGCCCTGGATCGCCAGCTACCGGCTGAACTGGCTGAAGGAGCGGCTGAGCACGGCGGCGGCGGTGTCGATCGTGCTGGTGCAAGGCGAATCCACCTCGCTGTCGCGCACGGCCCAGAACGACGTGCTGATGGCGATCGGCGCCAAGGCGATCGCGGTGCGCGACGGCGGCGTCTCGCGGCTGCTGGTGGTGGCCGAAATGCCGCCGAAGGTCGACGAACACATCGATATCGCTTCGATCGGCATGATCAAGGGCATGACCGGCGCGCTCGACACGCTGTTTTTCGGCGGCGACCGGATGCTGCGCGTCTTCGGCCCGGTCGGCGAGTCCGACAAGGAGTTCGAGCTGATCATGCCGGACAACAGCCTGCGCAATGCGATGCTGCGCTATTCGCGCAACGTCGCCTTCGTCTCGCTGCTGATCTCGCTGTTCACCGCCATGCTGGTCTACGCCGCCATCGACCTGATCATGATCGGGCCGATCCGGACCATGACGCGCTCGATGCTGTCCTTCTCCGAAGCGCCCGACGATCCCGGACGGATCATCCATCCGGCTGCCCGCGCCGACGAGATCGGCGTTGCCGAGCGCGAGCTGTCGCAGATGCAGGAGCGGCTGCAAAAAATGCTCTCCGAGCAGAAGCATCTTGCCGACCTCGGCCTCGCGGTCTCCAAGATCAACCATGACATGCGCAACATCCTGGCCTCGGCGCAGCTGATGTCGGACCGCCTGCGCCAGGTCAAGGATCCGACCGTGCAGGCCTTCGCGCCGAAACTGCTGCGCGCACTCGACCGCGCCGTGTCTTATTCCGAAGGCGTGCTTCACTACGGCCGCACGCAGGAGCCGCCGCCCGCGCGGCGCCGGCTCCGGCTGCGGCAGCTGGTCGAGGACGTGCAAGGCTTGCTCGACATCGAGCAAGGCATCGAGTTCGTCAATTCGGTCGAGCCGACCTTCGAGGTCGATGCCGATTCCGACCAGTTGTTCAGGGTGCTGACCAATCTGTGCCGGAATTCCGTGCAGGCGATGGCGGCCGACAGCGAAAACGCCCTGGTGCGCCGCCTGGCGGTGTCGGCCGTGCGCCTGGGCAGCGTCAGCCGCATTGCCGTCAGCGACACCGGCCCCGGCCTGCCGCCGAAGGCGCGGGAAAACCTGTTCGCGGCGTTCCGCGGCTCGGCCCGCAGCGGCGGCACCGGCCTTGGCCTGGCGATCGCGCATGAATTGATCCGCGCCCATGGCGGCACGGTGGAGCTGGTCGAGAGCATCGGCGGACGCACCACATTCGCGGTCACCATTCCCGACCAGCCGGTCCGGCTCGACCAGGCCCGCAACGGCCTGCGCCGCCCGGCATGATGTTTCGGGCGCGTTTTGCTCCGATGCTCGTGCCTCCGGGTCCGGCGCTCCTTTTCTCAGGGATCGGCGCTCTTCCCTTCAAGGATTGAGTTCGGGCTCAACTCCGGAGCCATTTCAAGCGCCGGGATCCGGGCCGTCATCGCCAACAAAGGCACTTGTGACAAAACTTTTGCCGGATCGACTTGCTTTTCGGAAATTCAGTCGCTAGGGAACACGTCTCGTCGCGACCGGTCGTTTACGATCGGATTGCGGGGTCATGGAAAGCATGGCCTGTTGCGCGCCCGTAGCTCAGCTGGATAGAGCACCAGACTACGAATCTGGGGGTCAGGAGTTCGAATCTCTTCGGGCGCGCCATTCCATCCAATTGAAATCTTTGGCATTTTGCCTCAGCCGGCTGCGGCACTGGCTTAATTCCGAAATTCAGCCGATTTGGATGAACGATTCCTTTGAAACATGTCGCAGCCAGCAGACAAGTTGGTCGCCAGGAATTTGGCTCCGCTTCTATGCCTTCCGCTCAACCAGCATGTAGCCGACCCCGCGGACAGTCTGAATGCCGGCTGACGCACTTGGTCCCAGCTTGGCCCGGAGATAGCGAATGTACACCTCCACGATCTTAGTCCCGGGTTCGAAGCTGTATGACCAGACATTGTTGAGGATGCGCTGGCGGCTAACCACTTTTCCCGCATTAAGCATCAGGAAGTGCAGAAGGTCGAATTCACGTCGGGTGAGGCGGATTTCCCGGTCGCCATCCGTTAGACGGCGAGCGCTCGTGTCGAGGTTGAGGCCGCCGATTCGAAGCGACTGCTCCTCCCCTGTTCCCGGACGGCGTCGGCGCAGGGCATCAATCCTGGCCACCAGTTCATCAAAGGCAAACGGTTTGGTCAGGTAATCGTCGGCACCCCCCTTGAGCCCATCCACGCGATCCTGGATTGTCTCTTTGGCCGTCAGCATCAGGATGAGAACCGGCCACTGCTCTGATCGAACGATCCGGCACAGTTCAAGACCATCCAGGTAGGGGAGCAGGCGGTCCAGGATCACCAGATCGAACGGATCCGTGCGAATGGCGGCCAATCCCTCTCGACCGTCCTCCGCGACACTCACGTGAAAGCCTTCTGCCTCCAGCCCTCGGCGGAGGAAATCGGAAACACGCCGGTCGTCTTCAACGATCAGGATTCGAATCATCGGTGTGTTGTACCAGCGGGAGTTTAATTCTGAGGAGGGTTCCCGAAGGCTCAATCCGTTCAAGGCCGATCGTGCCGTCATGCCTGTCTATGATCTTCTTGGCGATCGCAAGGCCAACACCGAGCCCATCGGCAACAGATCTCTCGCCAGCATGTCCGCGATAATAGCGGTCAAACACGAACGGAAGATCACTGGCACCGATGCCTGAACCGCTATCGCGGATGACAATCTCAAGCGCGCCGTCGCGCCCGGTCATCTCAACCGAGATCGTCTGGTGTGGTTTTGAATACTTTATGGCGTTGTCGAAGCCGATCAGCAGCGCCTGCTTGAGGCGCTGGGCGTCCCCTCGAATGAGGCTATGGTCTGCGTTAAGTGAGAGATCAACGGATATTTGCTTGGGGGTAGCGAGTACGGACGCTTCCTGAACGGCCGCCTTCACAACCTCGCCGACATCGATGATTTGCGACGAGAAGCTCATATCTTCCGCTTCAGAGCGGGCGACGGCGAGAAGGTCCTCCAGGTTGCGAGCCATATCCTCGGCGTAGTTGCGGATTCGGTTCAAGGCCTCCCCGTAAGGTCGAACACGCGGTTGGCCGCGAAGGGCAACATCCGCCTCTCCACGGAGAATCGTCAGCGGCGTGCGTAGCTCATGGCTTGCCTCCGCAAAAAATTGGATTCGCCGGCTGTTGAGAGCCCTGAGTTGTTTATTCGCTTCACGAAGCTCGCGCGTGCGCAGCTGAACTTCAGCCTCCAGCCGACCCTGGACCGAAATCAGAGCGGCACGTTCGATCTCAAGTGCCTCGGCCATGCTGTTGAAACTTCGCGACAAGGAAGCGAACTCGTCGCGCCCGGCTGCGGGGATGCGATGGTGAAGCTTACCCGCGGCGATGGCTTTGGCACTTTCATTCAGCTCACGCACAGGTGCGGCGATCGACCGCCGCAGAACGAGGCCGAAGCCCAGGCTGCCCAGCATGAGCAAGGTGGAGGAGCCGCCGGTCATGAGCAGCAGATGCCATTGCGCACCACGAACCCGTTCGAGTTCCGCTCCAACTTCGCTGCGCTCCTCGTGCAAGGCAGCCTCGATCATTCCTTCGAAATCGCTCTCCAGCCGATGCTCTACATCATTTCGGAAGCTTTCCACGATGCCTGCCGGCTCGCCTCTTGATCGCTGGCTGAACAGCCGTTGGGCAGCTCGATCGATAGCTTCAAACAGCGCCTTGATGCGGCCGACGAACTCGAGTTCACCCTCCTCCTGGCTTCTGTCGCTCCAAAAGCCAAGCGCGCCAAGTTCCTCGCGCGTTGCGCCTTCCAACTTATGGAATCCAAAATACAATTCTCTTCGTGCCGCCTCGAAATCCGGCATCTGCTCAGGGCCGAGCAGCAGGACCTCGGCGACTTGCTCGGTGTAGTTGTTGGCCTGGCCATTGAGCTCCGCAAGAGCCTCAAACCGTCCGTGGACGCTGTCTACTCGGCGGACGAATTCTTCCGTTAGGTGCAGTGTGGCGAGTGCCAATCCGGAAATCAGCCCGACGAGGGCGAGGATGAGGATTTGAAACAGGAGGATGCGACCTCGAACAGTCATGCGGGTGATCCCTGCTGGCGATCGACTAGCGTTTCTCACCAAATTCTAACCGGAGCTCTCCCGTCCGTCTAACCAGAAGCCCCTAAATTCGAACGCTGGGACGTGCGGCGACCGTGCGCCTGTCCGATCGCCAGAGCGGCGACAAGCTCGAAGAGGTTCGGTTGGTACAAGTAGAGCTCCAAGCTGAGATCGGTTCCCTTGTCGGGAAAAAGATGACGGCGGTCTGGCCGGAGTGGCGCGCCGCGCTGATCGGAATCGGTGCATGTCTCGTCGTTGTCAGTATCGAATTCGGCCTCCCCGCTCTCCCATCGGACGCTCGGCGAGCGCTCGAGATCCTGCTTGTCGCGATCATAGGCTGGACCTTGACGCCGTTCGACGACACCTTCGTTGCTATCGTCGCCGGACTGGCAATGGCGCTGCTCGTCAACCGTGATCCCGGGGCGCTGTTTCACGCGCTTGGGGATGAGTTGATCTGGCTGTTGCTCGCCTCTTTCATCCTTGCGGCCGCCGTCAAGGCAAGTGGGATCGCGGATCGCATCCTCGGCCTCGTGACAGGGCGCATGCGGTCGGTTCGCGCGGTCGCGTATGCTTTGGCGGCGGTCATGGTCGCCACAGCCTTCATTATTCCGTCAACGTCGGGTCGGGCAGCCTTAATGATCCCGGCTTATCAAGCGGTTGCGGGGCGCTGTGGAAATGCTCGGTTGCGAAGGGCATTCGCGCTGTTGTTTCCCACTGCTATTCTCCTCTCGGCCTTTGCGTCGCCCGTGGGGGCCGGTGCCCATCTCCTGGCGATCGAAATGGTCGACCGCCTCTCAGGGGTGAAGGTGAGCTACCTGGAATGGATCGCCCTCGGTCTGCCGTTTGCGGCCGTGAGCACCTTTGTTTCAGTTGAGTGTCTTCTCCGGCTTTTCCTGTCACCCGCAGAACGGCGGGCAGCGCTTTTGCTGCCGACGACGGTAAGCAATGATGGGGTGGGGTTGGCACGGCAGCCGATACTCTGGATCGCCGCGGGCGTTGTCATCGCGTGGCTGACCGAATCTTTGCACGGGCTCAATGCCACCGTCATCGCACTCAGCGGCGCTCTCGCCGCATCGCTTCCGGGGCTCGGCGCGGTGAGGTTTGACGATGCCATTAGGAGTACCGAGTGAAAGTTGCTCCTGTTCCTTGCGGCGACCATCTGCCTGGCAGACGGCCTGGTGGCGTCGGGTCTTCATCAATGGTTGATCGAGACGACGGTGAACCCACTGCGGGTCGTCGGCTTGGGGCCGCTGGCCCTCCTCTCGTTGCTCGCTTTGCTGGGCCTTTTCAGCCATCTCCTTATTCACAGTCGCACGGCGCGCGTATCGGTGCTGCTGCCTCCGGTTCTGATGATTGCGTCGACAGCGCGGCTCGACCCCCTCCTTGCGATGCTTGTGCTCGTCTCAGCGACCGGCTTTTGCCAAACGCTCATGATCTGCGCGAAGCCGGTCGCACTTTTCGGGGGACTCGACGACGAAGGCTACGGCCCGAGGGACTTGGCCCTCCTGAGCGCCGTCCTGCTGCCGGTGCAATTCCTTTTGATCGTCGTGTTCGCGGTGGGCGCGTGGCCAATGATCCAAGGTCTGCTCATCACGCTCGGTCTGCAAGTTTCCGGAGGGTCATAGCATGTCGAAAAAGAAAGAGCCGAAGAAGAGAAAACGGCTTCGAGTGCTGGTCGCACCGTCTGGTTTTAAGGAGAGCCTCGGCGTTCGTGATGTTATCGATGCATTGGCGCGCGGCGTCCGCAATGCGGTTCCGACAGCAAAAGTGTTTAGCCTTCCGATGGTGGATGGAGGCGAGGATTTTACGCGTACGCTTGTTGAGCTGTCCCATGGTGAGTTGCATTCCGTCACCGTCACGGGGCCAGTCGGGCAACCTGTGGAGGCGACCGTCGGTTTTCTCGGCCGAGGAAAGAAGCGGACGGCTGTTCTGGAGATTGCGGCGGCTGCCGGGCTGCGGCTCGTTCCCACGGACATGCGCGACCCGACCCGTACTACAAGTTATGGGGTGGGGGAGTTGATTCATGTGGCACTCGATCTTGGCGCCGAAAGGATTCTGATCGGCTGCGGTGACTCGGGCGTCAACGATGCGGGAATGGGGATGGCCCAAGCTCTAGGCGTGCGCTTGCTCGACGGGGACGGCCACTCTATTTCGGGGAGCGGCTCGGCGCTTTCGTCACTCGCTCGCGTCGATCTTTCCGATCGTGACCGCCGCCTTTCGAATGTTCGTATCGACGTCGCCGTGAACCCCTACAATATGCTGCTCGGCGAGAGAGGCGTCGCTCGGGTATTTGGTCCGCAAAAGGGTGCAACCCCTGACCAGGTGGCGTTGCTCGATCAGGGCATGGAAAATCTCGCTCATATCGTCCGCCGCGACCTCGGCATCGACGTAGCGCCGCTTGTCGGCGGAGGAGCTTCCGGTGGACTTGGCGCCGGGCTTCACGCCTTTGTTGGAGCGCGGCTGCAGCCACGCTTTGATCTTATCCGGCGGTATATTGATCTTGATCGCCGACTGGCAGATGCCGACATGGTCATGACGGCCGAGGGCGGTCTGGACGGACAGACTGGCTTTGGCAAGGTGCCGGCGGAGATTGCACGGCGCGCGAAACGTTACAATCTGCCTGTGATTGCCTTGGCCGACACGGTCGGACTGGGCGCCGAGGCGACCCACGAAATTGGCATTGATGCGTTCTTTAGCATTCTTCGCCGGCCATGTTCCCTCGAAGATGCGATCCGTGACGCCGACATGCTGCTGGCGAACGCCGCCGAACAGGCGATGCGGCTGATGTGGGCCGCGCGCGCTTTTAAGTTCAGATAATGGGTCTTGTCTCGCCCAAGGCCGCGAGGCGTGCGGCTTCGGCCCGAAGTTTCCTGGGCCATGTGAAGGCTCACATCAACAGCGGTTTACGTCGTCGCATTGCTTTCGCGACTTGCCCGGACCTACGCAAGTATACGGCTCAGGGCGAGCCCGCATCGACGAACTCCCGTATCAGCTCTGCAGCCCTGGGCCCCTGCGTCTCCAGAAGGAGATGGCCTGCGTCGAAGATGTGAGCCTCCATCCGAGGAAGGTCGATGAGCCAGGACTGAACCTCCGCAATGTCGAAAAAGACATCGTGGCGACCCCAAAGAAGCATGGCTCGAGGTTGATGCTTCGCCAGATAGTCAGCCACCTCCCCAAACCGGTCGACATATCGGCCGTAGTCGGCCAGCAGCGCCTTCTGCAGATCAAGCCGTCCCGGTAGACACATGACCCGCCAGTCCTCAATCCAACGCTCTGCATCGATCCGCGCCGCGATCTCGGGTGGCAGCCGGCGACGTACTGGTCGCGGGTTCCCTCAAGGGTCAAATGGGCGGTGGCGGCCTCCTCGTTGCCGGCATTCGGCGCAGCCCAGAAGTCCAATGTGGCTGCCCACTGCGGACCAAAGCCGGAGCGGTGGGCATTGGCATTCTGAATGATGAGGCCTTCGACAAGTTCCGGAGCGCGCATGGCGAGCTGAAAAGCCACCGGAGCGCCGAAATCATGCAAATAGAGTAACCTGCGGCCCACGTTGAGACTCGCAAGCAGCTCTTCAATCGCGTTGGCCAGCATGTCGAACGATGGCTCGGGTGGGAGATCGGATGCGCCGAAGCCCGGAAGGTCAGGCGCAACGACATAGACGGTGCCGGAGAGCCTGGCGGTCACGTCGCTGAACATCCGAGAGGAATTGGGGAAGCCGTGCAACAGGACTAGCGCGGGCTTGGAAACATCGCCGGCCGTCCGGACGGCCACCTCGCCGCCAGAGGACAAGGATATTTTCTGGATCTCCGGCACGTCCTTTCCTCCACGCCCACGCGATCGCCAAGCTGCACGCTTCGTTCGGTTCGACTTTCGGATTTTCAGAGAACTCAAAGCGGCGTGGAATGTTGCAAAGCCAAATCCTCGCGGGCTGTTGCCCAAAGCGCGTGGTAAGACCGGGAGCGGAAACCAGCGGAGCCTGATTTGACCATCTCCTCTACCAACACCAAGCGCGCACTTATCACCGGGGCCGGTGCGGCCGACGGGATCGGCTTTGCCATTGCCCGGCAGCTCGGCCGTGCCGGCCATGCGGTCTTCCTCACGGGAGCCAGTACGCGCGTGCTCGATCGCGCCGCCGAGCTTTGCCGCGAAGGCATCGATGCCAAAGCCGTGGTCGCCGATCTCACCATCGCTGCCGATGTCGCGCGGCTGCGGGCCGATGTCGGGGCGGTCGGTATCCTGGTCAACAATGCCGGCATGGGCTCGCTGGCATCGCCCTCGGTCGACAAGGCGTTTCTCGCCATGACCGAGGCCGACTGGGACCAGGGGATCGACGTCAGCCTGAAGACCGCATTCCTCGTCACGAAGGCCTTTCTGCCGGCGATGGTCGAAGCGGGCTACGGGCGCATCGTCAATGTGGCGTCCGTCACCGGACCGCTGGTATCCTTCGAAGGCACATCAGCCTATTCCGCCGCCAAGGCCGGCATGGTCGGCCTGACGCGCACGCTGGCGCTGGAAGTGGCGAAAAGCGGCGTAACAGTCAATGCCGTGGCGCCCGGCTGGATCGAAACGGGTTCGTCGAGCGAGATGGAGCGGCAAGCCGCCCTGCACACGCCGCCGGCGCGGGCCGGGCGGCCGGATGAGGTGGCCGCAGCGGTGGTGTTCCTGGCCTCGGAAGGTGCCAGCTATGTCAATGGCGCCCTGCTGGTGGTCGACGGCGGCAACCGCCTTCAGGAGCGCAAGGGCTAAGCTCAAAGGCGCTTGTCGTCAGGGTCGGTCGGCGGGCAGGCCTCGCCCAAGTTCCTCACCCCTCAAGACGCCTTGGCCAGAAAGTTCCGATAATCCGACTTGGCCTGCAGCAGGCGCAGCACATTGTCGCGCGACCCGCGCACATGGGCGCGCGCCAGCGTGCCGGCTTTGGCGGCGTCGCCAGCGCAGATGGCATCGACGATTTCGGCATGCTCGTCGCGGGCGATCTTCCATTCGTCCAGCCACAAAAGTTCGGTCCAGACATAGTGCTGGCACTTGTCGAGGATGCCGCACAGCATGCCGTGCAGCATCACATTGCCGCTGATTTCGGCGATGACGCGGTGCAGGTCAATGCCGACCTCAAGCTCCTGGAATTTTTCCCTGTTGGTGCGCTCCGGAATGGCGGCCAGCCGCTCGCATTCGGCCAGCATGGCGCGCAGCCGTGCCTTGTCCTGGTCCGTCGCCGCCGCTGCCGCCAGTTCCGTCGCGTGGCCGTCGAGCAGCTCGCGGATCTCGAAGGCCTCGCGGAACATGTTGATGTCGAACTCGGTGACGACATAGCCCTGGCGCGGCCGGCCGGTGACCAGCCCGTCGCGCTCGAGACGGTTGAAGGCCTCGCGCACCGGGGTGCGGCTGACAGTCAGCTTCGCCGCGATGTCGTTTTCGGTGACGCGCGAGCCCGGCGGAATCTGGCCGGTCACGATCATCGCCTTGAGCGCGGAGTAGACCGAGTCACGCAACGTATTTTTGGTTTTCTTGGCCAAGCTTCCCTTCCCACTTCTCCGGCCTTTCAGCCGGAACACGCATAGCTGTAGCCGCAGTCGGCATAATTTGCCACGCCCCCGGCGACGCCGTTCCTCGCCACCTTGTCCGGCTCGAAACCCGTGAATTCGATCGAGCCGGCGGTGTTGACAACATCGATCGCTAGGCTACACTCAAAATTGTATACAAAATAGCATGCCAAATCAAAAACAATGGGAACACCGGTTGGAGAGCCGAAAAAATGAACAGGACCAGAAGCGTTAGTATCGTTGCGATGGCGGGCCTCATGGCTTCGCTCGCGGCCCCCGCCATGGCGGGCGACACCATCACCGTCGCCTCATGGGGCGGCACCTACCAGGAGGCGCAGACCAAGGCGTTTTTCAAGCCTACCGCCGACGCGCTCGGCATCACCATCAAGGAAGACACCACCAACGGCCTCGACGACGTCCGGCTGCAGGTGACCGGCAATGCGGTGAAGTGGGACATCACCGAACTTGGCGCCGACGAATGTGCGCGCGGCTCGAAGGAAGGGCTGTTCGAGAAGCTCGACTACGGCATCATCGACAAGAGCGGCATTAACCCGAAGCTGGTCCACGACGACTGGGTCGGCATTTCCTACACATCCGTCGTGCTGATCTACCGGACCGACGTGTTCGGCGACAAAGGCCCGAAGACCTGGGCCGACTTCTGGAACGCGGAAAAGTTTCCGGGACGGCGCGCGCTGAGCGGCAGCCAGGCGACCGAAACGCTGAGCGTCGCGGCACTGGCCGAAGGCATTCCGATCGACAAGGTCTATCCGGTCAATATCGACGGCGCGTTGAAATCCGTCGACAAGATCCGTGGCCATATCGACGCCTGGTGGACCTCCGGCGCGCAGGCCATGCAGCTGGTGAAGGACGGTGAAGTCGACATGGCGAGCATCTGGAACGGCCGTGCCGGCACCTTGAAGAAGGAAGGCGCGCCGGTCAGCTTCTCCTTCGACCAGGGCGTGCTGACCGCCGACTGCATGGTCATCCCCAAGGGCTCCAAGAACAAGGAAGCCGCGATGAAGGCGCTGGCGATGTTCGTCAGCCCGCAATTGCAGGCCAATCTGCCGCTCTATGTCGACAATGGCCCGGTCAATGAGAAGGCTTTCGAGACCGGCAAGATCCCGCAGGACAGGATCAAGGATATCAATTCGGCGCCCGAAAACGTCAAGAAGCAGGTGTTGCAGGATGCAGAATTCTGGCGCGACAATTTGGTCGAGGCGACGGAAAAGTTCAACAATCTGATCCAGCAATAGGCTGCGGCCGCAATCCAAACCACGGCAGGGCGACGCCTCGCCCTGCTTTCGCCGCCTCAGCCCCTGGGAGAGAAAAATCTTGTCCATTGCGCCATCCGCGTTGCCGATCGGCATGCGCGGGATCGAGAAACGATTTGGCAGCGTGCCTGTGCTGCGCGACCTCAACCTCGACGTTGAGGCTGGTGAATTCCTGACGCTGCTGGGGCCTTCCGGTTCCGGCAAGACGACGCTGCTGATGATCCTGGCCGGTTTCGTGCGGGCCAATGCCGGCTCGATCAGGGTCGGCGGCGACGAGATCATCACCACGCCGCCGCACAAGCGCAACATCGGCATGGTGTTTCAGAACTACGCGCTGTTTCCGCATATGAACGTCTTTCACAACATCGCCTTTCCGCTGAAGCAGCGCGGCGTCGCCGCCGCCGAGACGGCCGAGCGTGTCGAGAAGGCGCTCGATCTGGTGAAATTGCAGGGGCTGGGCGAGCGCCGGGTCGACCAGCTCTCCGGCGGCCAGCGCCAGCGCGTGGCGCTGGCGCGCGCCATCGTCTTCGAGCCGCGCATCGTTTTGATGGACGAGCCCCTGTCGGCGCTCGACAAGGGCTTGCGCGAGCACATGCAGATCGAGCTGCGCAGCCTGCACCGGCGGCTTGGCATGACCACGGTCTATGTCACGCACGACCAGCGTGAAGCCATCACCATGTCGGACCGCATCGCGGTGATGAACGCCGGGCGCATCGAACAGCTCGACAAGCCCGAAAGCCTCTACGCCAGGCCGCAAACGCAATTTGTAGCCGGCTTCATCGGCGAATCGAATTTCATTCCGGTCGAGTGCCGCAACGGCTCCGTCTGGTACGAGGAGCGAAGAATCCATACGGCGGCGGCGACGCCGGCGGCAGGCCAGTACCTGATGGTGGTGCGGCCGGAAAAGCTGCGGCTGCTCACCGATGCCGAACCGGCAAGCGGCGTCAACGTGCTCAACGCGACGCTCAGCGACATCATCTACCAGGGCGACAGCTTCGTCTGCTATGCCGTGCTGCGCGACGGCCGGCAGCTGACTTTGCGCGACTATTGCCGCAGCGATGTGCTGGCGAAAATGCCCGCACCCGGCCATCCAGTCTCATTCGGTCTCGATGCGCAGGACACGATCCTGGTGGCGGCAGACTGATGAGCGCGCAGACCGCCCTCATGCAGGAGAAAGCCGGCCGCGCGGGCCCGGATTTGAACACGCAGGCGCTGCGCACGGACGCGCGGCGCGAGTCGTTGCGGCTGCTGGCGCTGCTGTCGCCAAGCCTGTTGCTGGTCTTCGCCATCATCATCGTGCCCATCGGCTGGCTGTTCTGGCTGTCGCTGTTCGACGAAGCCGGCGCCTTCAGTCCCGCCAATTATGCGCGCTTCTTCGAACAGGCCTCCTACATCAAGACCTTCATCACCACCTTCAAGGTCGCCTTCATCGTCACCGGCGCCTGTGTCCTGCTCGGCTATCCCCTGGCTTATATGCTGTCGCAGCTGCCGCGCCGGGCGGCGTCGATCTGCCTGATCTTCGTCATCCTGCCGTTCTGGACATCGGTTCTGGTGCGCACCTATGCCTGGCTGGTGATCCTGCAGCGCAAGGGCCTGATCAACAGCTGGCTGATCGACCTCGGCGTGATCAGCCAGCCGCTGTCGCTCGCCAACAATTTTTCGGGCGTCGTCATCGGCATGACGCATATCCTGCTGCCGTTCCTGGTGCTGCCGCTTTACGCCTCGATGAAGACCATCGACACCGACTGCCTGCGCGCCGGCATGAACCTCGGCGCCGGCCCGGCCGCCACCTTCCGGCAGATCTTCTTTCCGCTGTCGCTGCCCGGCCTCGCCTCGGGCGTGGTCATCGTCTTCGTGCTGTGCCTGGGCTTCTTCGTCACGCCTGCGCTGATGGGCGGCGGCAAGGTCATCATGTGGGCGATGCGCATGGAACAGACCACCAGCCTCTATTCCAACTGGGGCGCGGGTGCCGCACTCGGCGTGGTGCTGCTGGTGGTCACGCTGGCGCTTCTCGGCCTGTTCCAATGGCTGCTCGGCGCGCGCGCCACAGGTGTCTGGAGTTCGCGATGAGCGAGGATGTCGGCCTGCCGATCTCGCACCGGCAACGTCTGTGGCTCTACTGCCTCGGCGGCCTCGTGCTGCTGTTCCTGATCGCGCCGTCGATCATCATCGTCATCATGTCGTTTTCGGATTCGACGCTGCTGCAATTCCCGCCGCAGCAATGGTCGCTGCGCTGGTACCAGACCTATTTTGGCTCACTGGAATGGCGCGACGCCACGATCGTCTCGGTCAAGGTGGCTGTTATGACCGTGCTGGTGGCGACGCCGCTCGGCACTGCTGCCGCATATGCCATCAACCGGGGCACGCTGCGCTTCAACGGCACCATCAACGCGCTGCTGACCGCATCGCTGATCGTCCCGGTGATTCTGATCGGCATCGGCACCTTCTTCCTCTATGCCCGCATCGGGCTCAACAACACGCTGACCGGGCTGGTCATCGCGCACACGGTGCAGGCCTTGCCGCTGGTGGTGCTGACGGTGCTGTCGGGCTTGCGCTCCTACGACATGAACCAGGAGCGCGTGGCGCGCAGCCTCGGCGCCGGACGTGTCGCCGCGTTCTGGCAGGTGACCATGCCGCAGATCCGCTTCTCGATCGTCTCGGGCGCGCTGTTTGCCTTCATCACCTCCTTCGACGAAGTGGTGGTTTCGCTGTTCATATCGGGCGGCGAGACCACGACATTGACGCGCCGCATGTTCAATGCGCTGCGCGACCAAATCGACCCGACGATCGCCGCCATCTCGACCTGCCTGATCGTGCTCTCGGTCGTGCTGTTGTCGGTTGCGCAGATCTTCGGCCGGCGGCATTGATTTCACCAGACCAATTCGCAGAAGTGACCAACTTGCAGACGTGACCAGGGGATATCCAGACAGAATGCGTGATTTCCAGTTTCCCGGCCGCTCGCCGGTTCGTGCCACCGAGGCGGTTGCCGCGACCTCGCATCCGCTTGCAACCCTTGCGGCCATCGACATGCTGCGCTCCGGCGGCAATGCCATGGATGCCGCCGTCTGCGCCGCCGCCGTGCAGGGCGTCGTCGAGCCGCAATCGACGGGCATCGGCGGCGACTGCTTCGTGCTCTATTCTCCCGGTGGACAAGGCAATGTACTGGCCTTCAACGGCTCGGGGCGGGCGCCGGCCAAGGCGACGGTCGACTGGTATCTGGACAAGGGTTTTAGCGAGCTTCCGAAACAGGGTGCGCATGCGGTCACCGTGCCGGGCGCCGTCGATGCCTGGAGCCGCCTGCTCGAGGACCATGGCCGCAAGGGCCTTGCCGAGGCGCTGGCGCCGGCCATCCATTATGCCGAAAACGGCTATGTCGTGCACGACCGCGTCGCCTTCGACTGGGCCGAGCCGGAAACCGACCTGTCAGCCGACGAGCATGCCGCGCGCATCTTCCTGCCCGGCGGCAAGGCGCCGAAGGCGGGTGACGTCCACCGGCAGCCGGAACTGGCGGCGACCTTGCGCATCATCGCCAAACACGGCCGGTCCGGTTTCTACGAAGGCGCGGTCGCCAACGATATGGTGGGCCGGCTCAACGAATTGGGCGGACTTCATTCGGCGGAGGATTTCGCCGCGACCAGAGGCGATTATGTGGCGCCGGTCAGCACCTCCTATGGCGGCCATGAGATCCACCAGATGCCACCAAACAATCAGGGGCTGACGGCGCTTTTGATGCTCAATTTGCTCTCGGGCTTCGAGCTTGGCGGGCTCGACCCGAATGGCGCCGAGCGCCTGCATCTGGAGATCGAGGCCGGGCGCCTGGCCTATCGCGACCGCGACCGCTATGTCGGCGACCAGGACCATGTCCCAGTGCCCGTGAAGCAGCTCCTGTCCGGCGCCTATGCCGACCGGCTGCGCGCCGAGATCGACCGCGACCGCGCCATGACGCATCTGCCGCGCGTGGAGCTGCCCGGCAGCGACACGGTCTACATCTCCATCGTCGACCGCGACCGCAACGCGGTCTCCTTCATCAACTCGACCTATTACTCGTTCGGCAGCGGCGTCGTCGGCCCCAAGACCGGTGTCGTGCTGCAGAACCGTGGTTCCAGCTTCCGCCTTGAGCCTGCGCACCCGAACGCGATCGCGCCCGGCAAGCGGCCGATGCACACGATCATGCCCGGCATGGCGACGAAGAACGGCCGCGTGGTGATGCCGTTCGGCGTCATGGGCGGCGGCTACCAGCCGTTCGGCCATGTCCATCTGCTGACCAACATGATCGACTTCGGCATGGACCCGCAGCAGGCGCTGGATGCGCCGAGGGTGTTCTACAATGACGACACCGCGGAGGCCGAGCGTGGCATTCCCACTGATGCGATCGAGGGCCTGCGCCGGCGTGGCCACCGCATAGCCGAGCCGCATCATCCGCTGGGCGGCGGGCAGGTAGTGCTGATCGACTGGGAGAAGGGGACGCTGACCGGCGCTTCCGATCCGCGCAAGGATGGTTTGGCGCTTGGCTACTGACGCAATCCGTTGTCCAATGGCGTATCCATATCGAGGCAAGCCCGTCAGCGGGGCTGCCGCCAATAGTCGTTCGAAATCCAGCCGGTGATCATGACCCAAACTGAAACCCACGCAGATCTCTCCCGCCGTCTCGCAGCGGGGGCGGACGATGCACCCGCCATCCTGGCACCCGACAGGGCGACGCTCAGCCATGGCGGATTGCGCAGCCTGATCGCCGACACGGCAAAACAGCTGCATGCGCGCGGCATCGGCCGGGGCGACAGGGTGGCGATCGTGCTGCCGAACGGGCCCGAGATGGCCACCGCCTTTATCGCCGTGGCGGCCGCCGCTTCGACGGCGCCGCTCAATCCCGCCTACCGGGCCGACGAGCTCGATTTCTACCTCACCGACATCGGCGCCAAGGCGATCCTCGTTGCGGAGGGCGAGACCGGACCGGCGGTGACGGTGGCCGAACGCCTCGGCATCGGCGTGCTGCGGCTTGTCGTGCAGCCCGGCACACCCGCCGGCAGCTTCACGATCGAGGGCGCAGCGATCGGACCGCAGGCCGCGCCCGACATGGCGCAGGACGGTGACATCGCGCTGTTGCTGCACACTTCGGGCACGACGTCGCGGCCAAAACTGGTGCCGCTCAGCCATGCCAACATCGCAGCCTCGGCTGCCCATATCGGCGGCACGCTTGGCCTGACGGCCGATGACCGCTGCCTCAACATCATGCCGCTGTTCCACATTCACGGCCTGATCGCGGCGGTGCTGTCGTCGCTGGCATCGGGCGGCAGCATCTACTGCACGCCCGGCTTCAACGCGCTGCGCTTCTTCCAGTGGCTGAGCGACGCGCGGCCGACCTGGTACACGGCGGTGCCGACCATGCATCAGGCGATCCTGCCCCGCGCGGCACGCAACACCGAGGCGCTGGCGGCGGCGCGTCTGCGCTTCATCCGCTCGTCCTCGGCGTCGCTGCCGGCACAGGTGATGGCTGAACTGGAGGCGACCTTCGGCTGCCCGGTGATCGAATCCTACGGGATGACCGAGGCCGCCCACCAGATGGCCTCGAACCGGCTGCCGCCGGGCCAGCGCAAGCCCGGCAGCGTCGGTGCCTCCGCCGGTCCGGACGTGGCTGTCATGGCGCCCGACGGGCGGCTGCTCGAACCCGGCGAGACCGGCGAGATCGTCATTCGCGGACCCAATGTCACGGCGGGCTACGAAAAGAACCCGGATGCCAACGCCACGGCTTTCGCGCATGGCTGGTTCCACACCGGCGACCAGGGCGTGCTCGACGAGGACGGCTATTTGCGCGTCACCGGTCGGCTCAAGGAGATCATCAACCGCGGTGGCGAAAAGATCTCGCCGCTCGAGGTCGACGACGTGCTGATGGACCATCCGGCGGTGGCGCAGGTCGTCACCTTCGCCATGCCGCATGACAAGCTTGGCGAGGAGGTGGCCGCGGCGGTTGTGCTGCGCGAAGGCATCAGCGCCACCGAGGGTGACATCCGCACCTATGCCGCGACGCGGCTTGCCGATTTCAAGGTGCCGCGCAAGATCCTGATCCTGGACGAGATCCCCAAGGGTGCGACCGGCAAATTGCAGCGCATCGGCCTTGCTGCCAAACTCGGGCTTTGACGATGAAGATCACCATCTTCGGCGCCGGTGCGATTGGCGGCTATCTCGCGGCCAAGCTCGCCATCACTGGGCGGACCGATCTTTCGATCGTCGCGCGCGGCGCCCATCTGGAAGCGATCAAGACGGATGGCCTTCGCCTGATCGAGGATGGCCAGGAGATTTCGGTCCCCGTCCGGGCCGCCGCCAAGGCCGAGGAGCTTGGCGCCCAGGATTACGTCGTGCTGGCGCTGAAGGCCCATTCGCTCTCCCCAGCCCTTGACCAGATCGCGCCACTGCTCGGGGACCACACATCAGTCGTCACCATGCAGAACGGCGTGCCCTGGTGGTATTTCCACGGCGTCGGCGGGCCGCTGGAAGGCACCAGGCTGAACGCGGTCGACCCCGGCGGCGCGATCTGGCAGCGGATCGGACCGGACCGCGTCATCGGCTCGGTCGTCTATCCCGCCGTCGAGGTCGATGCGCCGGGCCTCATCCGCCATGTCGAGGGCAAACGTTTCTCGCTCGGCGAACCCTCCGGCGAGCGCCGCGAACGGGTCACGCTTCTGGCCGAGGAGATGGTCAAGGCCGGCTTGCAAGCGCCGGTACGCGAGGACATCCGCAGCGAAATCTGGGTAAAACTGTGGGGCAATCTCTCCTTCAACCCGATCTCGGCGCTGACCGGCAGCACGCTGGCCGCGATTGTCGCCGACGATGGCACCCGCGCGCTCGCCCGCACCATGATGCTGGAGGCGCAGGCGATCGGCGAAAGCCTCGGCGTGCGTTTTCCCATAGCGGTCGACCGGCGCATCAAGGGCGCCGGCGATGTCGGCGAACACAAGACCTCGATGCTGCAGGACCTGGAGCGCGGCCGGCCGATGGAGATCGACGCGCTGGTGAGCGCGGTGCAGGAACTTGGCCGGCTAACGGACAAGCCGACCCCGACCATCGATGCCGTGCTGGCGCTGGTGCGCCGGCTGGCGGTGGAACGCGGGTGTTATGGGTGAGGTGAAAGGACAGGGCAAATCAGAGCCGTGGCGCGCGACGATCCAGGCCCTGAAGTACCTCGGCCTCATGTCCCAGCTTGACCAGGGTTAGCAGCATGCTGAACGCTATTCACCACGTCGCGCTCATCTGCACCGACTACGACCGGTCGCGACGGTTCTACGTCGAACTCCTCGGCCTCGATCTGATCCGGGAGGTTTATCGGGAGGAGCGGCAGTCATGGAAGGCGGATCTGCGGATCGGTCGGCCCAACTGGAATTGTTCTCCTTCCCTGCACCGGCGATGCGGCCATCCCACCCAGAGGCTACAGGCCTGAGACATCTGGCATTTGCTGTGGCTAATCTTGAGCCCGCAATTATCCGCCTGGAAGCCGCAGGCGTTGCCGTTGAGCCAATCCGGATCGACCCATACACAGACCAACGGTTTACTTTTTTCAGAGATCCGGATGGATTGCCGCTGGAACTTTACGAAGCCTCATAAGGAACGGTTCGCTTTCGCGGCGGGCGCTGTGTACTGACGGTCTCGGTATCGGCGGACCGCGAATCTGTGCTAAGCGCCGCCCAACCAACCAAAGGACGACACCAATGAGCGAACTGACCGTGGCCGAGGCGACCGAGAGCATCTATGCCTCGCTCCGGGCGGACAATGCCGACATCGACGCACATATCGCGACGCTTAAGGCGGCGCTGACGCGGGAGGGGATAAAACAGGCGGTGTTCGATCCTACCAAACTGGCGCAGAACAACCGCTCGGGCCGCAAGTTGATGCAGGCTTATTTTCGGCAGCGCGGCGTGAGCGTGAAGTTCTCAGACTAGAGCCGCGCGCGCTCCAACCGCACCACTGGGAGTTCTCGGCCGGTCCGTCGCCATCCGGACGTCGGGACTGTAAGTTCTAGTCCATGGGAGTTGTTTCAAGGCCGATCCTGGATCGCGGAGGGGATGTGACATGGTGGATTCTGACCGGATCGACAAGCTGATCGCAGCGGTGCCCCCCGCCTTGGCGCTTCGCGCCGGATTGGACCTTGGCATCTTCACCCGGCTCGGTGAAAGCGCGCTGACTGCTGACAGCCTCGGGGCCACGCTCAAAGTCGAACCCGATCGTCTGTCGCGGCTCCTCTACGCGCTCGCCAGCATCGGCCTCCTTGAAGTCAAGGATGGTGAATTTCGCAACGGAGCCGAAGCGTCGGCCTTCCTCGATGCGTCCAAGCCAAGCTATCGCGGCGGCGATCATGCGCTCCTGCGCGAGCTCTGGGGAGCCGACTTGCTGACCGCGGACTCGCTGCGACAGAACCGGCCGGCCGCGCTGCACGACTTTTCCGAAGCGGGACCTGAGGCCGCGGCCGCCTTCAGCCGCATGCTCGCGCCGGGCGGGGTGATTTTCGGCCGACATCTGGCCCAGGAGATGGACCTCTCGGCGGTCGGTTCGGTGATCGACATCGGCGGGGGTGCCGGGACCATACTGGTCGGGCTTCGCGAGCGGTGGCCGCACATTGCGGCGACGCTGATGGAACTGCCGACGGTCTCAGCGGTCGCGCCAGCCATCCTGTCGGAATACGGTGCCGACGACGTGGTTGTCGAAGAGGGGGACATAACCGTCGCGCCATCGGTCGGTCGGCACGATCTGGCGATCCTGAAGGCCGTCGTCCAGGTGCTTCCGCCGGACCAGGCGCGCAGTTCGATCCTGAACGCGGCGCGTTGCCTTACACATGGCGGCGAGATCGCAATTGCCGGGTGGGGTGTCGTCGATGACGACCGCCTCGGCCCGCCAGAGGGTGTCTTTCTCAATCTCACCTTCCTGAACCTCTATCGCCACGGCGAATCGTACACTGAGGGTCAGTATCGCGCGTGGATGACCGAGGCCGGATTCCGGGATATCTCCAGGTCGCGCCTGACGGACGGCTGCACGTTGTTTCGTGGACGCCTCACGGGCTGACTCAATAACAGCGATCTGCCGCGGCAAGTGCTTCGACGCGGTGAGCTTCGTCCAGTGCGCCAATCCGCCGGACCGATGCATAGAACCTGACATAGTCGCCCGAGCACAAGTCGAACAGGCGCAGAAACGCGGTCACCCGATCGCTATAAACGGACGTCGCGGCGAGCTTCGCGTTGTTGATCGGGGAGGCGAACCAGGCATCGTATCCCCGGTATCGGCCCCAGCGTCTGTCGCGCATGTGCCGGTAGCGCATCCGCAGCCGTTCAATAGCGGCCGTCTTTGCGGCCAGTTTTTGCTCCGAGGTGCCGGCGTTGGAATAGACTTGCGCCAACTCGTCCCGGGTCCGCGACACCAGCGCAAGAAATTCAGCCTTGCGTCTCCGGGCGGCTTCGTAACGGCGCAATGCGGCGGTATCGCCAGTCATGCGCAACCATTTTCTCACGCCGGTTGTTTCGACGGCGACAGCGAACGCCTCGTTGAATGCGGAATCGTCGTGCACGTAGACGCGCTGGTGGGCGAGTTCATGGAAAATCAGCCCTGCAAGATAGGTTTTATCCTCGCCGAACATCGTGCTTAGCAGCGGGTCACTTGACCAGCCGAGCGTGGAATATGCAGTGATGCCCGTCACATAGACGTCCATGCCCTGTTCTTGAAGTTCGACAGCGGTTTCAGTCGCGGACTTCCTGGAGAAATACCCCCGGTAGGGAACACAGCCGAAAACAGGAAAACACCATGTTCGCGGCGTCAGCGAAAATGCCGGCGCGGCGAAGACAGCCCATGTCACCGAGTCCCGACCAATGTCGACATAGCTGCGGTAGCTGTTGTTGTCGGGCAGCGCCAGTTCATCCGTTGCGAACTGTCGTATAGCGCTCGCCGATGCCATTCGGGCGCGCAACGCCTTCGGCGTCGAAGGATCCTCGATCAGTTTTCCGACATCCTGGCGTGCGGTCATGATCTGCAGATGACCCTTCATGGATTGCGCGTAGTAGGAAATGCTGGTGCAGCCGGTCACGCCGGACACCACGGTCATAACCGCAACCAATCGAAAGAATGCACGCATCACGATTTGTCCACAGCAGTGCTCACCCGTTCCGATGGGGTCGCGATTGCCCCAGGTCGCAAGCAGTCGCCTCGATTGATCGAGGTCTATAGTTTTCTGAAGAATCCGGACAGGTGCTCATTGTGGTGACGCATGTCACCACGCGCAAACCGCGTCCCACCAACCTGCAGCTGATCAGTCCTTTCCCGCCCGCCCGAAAATCCGCGCGTAAAATTCGCCGACGATGCCGCGCCGGAAGATCAGCACGCACACCATGAAGATCAGGCCGGTGGCGATGGTCACCGGAAAGCCGGAAGTGGCAAGCGTGTTTTCCAGGCCGATGACAAGGCTGGCGCCGATGATCGGCCCGACCATCGTACCGATGCCGCCGAGAAGCGTCATCAGGATCACCTCGCCCGACATCTGCCAGGTGACGTCGGTGAGCGTGGCGAACTGGAAGACGATCGCCTTGAGCGAGCCGGCCAGCCCGGCCAGCGCCGCCGACATGACGAAGGCGCCGAGCTTGTAGTTGGCGACGGAATAGCCCAGCGAAATGGCGCGATTCTCGTTTTCCCGGATCGAGCGCAGGATCATGCCGAATGGCGAATTGACGATGCGCCAGATGGCGAAGACGCCGATCAGGAACACCGCCAGCACGAAATAATACATGTTCAGCGAGACGTTCAGGTCGAGGACGCCTAGCAGCATGCCGCGCGGTATGCCCTGAATGCCGTCCTCGCCTTGCGTGAACGGCGCTTGCACGCAGAAGAAGAAGAACATCTGCGACAGTGCCAGCGTGATCATGGCGAAATAGATGCCTTGCCGGCGAATGGCGAAGAAGCCCATGACGAGGCCGAGCAAGGCCGCACCCACCATGCCGAGCAGAATGCCGGCTTCCGGCGGCCAGCCCCAGACCTTGACGGCATGCGCGGTGAAGTAGGCGGCGCCGCCAAAGAAGGTTGCGTGGCCGAATGACAGCAGCCCGGTGTAACCAAGCAGAAGATTGAACCCGCAGGCAAACAGCGCGAAGCACAGCATCTTCATCAGGAAGATCGGATAGACCAGGAAAGGCGCCACCAGCAGCGCCAGGATGCCGAGCCCGACCAGCGTCCATTCAAGCCGTGCCGAGGTTTTGGCCGATGTCTCGCGAAGCGTCAGTTCCGACATGTCAGGCGTCCCTTCCGAACAGGCCGGCCGGCCGGACCAGAAGCACAATCGCCATGATGACGAAGACCACGAGGTTGGAGGCCTCGGGGTAGAAGACCTTGGTCAGGCCTTCGGCAAGGCCAAGCATGTAGCCGGTGACGATGGCGCCAAGGATCGATCCCATGCCGCCGACCACGACGACGGCGAAGACGACGATGATGAGATCCGACCCCATAAGCGGGCTCACCTGATAGATCGGCGCTGCCAGAATCCCGGCAAGCCCGGCCAGCGCGGAGCCGAGGCCGTAGGTCAGGGTCAGCAGCAAGGGCACGTTGACGCCGAAAGCCTGGACGAGGCGGGGATTCTCCGTCGCGGCGCGCAGGTAGGAACCGAGCCTGGTCTTCTCGATCAGCGCCCAGGTTCCGAAGCAGACGATCAGCGAGGCGACGACGACCCAGCCGCGATAGTTGGGCAGGAACATGAAGCCGAGATTGGTGCCTCCCGAAAGCAGCGGCGGCACGGCGTAGGGGTTTCCCGAGACGCCGTAATAGTAGCGGAAGATGCCTTCGAGCACGAGCGCGAGGCCGAAGGTGAAGAGCAGGCCGTAGAGCGGATCGAGATCGTACAGTCTCGACAGCGCAAGGCGCTCGACCACGATGCCGAAGGCACCGACGATCAGCGGCGCAAGGATCAAGGCGGGCCAGTAGCCGATGCCGAGATAGGTGAGAAGCAGATAACCGACGAAGGCGCCGAGCATATATTGGGCGCCATGGGCGAAATTGATGACCCGCAGCAGGCCGAATATGACAGCCAGGCCCAGGCTCAGCATGGCGTAGAACGAGCCGTTGATCAGGCCGACCAGCAACTGGCCGAGGAAAGCCTGAACGGGGATGCCGAAGATCATCGTCATGGCGCCATCATACACCCAGGACTTCGTGGAGCTGCGTCATGCGGTCCGGCAGCTCGCCGACCGGAAACCCCGCCACCACCTTGCCGTGCTCCATCAGATAGAAACGATCGGCGACACGGCTGGCGAAGCGGAAGTTCTGCTCCACCAGCAGGATCGTCATGCCGCGCTTTTTCAACGTCGCCAGCAACGCGCCAATGCGCTGCACGATGACGGGGGCCAAACCCTCCGTCGGCTCGTCGAGAAGCAGCATTTTCACACCGGTTCTCAACATGCGCGCGATCGCCAGCATCTGCTGTTCGCCGCCCGACAGCCTCGTGCCTGGACTGTTGCGCCGCTCCTTCAGATTGGGGAACAGGTCGAAAATCTCCTCGACGCTCATGCCGCCCTGCGCGACGACCGGCGGCAGAACCAGGTTCTCGTCGACGGTCAGCGTCGCGAAGATACCGCGCTCCTCCGGCACGAAGCCGATGCCTTGATGCGCGGTCCGGTGCAGCGGCAGCCGCATCAGATCCTGGCCGTCGAAAGCGATCCGGCCGGTTCGCTTGCGGATCAGCCCCATGATGGCGCGCAGCGTCGTCGTCTTGCCGACGCCGTTGCGGCCGAGCAGCGTGACCGTCTCGCCGGCAAACACCTCCAGATCGACGCCGTGCAACGCATGGCCCTCGCCATACCAGGCGTTGAGGCCGCTGACTGCAAGCAGAGGTGCGGCACTAGTCATCGGCGGTGCCCATATAGGCGATCTTGACGCGCTCGTCGCGGCTGACGCTGGGGTAGTCGCCGGCGGCCAACACCTCACCGCGCTGCATGACCGTTATCCAGTCGCAAAGGTCGGCCACCACAGTCAAATTGTGCTCGACCATCAGAACGGCGCGATCCCTGGCCACCGAACGGATGAGGTTGGAAACGGTGGCCACGTCCTCATGCCCCATGCCGGCCATCGGCTCGTCCAGCAGCAGCACTTTCGGGTCGAGCGCCAGGGTCGTGGCGATCTCGAGCACGCGTTTCCTGCCATAGGAAAGGTCGCCGGCGAGCCTGTTCCTGGCGTCGTCGAGACCGACCGAGCGCAGCAATTCCTCGGCGCGCGGCGTCAGCCGGTCGAGCGCCGCCAGCGAGCGCCAGAACTGAACGCTGAGCCCGCCCGGCCGCTGCAGCGCGACGCGCACATTGTCGAGCACGCTGAGGTGCGGAAAAATCGCCGATATCTGGAACGAGCGCACCAGGCCCATCCGCGCGACCCTGGCCGGCGAGGTGCGGGTGATGTCGTGGCCGAGCAGCTCGATCCTGCCGCTGGTCGGCGCCAGGAACTTGGTGAGCAGGTTGAAGACGGTCGTCTTGCCGGCGCCGTTGGGTCCGATCAGGGCATGGATGTTGCCATGGCGGACATCGAGATCGACGTTTTTGACGGCGATGAAGCCGGCAAAGTCGCGCCGCAACCCGCGGGCGGAAAGCACCACAGGCGGCTCGTTCGCGCTCAGGTCAGTCGGCGCCATCGGCCGCGCCGATCACTGGCCGGCCGTCGGACAGCCGCTTTCCTTTTCGCTAAGGAAGGCCTCGTTGCCAGGAATGGTGGCGAGATATTTGTAGTAGTCCCACTCCTTGGTGCTCTCGGCTGGCGACTTGACCTGATAGAGGTACATGTCATGGACCATGTTGCCGTCCGCCTGCACTTTGCCGTTGGTTATCGCGGCGTCGTCCACGGGCATCGAATGCAGTTGCTTGGCGACCGCTTCGGTCTCGTCCGTGCCGGCCTTGTCGATCGCTTTCAGGTACTGCGTCACCGCCGAATAGGTCGAGGCCTGGATCATGTTCGGCATGCGGTTGGTGCGCTTGAAAAAGCGCTGCCCGAATTCGCGGCTCTTGTCGTCGCGATCCCAATAATAGCCTTCGGTCAGCACAACGCCCTGCGCCGCTTGAAGGCCAAGCCCATGCACCTCGGCCAGCGTGAACAGGAGTGCGGCAAGACGCTGACCGCCCTGCACGATGCCGAATTCGGCCGCTTGCTTGATCGAGTTGGAGGTATCGAGGCCGGCATTGGCCAGGCCGATGACCTTGGCGCCCGACGATTGCGCCTGCAGCAGGAAGGACGAATAATCGGTCGATCCCAGGGGATAACGCACCTCGCCCAGCACCTTGCCGCCATGGCTCTCGACGAACTTGGTGGTCTGATCCTTCAGCGAATAGCCGAATGCATAGTCGACGGTGACGAAGAACCAGCTGTCGCCGCCCTGCTGCACGAGAGAGCCGCCGGTGCCCACCGCTTGCGAATGTGTGTCATAGGCCCAGTGGAAGCCATAGGGCGAGCATTGTTTGCCGGTCAGCTCCGTGGTCGCCGCGCCGGTGACGATGTCGATCTTCTTCTTTTCCTTGGAAATCCCCTGGACGGCGAGCGCCACCGAAGAGGTCGTCAGTTCCATGATGGCATCGACCTGTTCGGTGTCATACCACTGCCGCGCGATGTTGGAGGCGATATCCGGTTTGTTCTGGTGGTCGGCGCTGATGATTTCTATCGGCGCTCCCTGCACCTTGCCGCCGAAATCCTCGACCGCCATCTTGGCCGCCTCGACCGACCACTTGCCGCCGAAATCGGCATAGACGCCCGACTGGTCGTTGAGGATGCCGATCTTGACCTTGCCGTCGGAAATTTCGGCGGCCGAGGCGGGGATCGCGGATGCGGCGAGAAGCGCTGCGGAAACGAAAAGGCTTACCTTCATGGTTGACTTCCTCCCATAGCGATGAATCCGACCGACCCTCCTACGATCGATCATCGCAATGGTATTGAACATGAGGAAGATAGGGACAGAGGGCAAGAGGCCGTCCCGGATTTCGTGTTCGAAGCGATGCGCTTTGGGGACAGAATGCCGGCGTTGAGCCCGAGATAGAAACACAAACACGTGAACCGCGACCCGCGGCGGTACTTGCCTCAGCCCTCGGCGGCGACGAGGTGGCCGTTGCCGACATCCCTCAGCGCCAGTTTCAACGGCGCCTCGCCGATCCTGCGGGTGGCGCTCGGGATCTCCTGGTCGAGGCGGGCGAAGCGGCTTCGCCGCTTAGCCGGATCGGGCACGGGCACGGCTTCGATCAGCCGCCTGGTGTAGGGATGACGCGGGTTGGAAAAGACCTGGTCGCGCGTGCCCATCTCGACGATCTGGCCGAGATACATGACGGCGACGCGGTCGGAGATGTTCTCGACCACAGCCATGTCATGCGAGATGAAGAGATAGGCGACGCCGAATTCGCGCTGCAATTCCTTCAACAGATCGAGCACGCGCGCCTGCACCGAGACGTCGAGCGCCGAGACGCTTTCGTCGGCGATGATCAGCTTCGGCCGCAGCGCAAGGGCACGCGCAATACAGACGCGCTGGCGCTGGCCGCCGGAGAATTCATGCGGATAGAGTTCCATCTGATCGGCCGACAGGCCGACGCGCTCGAACAGCGCGGCCACACGGTCGCTGCGCTCTTGCTTCGAGGCGATGCCATGGATCAGCAGCGGCTCGGCGACGAGTTCGCCGACGCGCATGCGCGGGTCGAGCGAGGCGTAGGGATCCTGAAAAATCATCTGCACGTCGCGGCGCACCGCCTTACGCTCGTCGCGGCCAAGGCCCGACAGATTGCGCCCGCCGATGACGATGTCGCCGCTGAAAGGCACCAGTCCGGCCAGCGCCTTGGCAGTGGTCGACTTGCCGCAACCGGACTCGCCGACCAACGCCAGCGTCTCGTTGGGCGCGATCGAGAAGCTGACGCCTTCGACGGCGTGAACGCGCCGGTTGACCCGACCGAAGAAACCGCCATGCAGGTCGAAGCGGACATGCAGGTCCTTGACCTCGGCGACATTGGCCGATGCCGTCGTCGTATCGGCCTCCCTGGATGTCTGTCGGCCGACGCCGCTGCCGATGCGCGGTACGGCGGCAAGCAGTTCGCGCGTGTAGTCGGCTTGTGGCCTGGAAAAAATGTCGGCGGTTTTCCCCTCTTCGACCATGCGGCCATGCCGCATGATGATGACGCGGTCGGCCATTTCGGCGACGACGCCCATGTCGTGGGTGATCAGGATGACACTGGTGCCGTGCTGGCGCTGCAGGTCGCGCAGCAGCTCCAGCACCTCGCCTTGCACGGTGACGTCAAGTGCCGTCGTCGGCTCGTCGGCGATCAGCACGTCCGGCTCGAGCGCCAGCGCCATGGCGATCATCACCCGCTGGCGCATGCCGCCGGACAGTTCGTGCGGAAACTGCTTTAGCCGGCTTTCGGCTTCCGAAATGCGCACCGCTTTCAGAGCCTCGATGGCGCGCCGGCGGACTTCGCCCTGCGACAGGCTGGTGTGTGCCTCAATGGATTCGGTGAGCTGCCGGCCGATCGACAGCACGGGGTTGAGCGAGGTCATCGGCTCCTGGAAGATCATGGCGATGCGGTCGCCGCGGATGCGCCGCATCCGGCGCTCGTCCAGAGTTGTCAGATCTGTATCGCCGAGATGGATTTTCCCAGACGATATGCGTGCCGAGGGCTGCGGCAGCAATTGCATGATGGCCAGTGCGGTCATCGATTTGCCGGAGCCGGATTCACCGGCAATGCAGAGCGTCTCGCCACGCGCCAAAGTCAGCGACAGGTCGGAGACGACCTCGCGCTCGCCATCTTCGCCGCGCACGCTGACGCAGAGGTTGGCGATGTGGAGGATGGGTTTGCTGGCGGCGATCATTGCGCGTGTGACCCGGAGGGGGATTTACTCCGGCACACCCCCCTCTGTCCTGCCGGACATCTCCCCCGCAAGGGGGGAGATTGGCGGCTTTGCCGCGGCGTCCATTCGTCACCGTTGAAAAGTGGCGAAGCCCGTCGTGACATCCGATCTCCCCCCTTGCGGGGGAGATGTCCGGCAGGACAGAGGGGGGTGCAGCGCCGGCCCAACCTCATTCAAACACGCAGCGCGGGAAGTAGAACGACACCACCCAGTTCGGCATGTCGACGATCTCGCTGATGCGGAGATCGCCGCAGACCGAGGCCAGCATGTAGGCCTCGACGGGGTCTATTCTGTAGCGGGTGGAAAGCAGGTCGACCATCTGGGCAACCGCCTCCTTTGCACCCGTCATCAGGTCCGGCCCAACTCCCGTCGTCACCTCATAGCCCTTGGCGTCGAGATGGCGCGTCACCGGGCCTGGCGTGGTGAAGCGCGGCGTCTTCAGCCTGGCATCCTTGACCAGGTCGAGCTTGAGCACGACGTCCATCGGACTTTCGATCGCCGTGCCGCAGACCTCGCCGTCGCCTTGCGCGGCATGGGTGTCGCCGACCGAAAACAGCGCGCCCGCCACTTCCACCGGCAGGTACAGCGTGGTGCCGGCGGCGAGATCGCGGATGTCGAGATTGCCGCCGACGCGTCTTGGCGGGACCACCGAGTGGTGACCCTTTTCCGCCAGGGCGTTGCCGATGGTGCCGGCGAAGGGTTTCAGCGGCACCCTCGCATTTTTGCCGAACAGCGCCGGCTCGAGCGAGGCAGCGTCGTACTTCCAGATGTTCAGCGCCGGCTCCTTGAAGTCGTCGGCGAGCAGCCCGAAGCCCGGAATGTTGGCCGTCCAGCCGAAGCCGGACGGTTTGAACATCTCGATCGTCACCTTCAGTGCGTCACCCGGCTCGGCGCCCTCGACGAAGATCGGCCCGGTCACCGGATTGACGGTGGCGAAGTCGAGCTTGGCGACGTCGGCGACCGTGCTGTCGGCCTTCAACTGGCCACCAGAGGAATCCAGGCACTGGAACTCGATGGTCGAGCCGGGCGCCACCCGCTCGACCGGGGCAAACGAATTGTCCCAGCCGAAATGATGTTGGCGCCCGTGGATGGTGTAGTCGCAGTTATTGCACATCTTTTACGTACACATTGTCGTAGTTGATCGGGATATGGACCGGGTCGACATAGAGGTTGTCGGCGCCGCCCATGCGCGCCGATTTCATGGTGAAGCGCTGCTCGTTGAAGACCGGCGCCCAAGGCGCGTCCTCCATCACCTTGTCGTAGATGGCGCTCCACATCTTGTCGCGTTCGCCAGCCTTGGCGGGATCGACCACCGAGTCGGCCTCGGCCGCCTTGGCGTCGAGATCCTTGTTGCAGTACCACGACCAGTTCCAGCCGCCCGGCACCGCACCGGCGCAGCCGAGGATCGGGCCGTAGAAGTTCGACGGATCGGGGAAGTCGGCGATCCAGGCCATGCCGCCGGACCAGATCATCGGTGCGCCGGCCTTGTCGCCGCCGGCGGCAATGACATTGGCCTGCGCCAGCGACTGGATGCTGGCCTTGATGCCAATGGCCGCCAGGTCCTGCTGGATCGCCTGGGCGATGCGCGGGTTGGGATCGGTGTTCATGGCGAACAATTGCGTCTCGAAACCATCGGGATGGCCGGCCTCGGCAAGCAGGGCCTTGGCCTTGGCGACGTCATAGGGATAGCCCTTGTATTCCTTGTCGTAGCCCGGCATCGACGGCGGCAGCGGCTGATTGGCCGGCACGGCGCGGCCGTTGATGATCTGGATCACGCGCGCCTTGTTGATCGCCATGTTGACCGCCTGGCGCACCTTCACATTATCGAACGGCGCCATGGTGGTGTTCATGGTGACATAGCCGGTGTGCAGCTGGCCGCCTTCGACGACGCGCGCCTTCTGCTCGGGATCAGCCATCACCTCCTGGAATTTTGCCGGCGGAATGCCGTCGCCGGGCACGTCGATCTCGCCCTTCTGCAGGCGCAGCAGCGCAACGATCGGCTCCTGGCCGATCTCGAAGGTGATCTTGTCCAGATGCGGCAGGCCCTTGTGCCAATAGTCCGCATTGCGCTCGAAGACGATGCGCTGGCCGAGTGTCCACTCGGCGAGCTTGAAGGCGCCGGTGCCGACCGGATGCTTGCCGAAATCGGCGCCGTATTTCTCGACCTCTTCCTTCGGCACGACATGCGAGAAGTTGATGGCCATGACATGCAGGAAGGTTGCGTCGGGGCGGGTCAGTTCGAACTTGACCGTGTAGGGGTCGACGACGGTGACGCCGGAGAGGCTCTCGGCCTTGCCGGCGGCGACATCGTCATAGCCCTTGATCGAGCCGAAAAAGCCGGCGCCGGGGCTCTGGGTCTTTGGATTGGTGACGCGGTCGAGCGAATATTTCACGTCGTCGGCGGTCATTTCGCGGCCATTGTGAAATTTCACGCCATGGCGCAGCTTGAAGGTGAAGGTCTTGCCGTCGGGCGAGATCTCGTTGCTTTCGGCGAGGTCGGGTTTCAAATTGGTGGTGCCCGGCTCGTAGTCCATCAGCCCGTCGAACAGGCTCTTGATCATCGACCAGTTCTGCCAGTCATAACCGATCGCCGGATCGAGCGTGGCGACATCGTCCTTGTAGGTGATGGTGATGGCGCCGCCCTGCTTGGCGTTCGGGTCGACGGCGTCTTCGGCGCGAACACTTGTCATGCCGAGCATCAGCGCCAGCGCCGATACCGCTACCGTGGATGCGAGAAACTTTTTCATTTTTATGTTCCCTTTCTCTGTCTGGTTTTCATTTTCATCTGAGCTTGATGCGGGGGTCGATGAAGGGCGCGATGACGTCGGCCAGCAGATTACCGAGCACGATGGCGAAGGCCGAGATCAGGGTGACGCCCATGATGATCGGGATGTCCACGCGCTGGATGGCCTGCCACGCCAGCTGGCCAATGCCAGGCCAGCCGAACACGCTTTCGACGACGACAATGCCACCCATGAAGATGCCGATGTCGATGCCGATCATGGCGATGACCGGCAGGATGGCGTTGGGCAGTGCATGGCGGAACAGGATGGCTCGCCGCGCCAGGCCCTTGGCGCGGGCGGTGCGGACATAATCCTGGCGCAGAACATCGATCATCGACGAGCGCATCATGCGGGCGTACCAGCCGGCGCCGAGTATGCCCATGGTCAGCGACGGCAGCACGAGATGACGCCAGGTGCCATAGCCGCCGATCGGGAACCAGCTGAGCCGCACGGCAAAGACGTAGAGCAGCAGCAGGCCGACGACGAATTGCGGCGCCGAAACGCCGACGAAGGAGGCGACCATCAGCGTCTGGTCGGTGGCGGTACCGCGCTTGACGGCAGCGATCAGGCCCATGCTCAGGCCGAGCAGCAGCTCGCACAGGATGGCGCCGACCATCAGCAACAAGCTGGCCGGCAGCCGTGAGACGATCAGCTCGGTGACTTCGGAGCGCTGGATGTAGGAGCGGCCGAGATCGCCGCTGATGAGCTTCGTGAGATAGCGCCAGTACTGGACGATGAAGGGCTGGTCGAGGCCGAGCTGCTGGCGGATGTTCTCGACCGTCTGCGGCGTGGCGCTGCGACCGGCGATCTGGCGCACCGGATCGGCGGGCAGGAGATAGAGCAGCGCGAAAGTGATCAGCGAGACGCCGAGCAGGATCAGCAGCGACTGGATCAGGCGGCGGCCGAGATAGGCGATCATGCCCGGCCCCTCTGCGTCGGATCGAGGATGTCGCGCAGTGCGTCGCCGATCAGGTTGAAGGCCAGCGCCAGCGCCAGGATCGCGGCACCGGGGAAGAACACCAGCCAGGGTGCGGCCTGGAAATAGGTCTGGTTCTCGAAGATGATGTTGCCCCACGACGCCGTCGGCGGCTGCACGCCGATGCCGAGGAAGGAGAGTGTCGCCTCGAGCAGCACCGTGGTCGAGATGCCGAGCGTGCCCCAGACGATGATGGTCGGCAGCAGATGCGGCAGGATATGGCGAAACAGGATGCGCGGTGCACTCGCCCCAATGGTGCGTTCGGCGTCGATGAATTCGCGCTCGGCCAGCGAAGAGGTTTCGGTGTAGATGACGCGGGCGGTCTGCACCCAGTTGACCAGCGCGATGACCATGGCGACGATCCACAGGCTGGGCTCGAACACCGCCGCCAGGCAAATGGCGAGCAGCAGTGCCGGAAACGCCATCATCAAATCGGTGAAGCGCATCAGCGCGCTGCCGATCCAGCCACGGAAATAGCCGGCGACAACACCGACCAGCGTGCCGATGAACAGCGCCACGCCATTGGCGACGATGCCGATGATCAGCGAGGTGCGGGCGCCGTAGAGGATGCGGGTCAACAGGTCACGGCCGAGCAGGTCGGTGCCCAGCCAGAATTTTGCATCCGGCGGCAAGGGCGAGCCCTCGATGGTCAGGCCGTCGAACATCTGCTCGTTGGGATCATAGCCAGTCAGCCATGGCGCCAGCACGGCGCCGGCAACGACAATGGCGACGATCATCAGCCCAAGCAGTGCGAGACGGCGCCTGACCAGCCGGCGCCAGACGCCGGCGCGTGGTTTGACCGGCATGCGCCCTGGCGCGGTGAGATCAGGCGCGATGGGACTGGTCATCGCCGCCTTCTTCCCCTGTTGCTTCTTCACTTGTCATTGCCACGATCCGCCGCGCGGCATCCTCGACGCTGATCTGCCAGCTCATAGCCAGCGAGCGAAGCTGCGCATAGGCGCGGCCGTCATCGGTGCCTTTCGCCAGTGCGGTGACCGCGCGCACGATGGTCTGGCGCTCGGCGACGCGCTGGCGAAGCGAGGCAATCTCACTGGCCAGGTGTTTTCGCGCCTCGAAACTCTGGCGCGCGATCAGCAGCGCGCTGTAGACGCCGGCATTGCCGACCGGCTTCAGGAGCTGGGCATCGGCCTTGTGCGACAGCGCCCATTCGATGCGGCCCGGCGCCTCGGAGCCGATCAGCGCCACCAGCGGCATCGGCGCCTCGCCCGGCTTCCAGGGGAACTGCTCGTCGAAACCGAGATCGGCGTCGAAGAACACGAAATCGGCCGCCAGCGCCTCGGGCGGCAGTTCCGGCCAGCAGTCCAGCGTGATCAGGCCGATGGCCGACAATTGCCTGGTGATCGCCTGCACCGTCGGATGCGGGCGATGCAGGATAAACGCCTTGGCGCCGCCGAGATTGGGGATGCGTGGGGCTCTCGTCACGACACCACCCTCAGGCGTGGGCGGCCGAATGTTTTTGCCGGGTCGTAGCGCGACAGATAGGGATCCGGCGCGACTTCGTCTTCGCGGCTGACGACCTCGAAGAAGCCGTCCGCGATCCGCCCGATGATCACCGGCAATGTGGCGTGCTGCGAGTGCGCGTCGATGGCGATCGGCCCGAGCCGGGTGGAGAAGCGGCGTTCTGCGAAGGCTCTGGAAAATTCCGCCGGACCGGCTTCGGGATTGCTGGAGAGCACGTCGGCCATCACCTGCACGGAGGCATAGGCGGAGGCCTCGAAAGACGAGGCGAAGGCGGCCGGCCGCGGCGCGAAGTACGGCCCGACCGATAGATGTCCCTTGCCGGATTCACCGATCGCCGGCAGCTCACCTTCGGTGAGGTTGCAGGAGATGACGGGACAAGTCTCGGGACTGAAGGCGGCATCCTCGTGACCTAGGTCGCGATAGGCCGCGAGGAAGGCGTAGGACGAGGTGCCGATCAGGTTGTTGAGGATGAAGTTCGGCCGCGTGGCGCGGATTTCCGCGATCAGACGCGACACGTCGGTCTCGCCGATGCGCAGATAGCGTTCGCCCAGAACCTTGCCGCCGGCATCGGCGATCAGGTCGCGGGCGACGCGGTTCATCTCCCAGCCCCAGATATAGTTCGAGCCAAGCAGGAAACCGTTGGCGCCGAAACGCGGCACGACATGCGCCATCAACGGCACCAGATGCTGGTTGGGGCAGGCGTGCATGTAGACGACGTGCTCGTTGGCCTCGAAGCCCTCATAGGGGCAGGCGTACCACAGCATGCCGCCCGCCTTCTCGAGCACCGGAATGGTTTCCTTGCGGCTCCACGAGGTGACGCACCCGACGACATGGCGCGCGCTGCTGGTCCTGAAAATATCCTCGCACAGCGTTGCGTAGCGGTCGGCATTGCTTTGCGGATCGCGCTCGACCGGCACCAGTTCGATACCTGAGCTGCGATCGGCGTTGATGTCGGCGATGGCGCGCATGGCGCCGATGCGGCACGCATCGGAGACGAGCTGATAGCTCCCCGAGCGGGAATATAGGACGCCGATCTCGATACGCCGTTTCAAACAGATCCCCAAAATGACAATGCCTCGCAGCCAGCGCCGGGAGGGCGAGGCATACGAGGCATTCTTGCCGCCCGGCGATCAGAGCCGGTATTTTGCGCTAGCGTATTCTGTCCGGCGGGTCAGTCAAGCCCTCAACGATATTTGCGTGACCGTCATCGCCGTTTCGCTGCCACTGGCCTCTGACCGTGTTGACGCGCATAGGTCACGCAGGCGTCCACCGTGCTGACACAAAGCGCGTCGCGCCTGTTCGGCATATTGTTGTCGCCGGCGTAGGCAACTTCGGCGACGCGACCGTCGACCATGCGAATTTGCGTATCGCAATAACCGCCGGGAGCGACATTGACGGAGCCACCGACCGCCGGGATCGCGCCCAATGCCATGGTTGGGACGACGATGCTGAGATTGCCGCGCTGAACGACGCGCTTATAGGACCAGATCTGGCCCGATCGGCCGGCGTCCGCGGTGGCGGTCGGAAACCCCGCGCACATGCGGACGTCGGCTTCGCTGAGGCCGACCATCTCCTTGCGAGCCGCCGCCGCGGTGGGGTCAACCTTGGCCACGCGCGACGTATCGTCGGGAACGACGCAGGAAGACTGGATGCCAACGAAGAGAATAGGAAGGGCAAGCTTTTGAATGCAGGAAAATATCATGCCGACCGTCAGATTGGTCCGATGTCAGATTTGCGTGGCACCCGCCGCTCCTTTCTACCTAGGCAGGCAGGCGAAGGGATCAACCCGTTCAGCTTCACGAAAAAGTGGCTGTGGCTGCAACATCGAGGATTGCGCGTCACGGGGTCTGCATTTCACGCAGGATCAATGGCCCTGCAAGTGCTTCCGGCGCCAGGCGGCGGGCGCTTCGCCGACTCGCGCGCGAAAGAACCGTGAAAAATACGCCGGGTCGTCGAAGCCGATCTCGTAGGCGATGTCCTCCACCGTGCGTACGGTGAACAGCAGCAGGCGCTTGGCCTCCAGCAGCCGCCTTTCGCTGACGACCCGCTTGACGCCGGCGCCCAGAACCGCATGGGCAGCCTTGTCGAGAAGATGCGGCGTGGTGGCCAGCGCCTCGACGTAGCGATCGACCGGCCAGTTGTCGCGGAAATGCGTGTCGGCGAGCCGACGCAGGCCCCGCGCCAGCGAAGCATCGGAAGAGGCGGCGGAGGCGGTCACGCCGGGGCTGAGGCGCGCAATTTGGGAGAGTGCGACGGCGATCAGCGCCGGCAGGACCCTGTCATTGCCGGCTTGCGCCTCGGCATATTCGGCGGCGATCATCTCCAGCACCGCCGCCAGTCTCGCCCACGCTGCGTGTCGTGGCAGACCGTCGGCAAAGACCGGCCTGTCCAGCGGCAGCAGGCTGTGAGCGGCGATGGCCGCGAGCGCGCCGTCGGCGACCGAGACGACGATGGCATCGGTGCCGGGTCCGATCGAGAAGCCATGCACGACAGCGCTCGGCACGAAGCTGACGGCAGGCGCCGAAAAGTCCCAGGATCGGTCTTCGATACGGTAGGTGCCGGAGCCGCTGGTCCAGTAGGTGATCTGGCCCATCTGCGGATGCTTGTGCGCCGCAACCTGACCAAGATGGATATTGCTGCGCGCAAGCACCGTCTCGACATGCAGGAAACCGACATCGAGCGGCCGCACAGGCTCGCCATAGACGAAGAAGTCGGGGATGGAATTCTGGCTCATGGCGCCTGAAAAAGTCCAATCGGTTTTGCCGTTCCGTCCATAACCGATGCATGCCCAAGGCGCTAGTGTTGCGACTCAAGAGGAGGACCATCATGCGATCAGAAGACTTCCGCGCCGACAAGGCACGGCCGTTCACCGGGGCCGAGTATCTGGAGAGCCTGCGCGACGGCCGCGAGGTCTATATCAATGGCGAACGCATTGCCGATGTCACCACGCACCCGTCGATGCGCAATTCGGCGCGGTCGCTGGCGCGCCTCTACGATGCGCTGCATGATCCCCTGCGACGGGACACGCTGACTTCGCCGACCGACACCGGCTCGGGCGGCTACACCCACAAATATTTCCGCGTCGCCAAATCCTCTGGCGAACTCGCCGCCCAGCAGACGGCGATCGCCGAGTGGTCACGCATGTCCTATGGCTGGATGGGGCGCACGCCCGACTACAAGGCGGCGCTGATGAATACGCTCGGCGCCAACGCAGACTGGTACGGGCCGTTCAGGGACAATGCCCTGTCCTGGCACAGGCGTGCCCAGGAAGCCGTGCTGTTCATGAACCATGCCATCGTCAACCCGCCGATTGACCGCCACAAGCCGGCCGAACAGGTGAAGGACGTCTTCGTCCACATCACCAAGGAGACGGATGCCGGCATCTACGTCTCCGGCGCCAAGGTGGTGGCGACGTCCTCGGCGCTGACGCACTATAACTTCCTGGCGCAGGGATCGGCGACGGTCACCGAGGATCCGTCGCTGTCGGTGATGTTCATCGTGCCGATGAATGCGCCGGGGATAAAGATGTTCTGCCGCGTCTCCTACGAGCAGACGGCCAACACGGTGGCGGCGCCGTTCGACTATCCGCTGTCGTCACGCTTCGACGAGAACGACGCGATCCTAGTGCTCGACAATGTCTTCATCCCCTGGGAGGACGTGCTGGTGCTGCGCGATGCGCAGAAGATCCTGTCCTTCCACCCGGCGTCCGGCTTCATGCATGGCTACTGCTTCCAGGGCTGCACGCGTTTCGCCGTCAAGCTCGATTTCCTCGCCGGCCTGCTGGCCAAGGCGCTGCGCGCCACGGGCGGCGATG
The DNA here is from genome assembly GCF_040321265.1 of Mesorhizobium sp. M0491. Taxonomy (NCBI): domain Bacteria; kingdom Pseudomonadati; phylum Pseudomonadota; class Alphaproteobacteria; order Hyphomicrobiales; family Phyllobacteriaceae; genus Mesorhizobium; species Mesorhizobium sp. M0491. The sequence continues at coordinate 192,828 of NZ_JAMYRE010000005.1, forward strand.
CTTTCCGCGGCAACCAGGCGGCACTGGGCGAGGTCATTGCACTGCGGCACATGTTCTGGAGCTTTTCCAACGCCATGGCCTACAACCCGATCCCGTGGGCGAATGGTGCGGTGCTGCCCAATCTGGAAGCCGCGCTCGCCTACCGCACCTTCATGTCGGAAGCCTATCCGCGCGTCATCGACACCGTGCGCCGGGTGATCGCGTCCGGGCTGATCTACCTGCCGTCGTCGGTGCGCGACTTCAACAACCCCGAGATCGACAAGTATCTGGCGCAATATGTGCGCGGCTCCAACGACATGGGCCACATCGAGCGCATCAAGATCATGAAGCTTTTGTGGGACGCGACCGGCACCGAGTTCGGCGGCCGTCACGCGCTCTACGAGCTCAACTATGCCGGCGCGCCGGAAGAGGTGCGGCTGCAGGTGCTGAAAGGAGCTGAACGCGGCGGGCGGCTGAAGGCGATGGAAGAGCTCGTCGACACCTGCATGGCCGACTATGACGAGAATGGCTGGACGGGCGATACCTGGTTCAATCCGCTTGTCTCAACGGCCGAGTGAAACCAGATGGCCACGCAGATTTCGAAAACCGATTTCCGCGACGCCATGGCGAGGGTCTGCGCGCCGGTCAACATCGTCACCACCGATGGCCCGGCAGGGCGCGGCGGCTTCACCGCCACCGCCATGTGCAGCGTCTCCGACGAGCCGCCGACGCTGCTGGTGTGCATGAACGGGCGCTCGACGCAGGCCGCCATGTTCCTGTCCAACCAGCGCTTCTGCGTCAACGTGCTGACGCATGACCACATGCATCTGGCGGGAAAGTTCGCCGGCGCGACCAGGGACATGGAAGCGCGCTACTCCGCCGCACGCTGGCAGACGCTGACCTCCGGTACGCCGGCGCTGTCGGATGCGATCGTCAATTTCGATTGCGAGATCGAGACTGTGCATATCGTCGGCACGCACAATGTCATGATCGGCCGCGTCATCGATGTCCGGCACGGCAGCGGCGGCTCGGCCCTGCTCTATGTCGACCGCAGCTATACGCAGCCGACGCGGCTGGGCAGCTTTGGCGGGTGAAGCCGGGCGTCAGACGGTTTGGTGGCGGGAAGGCCTCCGCCTATCCCGTCCCCGGCCGTGCCATCAGCCAGTCTTTCACCCCCGCCGATCCAGCCTCGCCACCAGCCGGTCCCCCGCCCACTGGATGCCGCAGACCAGGATGATCAGCACGATGACCACGGCGATCATGATGGACGTCTCAAATCGTTGATAGCCGTAGCGGATGGCGAGGTCGCCGAGGCCGCCGGCACCGATGGCGCCGGCCATGGCCGAGGCACCGATCAGCGTCACCAGCGTCACCGTGAAGCCGGCGACAATGCCGGGCAGGGCTTCCGGCACCAGCACCTCGCGGATGATCGTCCAGCGGTTGCCGCCCATGGCGCGCGCCGCCTCGATCAGCCCGCGATCGACTTCGCGCAGCGACACTTCGGCGATGCGCGCATAGTAGGGCGTGGCGGCGATCGACAGCGGCACGATGGCCGCCCATGTGCCGATCGAGGTGCCGACGATCAGCCGCGTCACCGGGATGAGCGCGACCAGAAGAATGATGAAGGGCACCGAACGGAAGCCGTTGATGACGGCGCCAAGCGACCGGTTCACCCACAGGCTTTCGGCAATCCCGCCGCGTTCGGTGGCGATCAAGGCCAGGCCGAGCGGCAGGCCGAAGACCAGCGAGATGAGGCCGGAGGCGGCCGTCATCAGCACCGTCTCCCAGATCGAACGCAGCAGAAGTTCAAACAGGATCGGCGACATGGCCAAGCACCTCCACCCGCGCCTGGCGGGCCTTCAGGAATGTGATGATGTCAGCGAGATGATTTGCATCGCTGCCGGGAACCGAAAGGAACAGCGTGCCGACCGGCTGCTGCTGGATATGGTCGATGCCGCCATGGACGAGGCGGAAGGTGCCTGGAACAGCCGTGGCAAGGTCGGACAGCAATGGCCCGCTTGCCGCTTCGCCGGCCACATCCACGCGCAGGATCGTCTCCGCGCCGGCCCCCGGCAGCAGCCGGGCCGCCAGTTCGGCTGGCAGCTGCGGCCGGATGGCGCCGAGCAGGCTTCTGGTGATGTCCGAGCGCGGGTCGGCGAACACCGACCAGACCGGGCCTTCCTCGACGATGCGCCCGGCATCGATCACCGCCACGCGGTCGGCGATCGAGCGGATCACCTCCATCTCATGGGTGATCAGCAGGATGGTCAGGCCGAGCTGCCGGTTGATATCCCTGAGCAGCGCAAGGATCGAGCGCGTCGTCTCCGGATCGAGCGCCGAAGTGGCTTCATCCGACAAAAGCAGCGCCGGCCGTGCTGCCAGCGCCCTGGCGATGCCGACGCGCTGCTTCTGGCCACCCGACAGCGACGCCGGATAGGCTTTTGCTTTCTCCGACAGGCCGACGAGATCGAGCAGTTCGGCGGCGCGCTTCAGCCTCTCGGCTTTCGGGCGGCCCTCGATCTTCAGCGGCAGCGCCACATTGTCCTCGACGGTCTTGGCCGACAGCAGGTTGAAATGCTGGAAGATCATGCCGATGCGTCGCCGCAACGGCTGCAGGTCGCGCTCGCCTAGCCGGCTGATCTCGCGGCCCTCGATGAACACTTCGCCGGAGTCAGGCCTTTCCAGCCCGTTCAGGCAGCGGATCAGCGTCGACTTGCCGGCGCCGCTGCGACCGATGATACCGAGGATCTCGCCCTTGCGCACGGTCAGCGAAATGCCGTCGAGCGCCGCCGTCACACCGAAGCGGCGATTCAGGTCGACGAGGCGCACGACATCCTGAGATGCGTCGGGCCGGGCGCGGGTCGGATCGGTGGTGTCCCCGGATGCTGTGATATGCTGGTTCATGAATGTTCCTGTTCTCCGAAAACGCAATCGCGGCCCGCGCCTGAGCGCGGACCGCTGTTGCTCTCGAACCGGGCGTCCGGTCGACGATCGGATCAATAGGCGCTGAGGCCGGTGCCCTTGTAGACCTTGTCGAACTCGGCCTTCACCGCCTCGTTCTGATAGGAGGCCACCAGCGTCTTCACCCAGGCCTCGTTCTCGTTGCCGGCCTTCACCGCGATGAAATTGCGGTAGGGATTGTCGGCGATGGGCTCCTGCGCGATGCGGTTTTCCGGCGTCAGGCCGCTTTTCAGCGCCCAGTCGGTGTTGACCACGGCCGCGTCGAGATCCTCGACCGAGCGGCCGACGATGCCGGCGTCGAGTTCCTTGATCACCACCTTCTTGGCATTCTCTGCGATGTCGGCGGTGGTGGCCAGAATGCCGGTGCCGTCTTTCAGCTTGATCACGCCCTCGTTCTGCAGCACGCGCAGCGCCCGGCCTTCGTTGGATGGGTCGTTCGGCACGCCGACGACCGCGCCCTCGGGCAGGTCGGCGACTGCTTTGTACTTCTTCGAGTAGAGGCCGATCGGCCAGACGCCGGTATAGCCGACACGCACGATGTGATAGCCCTGTGTCTTGATCTGGTTGTCGAGATAGGGCTGGTGCTGAAAGGCGTTGGCGTCGATTTCGCCGCGCTCCAGCGCCTCGTTGGGCTGGGTGTAGTCGTTGAACACCACGGTCTCGATGGCGAGGCCCTTTTCGGCGGCTTGCGCGACGACGACGCGCCAGACATCCTCGTCCTCGCCGCTGATGATGCCGACCTTGATCGCCTTCTTGTCCTCGGCGAACGATGCATGCGGTGCCATCAGGCTACCGATCGCTACGGCCGATGCGAACAGCAGAGCCAAGCCGCTGCGCCGGTTGATGGTTGACCCTAAGGAAGATGGCAAAGTGTTTTTGAAGTCGGACATGATTGATCTCTGCGGTTGTGAAGTCATGCGGCCAAGCGGACTGCCTAGCCTTGATCACATCGTCAGGAATTCTATTGATTTAATCAAAGAACGCGTTTCGCCGTTCTCGCCAAAGCCAGGAATATTCTCTCAAAAATTCCAACGAAGAGAGAACAAGATGGCGCTCGGCCGACCGCCGCCGGATCTAAGGCGATCCTGGGCATCTCCGTGGGAAGGTCAGATTCGGAGGCAGGCCAGCGCCACGGTTGGTCTCAAAGCGCGATCCACGCGGTCTTGAGTTCCAGATATTTCTCCAGCGCGTGCAGCGACTTGTCGCGGCCGAAGCCCGACTGCTTGACGCCGCCGAGCGGCACGGTGATGTCGGCGCCGCCATAGGTGTTGACGTGGACGACGCCGGCATTGATGGCGCGCACCATGCGATGCGCGGTGGAGAGGTTGGCGGTCCACACCGCGGAGGCAAGCCCGTAGACGGTCGAATTGGCAAGCCGAACCGCCTCCTCCTCGGTTTCGAAGCGCATGACGCCGAGTACGGGCCCGAACACCTCCTCACGCGCAAGCTGCATGTCTTGCGTGACGTTCTCGAAGATCGTCGGCGCCATGTAGCTGCCGCCGGTCTCTGTCAGGATCCGTTCGCCGCCGGTGACGAGACGGGCACCTTCTTCCGTGGCCCTGGTGACGAAACCGAGGTTCTTGTCCAGCTGTTCGGCGCTCGATACCGCGCCGATGTCGCTGGAGAGATCGAGCGGGTCGCCGACTTTCAGCCGGGTCGTTGCCAAGAGAAGCTCGTCCATGAAACGGTCATAGACCGACGCCTGGACGAGCAGGCGCGAGCCAGCGACGCAGACCTGGCCGGAATTGCGAAAAATGCCGTTGGCCGAGACGACCGCCGCCTGTTTCAGGTCGGGAGCATCGGCAAAGACGATGTTGGGCGACTTGCCGCCGAGTTCGAGGAAGGCGCGTTTCAGGTTGGAGCGAGCGGAATATTCGAGCAGCCGTCGGCCGACCGGGCCGGAACCGGTGAAGGCGATGGCGTCGACATCCATATGCAGGCCGAGCGCCTCGCCGGTAACCGAACCACGGCCGGTGACGACATTGAGCACACCGGCGGGAAGTCCGGCCTCGCTTGCCAGTTCGGCCAGCCGCAGCAGCGTCAGCGAAGCGATTTCCGGCGGCTTGACCACCACGCAATTGCCGGCGGCAAGCGCCGGCGCAATCTTCCAGGCGCCGATCATCAGCGGAAAATTCCACGGCACGATGACGCCGACGACGCCGAGCGGCTCCTTGTGGATCAGTCCCAGAACATTGTCGGCCGTCGGCGCGATCTCGCCATAGACCTTGTCGATGGCCTCGGCGTAGTAGCGGATGGTGCCTGCCGCCGACAGCGGTTCGGCCTTGTAGGCCATGCCGATCTCGGTGCCATTGTCGCGCACGCCGAGCACGGCGAGCTCGTCGGCATGCTTTTCGACCAGCTCGGCGAATTTCGTCAGCACCTTCTTGCGAAAGGCCGGCGCTGATCGCGACCACGAGCCCTTCTCGAACGCCTTGCGCGCCGACTTCACGGCGCGGTCGATATCGGCGGCGTTGCCGTCGGCGATGCTGGCGAAAGGTCGGCCGTCGATCGGCGACGTCACCGGCAGGCTTGCGCCGCTTGTTGCCTCGATCTGCACGCCATCGATGAACAGCCCCCGCGCGCCGATCTCCGTCTTGCGCAGCGTGTCGATGGCATTCTGACTGATCATGGATGACGGACTCCCAGGGACACATGCAATGTGGTGGGCGCGCGGAATTCCCAGCCGCGAAACACCGGTTCCTTGCCGTGCACAAGGCTGAGATCGGGGAAGCGTTGGAGCAACAGCCTTACCGCAAGGCACATCTGCTCGCGTGCGAAAAACCGGCCCGAGCAGAAATGATGGCCGAAGCCGAAGGCGGCATGGTTGCCTTCGTTGCGGTTGATGTCGAAGCGGTCGGTATCGGCAAAGCGGCTCTCGTCGCGGCTTGCCGAAGAGACGAGGGCGGCCACCGCTGCACCGGCCGGGATCGTCACGCCGCCAAGCTCGACCGCCCGCGTCGTCTGCCGTGTCTGGGTGCCGATCGGCGCGACCCAGCGCAAGCCCTCGTCAACCGCTTTGGGCACGAAGGTCTCGGGATCGGCGAGCACCTGCCGCATCTGTTCGGGATGGGCCAGCAGGCCGGCGACGATCGAGCCGGCGCCATGTCCGGGCTCCTGCATGCCGCCGAGCAAGATCACCTTGATGCTCGGCATCAGGAAGTCGATTGGCCGCGTCGTGCCCTCCGGCATGCCGTCATGCAGCATATGCGACAGCGCGGAATCATCCGGTGCGTGGACAAGCCTTTCCAGCGTCGGCAGGATGGCGTCGCCAACCTCGGCGCTGATCGCGTCGGCGATCTCCTGCCGCTTCGGGTCGTTCTCGAAATTGATGGCGCCCTGGGCAAGGCCGTAGAACCAGCGGCGCAGCGTCGGCATCTCGATGTCGGCAAGGCCGAGCGAGCGCGCCAGGCTGAGCGTCGACACCGGCTCGAAATAGTCGGCCATTAGTTCGGCCGCACCCTGTTCGGCGATCCGGTCGAGGTAGGGCTCGGCGATCGATCGTACGAGGTCGCCGGCATAGGCGGCGACGGTGCGCGGCCGGTATTTCGGGTCGACGCCCTGTCGCAGCTGTTTGTGCGTCTCGCCATCGGTGGTCAGGATGGTCGGCTTGCCGAAGGAGCGCTCGACGGGCGACGAGCCGACAACGGCGGAGAAGATGTCGGGAGACTTGGCGACGCTCTCGACATCCTTCCAGCGGGTGACGAACCACAGATTGACCGCCGGCACGAAAGCGACAGGCGCACTGCGCCTGAGCTCTGCATAGATCGGGTAGGGATCTGCTTCCAATGCCTCGACGGTGATATTTTCGGCAAAGCTCAAATCCGCCACTCCCCTTTGTGGTGTAAGGGGCGGCGTGGCACGCCCCCCTTTGCTTTTCTCAATCTTTCAGCGGCTGGCCGAGGTTTTTGAACGCGACCGGATCGCGGCTCTTCAGCGCGCTGGCCAGCAGCAGGCCGACGATCGCGGCGATCAGCACCAGCCCCGGCAGGAACACGCCAAGGAAACCGCCGGCCCCGGACAGGCTGCCGAAATTGATGACGATCAGGTAGATGATGATGACGAAGGCGATGAAGGTCAGCCCGGGCAGGATGGTGGTCTTCATCGCGTTCTCCTGCGTCGATGGATTGGCGCGGAAGAACATCACTACGGCAAGCGAGGCCACCGCCATCATGACGATGACGCCGAGTGTCGCGACGTTAGTCAGCCAGGAGAACAGCGCCAGCACCGGATCGAGGCCGAGCACGGCGAAGAGGCCGACGACGACCGCGGCGAGCACGCTCTGGATGATGGAAGCGACATGCGGGCTCTGGTGCACCGCATGCGTCACGCCGACCGTCTGCGGCAACAGTTTTTCGCGGCCCGAGACATAGATATAGCGCGCAACCGCATTGTGGAACGCCAGCACGCCGGCAAACAGGCTCGACACGAACAGGATGCTCATCGCCTGCGACAGCATCGTGCCGGCGTAACGATCCGACAGGCCGAACAGGAAGGTCGTCGGATCCTGCAGCCCTTGCAGCGTCGGCAGCAGCTTGTCGACACCGGCGCCGACCGCCATCAGCCATGCCGTGAGCATGTAGAAGACACCGATCAGCACGACCGAAAAATAGGTGGCGCGCGGAATGGTGATCTTTGGATCGCGTGCCTCCTCGGCATAGATCGTCGTCGCCTCGAAACCGATGAAGGCGGCAAAGCAGAACAGGATGGCGATGGCCGGCGAGCCGCTGACGATCTGGCTCCAGCTGAATGGCGCCGCCGACAGGCCGCTGTCGCCGCCGGTCTTGAGGATGGCGATGTCGAGGACCAGCACCACAAGATATTCGCACAGCACCAGCACCGTCAGGATCTTGGCGGAGAGGTCGACCTGTCGGTAGCCGAGCACGGCCACCAGCGCGATGGCGATGAAGCTCCACACCCACCAGGGCAAATTGATGCCCCAGCCGGCGAACAGGCCTGATGTCGCGGCACCGAGCAGGCCCATGACCCCGATCTGCATGGCATTGTAGGACAGGATGGCGATCAGCGCCGTGGCGCCGCCGGCCATGCTGCCGAGGCCGCGCGCGGCATAGGCATAGAAGGCGCCGGCATTGCCGACATGGCGTGACATGGCGACATAGCCAACCGCGAACAAAAGCAGCAGCACCGTCACGATCAGATAGGTGCCGGCAAAGCCGGGGCCATTGCCCATCAGCATGCCGAGCGGCGTGCCGCCGGCGACTGCCGTGAGCGGGGCGGCCGCCGAAATCACCATGAAGGTGATGGCGCCGACGCCAAGACTGTTCTTGCGCAGCCTGTTGGCCGGCGCCTGTTCTGCAACTGCCGTCATTGATCCCTCCTGTTTGCAAACCCTCAGGCTCGCCGGCCGAATGGCCTGTCCCATGCACTCTGGTGGTCGGTTCATTATTTGAACCGTTATTTTGAATATAGACTTGCAAACAATGCCGATGCCTGTCAAGTTAATTCACACGTTAAATGATTGCCCGGAACCGGGAGGCAAATTTGAGTACGGTCGGAAAAGCGATCTCGCTTCTGGAGCTGTTCAGCGTCGACGAGCCCGAGCTCGGCCTGTCCGATCTGGCGCGCCGCTCGGGCTTCGACAAGGCGACGACACGGCGGCTGCTGGTTGCGCTGGCCGGCCATGGTTTTGTCGAGCAGGATATCGGCACGCGGCACTATCGCCTCGGCGCCGGCCTGTCGCGGCTGGCGCGCATCCGCGAAGCGCGCTTTCCCTTCCTGCAGACGGCTGTTCCGCTGGTGCGGGACCTGGCAGCATCGACGGCCGAGACCGTGCATTTGTCGGAATTCGGCGTCGACAGCCTGGTCACCGTCCATGTCGAGCATCCGGCATGGGCGAACCGGGTCAACATCGACATCGGTCAGTTGCTGCCCCTGCATTCGACCGCGTCAGGCATCGCCTATCTGGCCTTCGCCCGCGACGAGACCGTCAAGGCATGCCTGACGGGTTCGCTCGACGCTTTCACGGCCCATACGCTGATCGAGCCGGCCGCAATCTCAAGATCCATGAGCGAGGCGCGCGAGCGCGGCTATTCGATCTGCGACCAGGGCTATGAGGAAGGTGTGATCAGCGTCGCGGCGGCAATCCGCGGGGCGGATGGCTTTGCGCTCGGCACCATCGCGGTGGCGGCGCCAAAGGCCAGAACGACGGCAGCCGCGATCGCCGAACGGGGACTTGCCGTGAGGGAGGCGGCACGGGAGATTTCCATGCGCCTCAACGGCGAAAACCTGCAAATCTTGAGGAGGCAGGCCTGATGCCCTTGGAGACAGCGCCCCGCATCCTGGTCATCGGCACCGGCGACACAAAGGCCGAAGAGCTGCTGTTCATGAAACAGTGCATCGATGCGTCGGGCGGCAGCGCCGTGATGATGGATGTCAGCGTGCTGGGCGACCCGCCCTACAGCCCGGACCACGACAAGCACGCCGTGGCCCGGGCTGTAGATGTGACGATCGCCGAGATCGTTTCGAGCGGTGATGAGAACACCGCCATGACGCTGATGGCCGGCGGCGCCGTGCAGCTGGTGCGCAAGCTCCATCAAAGTGGCGAGATCGACGCCTTCATTGCCATAGGCGGCTCCATGGGAACCGATCTGGCGCTCGACGTGGCGCTTTGCCTGCCGCTCGGCGTGCCGAAATTCGTCGTCTCGACCATCGCCTATTCGCATCTCATCCCGCCCGAGCGCGTCGCCCCCGACCTGATGATGATCCTCTGGGCGGGCGGACTGTACGGCCTCAACAACATCTGCAGGCTGGTCCTGTCGCAGGCCTGCGGTGCGGTCGTCGGCGCGGCTAAAATCGTACTGGCGTCTCGCGCGTCGGCGCAGGCACCGGGGCCGACCATCGGCATGACCTCGCTCGGCAGCAGCTGCCTGCGCTACATGAAGACGCTGAAGCCGGCCCTGGAACGGCGCGGCTATGACGTTGCGGTCTTCCACACCACCGGAATGGGCGGCCGCGCCTTCGAATCGATCGCGGGCCAAGATCATTTCTGCGCGGTCTTCGACTTCAGCCTGCAGGAAATCACCAATCATCTCGCGGGATCCGTCGTCAGTTCCGGCGCCGACCGGCTGGAGAATGCCGGCGCTCGCGGCATTCCGCAGATCGCCGCACCCGGGGCGGTCGACATGGTCGATCTGCCGACCTGGCAGGATTTGCCGGCTAAATTCTCGACGCGGCCGTTTCATGCCCACAACAGGCTGATCGCTTCGGTCACCGTCGATGCCGACGATCGCCGCCAGGTCGCCAAGACCATCGCCGCCAAGCTCGGTGCCGCGAAAGGCCGCTCCGCCTTCATCCTGCCAACCGGAGGCATCCAGGAATGGGACGTGCAGGGCGAGCCGCTCTATGAACCCGAGGCTCTCGCGGCCTTCACTGACGAAATGCGCAGGGCTATTCCCGCCGGGGTCGAGTTCCACGAGATCGACGCTCACATCAACAGCGACGACTTCGTCGGCAAGGCGCTCGAGATCTTCGACCGCTGGGTCGAGGAAGGCATCGTCCCGCGCGGCAAGCCGGCCAAGGGAGTGGCAGCGTGAGTGCTGTTCCCGCCCAGGCGCTTGTCCTTGATTTCGGCGGCGTCGTCACCCGCACACTGTTCGAGACCCACGCCTTGACCGAACAGGCGCTCGGCCTCACGCCGGGGACGCTGCAATGGCGCGGGCCGTTCGATCCGGACAGCGATCCGCTCTGGCGCGCCATGCAAGCCGACGAGATCAGCGAGCGCGACTATTGGCGCACCCGCACAAGCGAGGTTGGCCGTCTCGTCGGCGAGGACTGGCAGGCGATGGAAACCTTCGTCCGGCGCGCGCGTGGCGCGGAGCCGGAAAAGGTGGTGCGGCCCGAAGCTGACAGCGCCATTCGCACGGTGCATGCGGCCGGCTTTCGACTGGCCATCCTGTCCAATGAACTCGACCTGTTCTACGGCGCCGACTTCCGCCAGCGGCTGCCGTTGCTCGGCCTGTTCGACACGATCGTCGACGCCACTTACACCGGCATCCTCAAACCCGACCCCCGCGCCTATGCCTTGGTCACCGAAGCGCTCGGCCTGCCGGCGGGTGCTTGCGTCTTCGTCGACGACCAGCGGCGCAATGTCGATGGCGGCTGTGCCGCCGGCATGCGCACGGTTCATTTCGACGTTGCTCACCCGGCCCAATCCTATGCCGAAGCACTCGGCCATTTCGACCTCGTTTCAGCAGCCTGAGATTATGCGGAGCCCTTTCATGCGCGACATCAATTTCCTCACCGAGACCAACGCCAAGCCGATCTGGCACCCAATGGCGCATCCGGCCGAGATGCGGGCCAACCCGCCAAAGGTGATCATGAAGGGCGAGGGCGTGATGGTCACCGACATCGCCGGCAACACCGTGCTCGATGCCGTCGGCGGCCTGTGGAACGTCAATCTCGGCTACAGCTGCGCCCCGATCAAGAAGGCGATCGCCGACCAGCTTGGCGCGCTGCCCTATTATTCCGGTTTTCGCGGCACCTCGACTGGACCGTCGATCGAACTCGCCTACGAACTCTGCGAATGGTTCGAGCCTGAAGGCATGGTGCGGACCTTCTTCACCTCGGGCGGCTCGGATTCGGTCGAAACGGCACTGCGACTGGCCAGGCAATATTGGAAGATCCGCGGCCAGGCCGACCGCACCAAGTTCCTGGCGCTGAAGAAGGGCTACCACGGCACCCATTTCGGCGGCGCGTCGGTTAACGGCAACGCCAATTTCCGCCGCAACTACGAGCCGCTGCTGCCCGGCGTCTTCCACATTCCCGCGCCTTGGACCTTCCGCAACCCGTTCGATGAGACCGACCCAGTGCGGCTGGCAAAACTCTGCGCCAGGGCGCTGGAGGACGAGATCGCCTTCCAGGGCGGCGACACCATCGCCGCTTTCATCATGGAGCCGGTTCTCGGCGCCGGCGGCGTCATCGTTCCGCATGAGAGCTTCATGCCACTGGTGCGTGAGATCTGCGACCGCCACGAGATCCTGCTGATCGCCGACGAGGTGGTGACGGGCTTCGGCCGCACCGGCGCATGGTCGGGCTCGCGTCTGTCCGGCGTGAAGCCGGATTTCATGACCATCGCCAAGGCGATCACGTCAGGTTATTTCCCGCTCGGCGCGACCTTGATCGGCGGAAAAGTCGCCGATGTCTTCGAGGCCGACAAGACCAGTTTTGGTGCGATCGGCCACGGCTATACCTATTCCGGCCACCCGGTCGGCTGCGCGGCGGGTCTGGCGGCCCTTGCCGAGACCAAACGGCTTCGCCTGAACGAGAACGCGGCGGCACGGGGCGTCGAACTCGCGGCCGCGCTGGAGGGGCTGAAGGCCAGGCATGCGATCGTCGGCGATGTCAGGTACAAGGGCTTGATGGCGGCGCTGGAGTTGGTCTCGGACCGCACGACGAAAAAGCCGACCGACAAGAAGACCATGGCCGTGGTTTCGGAGGCCGCCTATGAGGCCGGCGTCATGCTGCGTGTGTCGGGCAACACCATCATCCTGTCGCCGCCGCTCATCATCACCGCCGCCGATGTGACGAAGATCGGCGAAGCGCTGGATGCAGGCCTGTCGAAGGCCTGACGGGTTAGCTGGCCACAACGGAGTTTCAAGACGCAATGAGTCAATCGCAAGAAGCACTGGTTAGCCGGCGTTCCCGCCTGCTCGGCGCGAAATCGCAATTGTTCTATGACGAGCCCGTGCATCTGGTGCGCGGCGAAGGCGTCTGGCTCTACGATGCCGACGGCCGCAAATATCTGGACGCCTACAACAATGTCGCGCATGTCGGCCACTGCCACCCGCATGTGGTCGAGGCCTTGTGCCGGCAGGCAAGCCTGCTCAACACCCACACGCGCTACCTGCACACCGCCATCCTCGATTATGTCGAGCGGCTGACCGCGACCTTCGACACCAGCCTGTCCACAGCCATCCTGACCTGCACCGGCAGTGAGGCCAACGACATCGCGCTGCGCATGGCGCAGGCCGCCACCGGCCGCATGGGCATCATCGCCACCGACGCCACCTACCATGGCAACACCACGGCGGTTTCGCAGCTCAGCACCCGCATGCCGCCGGTCGGAGGCCGCGCCCGCAACGTCAGGCTGGTGCCGGCGCCCGACAGCTATCGCCATCCGGATGCGATGGCCAACGGCAAAGCCTTTGGCGACGCGGTGCGCGAAGCCATCGCGTCGCTGGAAGAGAACGGCATCGGCCTGTCCGGCATCATCCTCTGCCCGCTGCTCGCCAATGAAGGCTTTCCGACGCTACCCAGCGGCTTCTTCGACGGTGCCATGCGCGCGGTGCGCGACGCCGGAGGACTGGTCATCGCCGACGAGGTGCAGCCCGGTTTCGGCCGAACCGGCAGCCATTTCTGGGGCCACCAGCGCGCCGGCTTCGTTCCCGACATCGTCACCATGGGCAAGCCGATGGGCAACGGCCATCCGGTCGCCGCCGTGGTCACCACCAAGGACACATTGGCGACCTTCCGCAACGCTTTCCGTTACTTCAACACCTTTGGCGGCAATCCGGTTTCCTGCGCGGTGGCCAATGCCGTCCTCGACGTCATCGAGCAGGACGATCTCGTCGCCAACGCACGCGATGTCGGCGCCTATGCGCTCGGTCTGCTGCGCCCGCTGGCCGAGCGCCATGAATGCATCGGCGAGGTCAGGGGCGCCGGCCTGTTCTTCGGCGCCGAACTGGTTCACGACCGCGAGACGCGCGAGCCGGCGCCCGACATTGCCGAGCAGGCCGCCAACCGCATGCGCCATCGCGGAGTGCTGATGGGCAAGACTGGTATCCACGGCAATGTGCTGAAGATCCGCCCGCCAATGCCGTTTTCACGCGACAATGCCGACGTCCTGATCGGGCTGCTTGACGAGGTGCTTGGTGAAGTCGGCGGAGTGAAGGCGTGAGCGCTGTTTCCGCGCAGTCCGAGCCCGAGACGGCAGCCGATGTCACGGCGCTTGCCAGGCGCGCGCTCACCCATTGGGGCATTGATGAGGGTGAGCCGGAGCTGCTGAAATTCCGCGAGAACGCGGTGTTTCGCGTCATCTTGCCAACAGGCCAGCCGGCCGCCATGCGCATTCATCGGCTTGGCTATCACACGGACGCCGCCCTGCGCTCGGAACTGCAATGGATGGGCTTTCTGCAATCGGCCGGCATCGCCACACCCTCGCCGGTCGCCACGCCGGCCGGCGATCTGTTCGTGCTTGTCAGCGCCAACGCCTCAGTGCAACCCCGTCAAGTCGATTGCTTGAGCTGGCTGGAAGGCCGCGCCGTCGGCGCGCGAGGCGTGCCGCTGGATTTTACGCCCGAGCAGGCAAGACAGGTCTTTACCGCGATGGGGCGAACCATCGCCCACATGCACAATGTCACGTCTGCCTGGACGCCGCCCGCCGGCTTTGCCCGCCATGCCTGGGATTTCGATGGCTTCTTCGGTGCGAACCCGATTTGGGGCCGTTTCGAGACCTCGCCCTTCCTCGACGGCCCTCGTCGCGAGCTGATTTTCCAGGCGCGGGAAAAGGCCGTGGAGGCGCTGTCGGAGCATGAACGCAGCGCCCGCAATTTCGGCATCATCCACGCCGACCTGGTGCGCGAGAATGTGCTCGTCCATGACGGCGCGATCCGCATCATCGACTTCGACGATTGCGGCCATGGCTGGCACATGTACGACCTTGCCGTCGCGCTGTACCAGAACCGCGAGGAGGCGATCTATCCGCTGATCGAGGCCGCTCTGCTCGACGGCTATCGGCAGGAGCGGGAGCTGACGGCGCGCGACATCGCCGCGCTGCCGCTGTTTTCGGCTCTGCGCGCCTTCGCCTTTCTTGGCTGGGTGCAGAGCCGCGTCGAAGGCGACATCACCAGGGATGTCGGCATGCGCATGTCGGCCATCGCAGCCGATGTGGTGGTTGCCTATCTGCGTGGCGAATAGAGGCTGCCGTGCGGGTTGGCGGCGGAACCGTCAGCCCTTCGCGAAGTGAATGCTGACCGTGCCCGAACTGCCGAAATCGGCGACGATTGTGTCGCCGGGCCGCGCCTCGACCGGGCGCACGAAAGAGCCTGACAGCACCACCTCGCCGGCCGCGATCGACATGCCGTAGCGGGCGAGCCTGTCGGCCAGCCAGGCAATGCCCATCGCCGGATGGTTGAGCACGCCGGCGCCGAGCCCGGTTTCCTCGACCTCGGCATTGCGCGAAACGATGGCGCCGATCCAGCGCATGTCGGCCTCATCAGGCCGCTGCGGCCGGCCGCCGATGACGATGCCGGCATTGGCGGCATTGTCGGAAATCGTGTCGAAGAAGGTGCGTGCCTTCTTCGTCTCGGCATTGATGCGTTCGATGCGCGTGTCGAGGATTTCCAGCGACGGGGTGATGTAGTCGGTGGCGTTGAGCACATCGGAGATGGTCACGCCGGGGCCTTTCAGCGGCGCCTTCATGACGAAGGCGATCTCGGCCTCGACGCGAGGCTGGATGAAGCGGCCGGCCGGCACCGTCGCGCCGTCATTGAAGAACATGTCGTCGAACAGCACGCCCGAATCCGGCGTGTCGATGGCAAGAGCGTACTGCATCGCCTTGGAGGTTAGCCCGATCTTCCAGCCCTTCGGCTTCAGCCCGGCATCGATCTTGCGCGTCACCAGCGCCGCTTGCACGCGGTAGGCGTCCTCCATCGTCGCATCGGGAAAATCGAGGCTGAGCAGACGGATCTGGCGGCGCGACCGCTCGGCCTCGAACAGCCGTGCCGCGGCGTCTTCCACTTGCTCCGGGGTCATTGCGCTGCCCCGTCGACGACACCGTTTCTGAGCACGCCGATGCCATCGGCCTCCACCTCGATCACATCGCCGGGCTTCAGCCAGATCGGCGGATCGAAGCGGGCGCCGGCACCCGTCGGCGTGCCGGTGACGATGATATCGCCCGGCACCAGCGTCGTGAAGGTCGAGATGTAATTGATGATCTTGCGGAACGGGAAGATCATCCGGCTGGTGCGATCCTGCTGGCGCAGCTCGCCATTGACGCGGGTGGTCAGCGCAATGTCGGCAATCTGCGCCTCGTCGGTGAACGGCACCAGCCAGGGGCCGATCGAACCCGTGCGGTCGAAATTCTTGCCTTGCGTGACGTTGAACTTGGCATGGCGCACCCAGTCGCGGATGGTGCCCTCGTTGCACAGCGACAGCGCCGCAATATGGCCGAGCGCGTCGGCTTCCGCGATGCGCCGGCCTGCCTTGCCGATGACGATGACGATTTCGCCCTCATAGTCGAGCTGGGGTGATTCCGGCGGCCGCACCAGCGGCGCGCCATGGCCGACGAATGAACGGGGAAAGCGGATGAACAGCGACGGGTTGGAGGGCGCAGCCTGGCCGTCCTTGTACTCCTCGTTGCGGTCCGAATAGTTGACGCCAACGCAGATGATCTTTTCCGGCGACGGGATCGGGATTTCGTAGGCGATGGCGCCGAGCGGGAAATCGGCGGCGAAGGCCTCAGCCCCTTCCGCCAGCCGGCGCAAGGCGCCGGCCTCGATCACTTCGCGCAGCGTCGGCCACTGTCTGTGGCGCGCCGACAGGTCGACGACGCCCTTGCCCGTGATCGCGCCATAGCGCGCCTTGCCGCCGACGGTGAAGGTGGCGAGCCGCCCATGTCCAGTCATCCGGGTCTCCTCGTCCATCGTCACGGCGCAATGATCGGCGAAGCCGCCAAATCCGGCTGGCGCACCGCAGCTCCGGCAAATACACTACCCTCCTCGAACCAGCTTTTCGGCGCCGGCGCGCCCCACAGCGTCTGGCGCTGCGGGTCCTTGAGGTCCCATTTGATCGGCTCGAGGTCCGGATCGACCGTCTGGTAGTCCGAACAGTAGATCTCGATGCGGTGGTTGTCCGGGTCTCTGACATAGAGGAAGAAGGCATTGGAAATGCCGTGCCGGCCGGGGCCGCGTTCGATGTTCGGCAAATAGCCCGTCGTTGCCATCAGATCGAGCAGGTCGATGATGTTGAGCGGCGTCGGCACCCAGAAGGCGACGTGGTGCAGGCGCGGGCCGATGCCGTTGGTGAAGGCGATGTCGTGCACGCCGCCCTTGCGGTGCGTCCACGCCGCCCACAGTCTTCCGCTGCTGGCGTCCTCGGTATACTCGGTCACCCGGAAGCCGAGCTCGTTGTAGAAGGCGACGGACTCGTCGACATTGGGCGAGAAGCAGTTGAAGTGGTCGATGCGCAGCGGCTTCACGCCCTTGTACAGCGCGTATTTCTGGTGGATCGGCGGCAGCCGCTCCATCTCAGCGTAGAATTCGAGCGGAATGCCGTGCGGATCGCGGGTGCGGAAGGTTCGCGACTGGTAGGGTCGCTCGACCCATTTCACCGGCAGGCCTTTTCCCTTGAAGAAATGCACCGCTTTGTCGAGATCCTCGTCCGAGAAGACCTTGAAGCCGAGGTCGCGGGCTTCGGCCGTGGCCCCCTTCTTCAGCACGATACAATGGTGCCCGCGCTCCTCCAGCGCCCTGAGATAGATGGTGTCCGAAGTCTCGTCGGTGACCTGGAGGCCGAGCGTATCGACATAGAACGCACGGGATTTGGCGAGGTCGGTGACGGCCAGCTCGACATGGCTGAGGCGCACGATGTTGAAGGCGGGATAGAGATTGGGCTTGGGCAAGGGCATCTGATTTCCTCCGGTCAGCCGCCGAGTTTCTGGATCGCGTGCGCGGTCGTCGCGAAGGCTACGTTCTTCGTCTCCATGTAGAAGTCGAAGGAATGGTCCCCGCCGTCGCGGCCGATGCCGGAACTCTTGACGCCGCCGAACGGTGTCGGCAAATGGCGCACATTCTCCGAGTTGACCCAGATCATGCCGGCATCCAACGCATCGGTGAAGCGGAAGGCGCGGGTGACGTCGGACGTCCAGAGATAACCGGTCAGACCGTATTGGGTGTCGTTGGCCAGCGCGAGCGCTTCAGCCTCGTCCTTGAAGGGAATAGCGCTCAGCACCGGCCCGAAAATCTCCTCCTGCGCGATACGCATGCCGTTGGAGACGTTGGTGAACAGGGTCGGGCCGACATAACAGCCGCCGCCCGGCCCATCGACCTTGCCGCCGCCGACGGCGAGCGTGGCCCCCTCCGACCTGCCGATCTCGATATAGGACAGCACCTTCTTTTCATGCACCGGATGGATCAGCGGCCCGACCACCGTTTTCGGATCGAGCGGGTGGCCGACGACGATGCGCTTCGCCCTCTCCGCGACTTTGGCGGTGAAGCTCTCATAGACCGAGGCTTCAACCAGCAGCCGCGACGACGAGGTGCAGCGTTCGCCATTCAGCGAATAGATCATGAATACGACGGCGTCGGCGGCGCGTTCGAGATCGGCGTCGGCAAAGACGATCACCGGGTTCTTGCCGCCAAGCTCGAAATGCACGCGCTTCAACGTGTCGGCGCCTTGTTTCATGATCATCGAGCCGGTGCGGCTTTCGCCGACAAAGCCGATCGCCTTGATGTCGGGATGCTCGGTCAACGCCTTGCCGGCATCTTCACCCAGGCCGTTGACCAGGTTCCAGACACCCTTCGGCAGGCCAGCCTCCTCGGCGATCTCGACGAGCAGGCGGGCGGTCAGCGGCGAAAATTCAGCCGGCTTATGAACCACGGTGCAACCGGCCGCCAGCGCTGGTGCGATCTTCCAGGTCGACAGCATGAACGGCGTGTTCCACGGCGTGATGATGCCGACCGGGCCGATTGGTACCCGCGTGGTGAGGTTGACCTGGCCCGTGGTCCGCAGCGTCTCGCCGTCGCGCGCTTCGGGCGCACGGTCGGCGAAGAAGCGGAAATTCTCGGCACCCCGCAACGCCGCCTTGGCCATAAATTTCAGCGCCTGGCCGGTATCCATGCATTCGACGAAGGCGATCTCCTCGGCACGCGCCTCGATCGCGTCGGCGATTCTGTGCAGCAGCTTCTTGCGTGCCTCGCCAGGCATGGCGGCCCAGGCCGGGAAAGCCGCCTTCGCCGCCCTGGCGGCGCGGTCGATGTCGGCAGCCCCGCCGCGCGCGACGCTTGCCAGCGGCTTCAGGTCGACCGGCGACAGCGTTTCGAACGTCGTGCCGTCGAGCGCCGGCACCGCCTCGCCGCCGATCTGGTTCAACACGCCATCGTGCTTGAAGCGGGCCAGATAGGCCTCGGCCTTATTCAGATTGCCTTGCAGGTCGGACATGTCGGGTTCCGTCACTTGCCGCGCAGTCGCGGGTGGATTGCGTTTCTCTTCCAGCTGAGCACCGGGTCGATTTCCCGGATTTCGAGCGACAGGGCGAAATGCGGGGTCTCGAACAGCGTGCCAAGGTATTCGCTCACCGCCGCGGAGACAGCCTCGCCAGTCCGCTTCTTGTCGTCGGCGCTGCGGCCGGTGCCGATGCGAAACGACATGTCGAGAAAGGCGTTTTCCGGCAGCCTGTCGGCCATCGCGTAGGCCTCGGCGCGAAACGCCCGCACCCGCACGGCGCCGGTTTCGAACAGCCCGGTGTCCAGCACTGTGCGCAACACCAGAGCGCACAATTCGCCCATATCGACCTTGGCATCGAGATTGGCCGAATACTCGATGGAGAAGTGAGGCACGGCGTTTCGTTCCCTGGGTTATTGCCTTGTAGTTAACGCGTTAATTACATGCAGCATGCGCGAAGTCAAGCCTTGCATCGGGCTTGGCGCAACGATACGGGATGGCGGGAACGGGCCCTGGCAGGCGGATTCGGCCGAGGGAGGCCTGTTTCGATCGCAAGCGTGGGAGGCTCTTTTCTTGCTGCCGGAAAATACCCGTCGTTCTCTGCCGATGGCGCTGCTTCATGCCCGCGAAGCGGTGATGGCGCGGTTTCGGCCGATGCTTGCCGCGCATGACGTGACCGAACAGCAATGGCGCGTGCTGCGCGTGCTGAGCGAAGCCGGCCCGGTCGAGGCGACGGAACTCGCCGACCGCGCCTCGGTTTTGCCGCCCAGCCTGACGCGCATCATCAAGGCGCTCGAGGGACGCAAATTCATCACCCGCAACAAGGCCGAAGGCGACGGCCGCCGCGTCGTTCTAACCATTGCGCCCGCGGGTTCCGCCTTGATCGACGCCCTGTCGCCCGAGCGTCGTGTCATTTATGACGACATCGAACAGCGCTTCGGCCACGAAAAGCTCGAGCAGTTGCTCGATTTGCTGGAGACGCTGATCGATGGCGAAAGCTGATCGTTCCGGCTACCGCAGAAGTTTCGACGGTCGCTCGGGTTGACGGACCGCATACCTTGGACAGGCCGAAACACCCGATGGGGGTCAGCTAACCTCGCAACCTCACACCTTCCGGATCGAAGAACGGTATCGGCGCCACGACCGCACGCGTCGGCTGACCACCGATATCAATGTTCAATTCGGTGCCGACAGCCGTGAAGGGCAGCCGCAGATGCGCGGTGGCCAGCACCTTGCCGAGGGAATAGCCGTGGTCGCTGTAGGTGACGATGCCGGCGTCCTCGCCATCGGCCAGAACCTTGGCATCGGTCGCGGCCGGCTTGTCGCCGTCGAGGATCAGTCCGACCCATTGTTCGTCGAGGCCGGTGTCGCGGACCTTGAGAAGCGCCTCGCGGCCGACGAAATCGCCCTTGTCGAACTTGATCCAGCGGTCGAGGCCGACATGGAACGGGGTGCGGCTCTCGTCCATGTCGATGCCGTGCGCCGGGTAGGCCTTTTCCAGGCCCAGCGTGAACATCGCCAGCACGCCATAGGGTTTCAGGCCAAAGTCACGGCCGGTGCGCATCAGCGCGTCCCAGAGCGAGGCCGCCTCGTCGGCCGGCACGAACAATTCGAAGCCGAGTTCGCCGGTCACGCCGGTGCGCGAGATCAGCACCCGCGTGCCGTTGATATGGCCCGACGTGAACGACCAGCGCTTCAGTCCATCCAGATCGGCATCCGCAATCAACGCTTTCAGCAGTTCGCGCGAGCGCGGGCCCTGGATGGTCGGGAAGGCGATGGCCGCCGTGATGTCGGTGACATAGGCCTTGCGGCCCTGGGCGTGATGATGCAGCCAGGGCAGCATCTTCAGGCGGTTGACCGAGCCGGTCACCAGCATGAAGTGCTCCGGGCCCAACCGAAACACGGTGAGGTCGTCCATGATGCCGCCATCGTCGCGACAGACGGTGGAATAGCGCACCTGCCCCGGCTTCATCGCGGCGGCGTCATTGACGATGACATGGTTGACCAGCGCCTCGGCGTCCGGCCCCTTGACGTCCATCTTGCCCATCGTGCTGAGATCCTGCACGCCGACATTTTTGCGGGTGTTCAGGTGCTCGTCGGCAATGTCGGAATAAGTTTTGGCCGAGATGAAATCGCCCCCGACACGACCCATGGTCGCGCCCAGCCCGACGATGCTGCTGTAGAAAGGGGAACGCCGCTCAGCCAAGGAAGTCTCCATCATCCAAGAAAAACGGCAGCGCCAGGCGGCGCTGCCGAAGGTGATTGCGTCAGGATCAGCCGCCGTAGACGTCGAACGCGAAATATTTGTCGTTGATTTCCTTGTATTTTCCGTTGGCGCGCAGCGCGTCGATGGCCGTATTGAGCTTGTCGGCCAGTTCCTTGTTGCCCTTCTGCAGCGCGATGCCGACGCCGGGGCCGTGAATGGCCGGATCGGCCGTCAGAGTGCCGAGCAGCTTGCAGCAGGCGCCGTCGGGCTTCTTCAGCCATTCGGTCAAGATGATCGAGCCGTCCATCATCGCGTCGAGGCGGCCATTGGCCATGTCGGTGCGGGCGTCGTCGCCGGTCGGATAGGCCTTGACGGTGGAGCCTGAATATTTCTGCTCGGCGAATTTCTGGTGGATGGTCGCGGTCTGCACGCCGAGCGCCTTGCCTTTCAGGTCGTCCGGCGAGGTGCCCGCGACGGTTGAGTCCTTCGGTACGGCGATGGCCGGCGGTGTCTGGTAGTATTTGTGGGTGAACTCGACCTTCTCGGCCCGCTCGGGCGTGATGGTGATGTTGATGATGGCGTCGAACTTGCCGGCCTGCAGCGCCGGTATGGAACCATCGAAATCCTGCACGCTGAACTCACACTCGGCCTTCATCTCGGCGCACAGCGCCTTCCCCAAGTCGATGTCGAAGCCACCCAGCGTGCCGTCGGCACTGGCGTAATTGAAGGGCGGATAGGCGCCCTCGGTACCGATCCTGAGTTTTTTGTCCTGGGCGGAGGCGGCGCCCGTGGCAAGGGTGAGAGCGACGGAAGCGGCAAGCACGAAACGACCGGAAAGACGCATGTTCGAGTTCCCCGTTGAAAGCGGGAAGTCTACGGTCTTCCAGGCGTGTGACGGAGACGGAAACGACATGCGCTGCGGCGATCGCGGCGCGGCGGGCGATCCAGGCCAGGCGATCGGTGGTGCGTTACCCGGCGCGCTGCTTGTTGGTCGCCGCCCGGTCGATGGCCAACTCCCCGGCCGAGAGGACAACGCCAAACTTTTCGGTGGCTTCCTCTGATGTGTAGTACCCCAGCGCCACGTCGCGCAGCACCAGATCCGGATCGCGCTGCAGCGGATCGCCGTAGCCGCCGCCGCCCGGCGTGCCGACGCGCACGCGGTCGCCGGCCTTGAGCGCAATGTCCTGCTCCTTCGAAAGGTGCAGCGGCACATGTTCCTCGCCGTTGCGGAAGACGGTCACCGTGTTGACCGCGCCATCCCTGCCGCCGAGTGCGCCCTGTGGGCCGAAACGGCCGTGGTCCATGACGAAGGAGGCCCGGGCGTCACCGCGCAGGATTTCGACCTCATAGGCGAGGCCGAAACCGCCGCGATGCTTGCCAGCGCCGCCCGAACCCTCGCGCAAGGCATAATGGCGGTAGAGCACCGGGAATGCCTGTTCCATGATCTCGACCGGTGGCGACTTCGAGATGCCGATGGTCGAGCAGCCATTGGTCAGCCCGTCATGGCCTGAATTGCCGCCATAGCCGCCGCCGGAGATCTGGTACATCACATAATCGCGGCCGCGCGCCGGGTCGTTGCCGCCAAGAGCGAAATTGCCGCTGGAGCCGGCGGGCGCCGCCGTCACCTTGTCGGGCAGCGCCTGCACCATGGCCGCGAACACCGCCTCGGCGATGCGCTGCGACACTTCGGCGGCGCAGCCCGAGACGGGGCGCGGGTATCTGGCGTCGAGGAAAGTGCCTTCCGGCCGCTTGACTTCAAGCGGTTCGAAGGCACCGGCGCTGATCGGCACATCAGGGAAAATGTGGCGCATGGCGAGATAGACCGAGGACAAAGTCGTCGCCAGCACGCTGTTCATCGGCCCGGCGCAGGGCTTTGACGAGCCGGTGAAATCGAAAGTCAGCGTATTGCCTTTTTTCTCGACGGCGAGCGCGATGGTCAGCGGCTCGTTGACCACCCCGTCGGAATCGACAAACGCCTTGGAATGGTAGGTGCCGTCGGGAATGGCTGAGATGTTGGCGCGCATCTGCTCGGCGGCGCGGCGGCGCAGTTCGGCGATCGCCTCGACAACGGTTTCGTCACCGTAACGATCCAGGATTCCGTTAAGCCGGTCCTGGCCGATCAGCAGTGCGGCGGCCTGGGCCCTGATGTCGCCGATGCGCTGGTCGGCAACGCGGATGTTGGAGCAGATGATGGCGTAGATCTCCGGATCGAGCACGCCCTTCTTGAACAGTTTTACGGGCGGCAGCCGCAGGCCTTCCTGCTCGACCGCGGTCGCGGAGGCCGAAAAACCGCCCGGCACCGAGCCGCCAATGTCTGGCCAGTGGCCGGTGTTGGACAGCCAGCAGAAGATTTTTCCGGCCCGGTAGACCGGCATGGCGAAGCGCACATCCATCAGATGGGTGCCGCCGAGATAGGGGTCGTTGACGATGTAGATGTCACCCGGCTCCGGGGCTAGGCAGCGGCCGTCGGCGATCATCTCGATCACCGTCCTGGTCGAATATTGCATGACGCCGACGAACACCGGCAGGCCTTGGCTTCCCTGCGCGATCAGCGAACCATCGACAGCCGAATAGATGCCGTCGGAGCGGTCGTTGGCTTCGGCGATGACAGGCGAGAAAGCGGCGCGAGAGAACGTAAGGTCCATCTCGTCGCAGACCTGTTGCAGGGCCGCCTGGAGGACCGAAAGGGTGATGGCGTCGAGTTTTGCCATATCAATGTCAGGCATCTCAGGCCTCGCCGATGTCGATGATGATGTTGCCGTCGGCGTCGCAGCGTGCGCGGTCGCCGGGCTCGAGTACGGTGGTGGCGTCCATCTGTTCGAGGATCGCCGGCCCTTCGATTTCAGCGTCAAGCGGCAGTTTTTCGCGTGCATATACCGGCGTATCGTGCCAACGCCCGCCATACCAGACCGGCCGGATTTCGCGCCTTGCCTCATCCAGCGTTGTTGCGCGCCCCGCCGGATCGATCAGCCGCGACAGATCGATCGCCGGACGCACGCCGGTCACCGACGTGTTGAGATTGACGAGGTTGGCGCGGATTTCCGGCAGTTCGACCTTGAAGCGGGCGAAATAGGCCTTTTCGAAAAGCTGCTGCAGTGTTGCCCGCGTCACCGATGAGGACGGCAGCGGCACGTTGATGATGTGGGTCTGGCCGACGAACTGCATGTCGGCGGAGTGGGTAACGCGGATCGTCTCCGGCTTCACCGCTTCCTTGCCGATCAGCTCTTCACCTTCGTTTCGGTGGCGTTCCAATACAGTAGGAAGCTGTTTTTCGTCGAGCACCGCCACCGGCTGGTTGATGGTGTTGACGAAGTCATGGCGCAGGTCGGCGACGACGCAGCCGAGTGCGTTGGTGATGCCCGGACGCGCCGGCACCAGCACCTTGGGCAGGCCGAGTTCGCGCGCCAGGGCGGTCGCATGCAGCGGGCCGGCGCCGCCAAAGGCGAACAGCGCGAAATCACGAGGGTCATGGCCGCGCGACACCGAGACCATGCGGATGGCGCCGGCCATCTTCATGTTGCCGAGCCGCAGCACCGCGCCCGCCGCCTCGACGCCGGACAGGCCGGTCGCCTTGCCGATCTTGTCCTCGAAAATGCTGGTGACGCGCTCTGATGTGACGGGATTTTGGACCGCCAGCAGCTTCTTCGGCGCCAGCCGGCCGAGCACCAGATTGGCGTCGGTAATGGTTGGCTCGAGGCCGCCACGTCCGTAGCAGATCGGGCCGGGATTGGCGCCGGCACTTTCCGGACCGATCTGGATCAGGCCGGCCGCATCGACGCGGGCGATCGAGCCGCCGCCGGCGCCGACCGTGTGCACCGCCACCATCGGCACATGGATCGGCATCGCATATTCGATCTCGATCTCGTTCGAGACTGCCGGCTCGGCATTGCGGATCAGCGCCACGTCGGTCGAGGTGCCGCCCATGTCATAGGTGACGAGGTTTTCGAAGCCGGCGCGTTTTCCGGTATAGGCGGCGGCGATGACGCCGGAGGCCGGGCCGGACATGACCGTCTTGGCCGATTCACGTGTGACGAAGCGGGCCGAGATCATGCCGCCATTGCCGTTCATGATCAGGAAGTCGCGGGCATAGCCTTTTGCGCCCAATTCCTTGCGCAGCCGCTCGACATAGCGCTCGAGGATCGGCTGCACGGAGGCGTTGACCGACGCGGTGACGCCGCGCTCGAACTCGCGCGCCTCCGACAGCAGCGCGTGGCCTGCCGTGATGTAGCCGTTCGGCCAGAGCTCGGCGGCGATTTCGGCGGCGCGCCGCTCATGTGCCGGGTTGGCGTAGGAATGCAGGAAATGGATGACGAGGGATTCGCAACCGGCCGCGATCAGCGTCTGCACGGCGTCGCGCATCTCGGTCTCGTCGAGCGGCGTGCGCACCGCGCCCGATGCTTCGACGCGCTCCGAGACTTCGAGCCTGAGATTGCGCGGAATGATCGGCACGAAGCTGCCGGTCATGCCATAGGCCTGCGGCCGCGTGCGCCGACCCAGTTCGATCACGTCGCGAAAACCGCGCGTGGTGATCATGCCGGTTTTCGCCAGCCGGCGTTCCAGCACCGCATTGGTGGTGGTGGTCGTGCCATGCACGATGAGGTCGATGCTATCGATGGCAAATCCGGTGGCGCCGAGTGCCGAAACGACACCGAAAGCCTGGTTGTCCACCGTGGTCGGCGTCTTGGCCAGATACACCCGGCCGCCGTCGCTTCCGTCGATCAGGAGCAGGTCGGTGAAGGTGCCGCCGACATCGATACCGGCGACGACATTTCCCCGGGAATTGCGCGCTTGCGCCGAAATATTCTCTTCCATCGTCGAAACCCGAAATGCGCGGACTACGGATATGCGCCAGTTTGGAAAGCTGTTTTAAGGGAGCATCTTGACGCAAATATCGTTTGTATACTAATAAATTCCGGACACAAGAGCTTGCCGCTTTGCAGTGTGCGAACAGCCCGCCGGGATCTGAATGGTCCGGGCGTGCAGGTGAAAGTTTGGCGCCCGCGTCCACGGTTGGGCCAGAAGGTTGGATTTGATGAACACCACATCCGCTCTCAACACCGTCGGCGCCCGACCGCTGCAGTTCCCGATTCCGGCCAACGTCTATGCCGAAACCGTCGTCTCGGTGAAGCACTACACCGACCGGCTGTTCTCGTTCCGCATCACCCGTCCGCAGTCGTTGCGCTTCCGCTCCGGCGAGTTCGTCATGATCGGCCTGCCCAATGCCGAGAAGCCGGTGTACCGCGCCTATTCGGTGGCAAGTCCGGCCTGGGACGAAGAGCTGGAATTCTTCTCGATCAAGGTGCCGGACGGCCCGCTGACCTCGGAGCTGCAGAAGATCCAGGTCGGCGACACCGTCATCATGCGCCAGAAGTCGACCGGCACGCTGGTGGTCGACGCGCTGACCCCGGCCAAGCGGCTGTTCATGATCTCGACCGGCACCGGCATCGCGCCTTTCGCCAGCCTGCTGCGCGACCCTGACACCTACGACAAATTCGATCAGCTGGTCCTGACCCATACCTGCCGCGACAATGCGGAACTCACCTACGGCCAGGAGCTGGTCGCGGCGTTGGAAAGCGACCCGCTGATCGGTGAACTGACCACTGGGCGCGTCACGCTCTACAATTCGACGACCCGCGAAGAGTCGGCACGCATGGGCCGCATCACCGCGCTGATCGGCTCCGGCAAGTTCTACAGCGATCTCGGCATCGACAAGCTCAGCCCGGAAACCGACCGCATCATGATCTGCGGCTCGATGCATATGCTGAAGGACGTCAAGGACCTGGCCGAAAGCCTCGGCTTCGAGGAAGGCTCGCTGAGCCATCCAGCGACTTTTGTCGTCGAGCGCGCCTTCGTCGGCTGAGCCGCACCAACATCTCGAAGTCTATGCTTTTGACCGCACGGTCAAAATTGCTGCTTTCGCCGCCTTTTTCGGTTATGACCGCCCGCAGGACTCGTGAAGTACGGCTTCACGGGCTATCTTCGGCACACGTCGCTGAATGAAAGGGCAGGAGATGAGCAGCACAATCCGAGAAGCCGATATCGGCTCGTCCAAGGTGACGCCGCTGCCGGCGCGTGCCGCCGCCAACACAGCCGTTCCACCGGACCATCGCATTGCGCGCAATCCCGGCATGAAGCTCGATCTCGGCTTCATGGAATCGGTGCGCAGCGTCAACCGCTCGGCGCTGGAACGGCGCGTCGCCAGCCTGACCAAGCGGCGCTCGATCAAGGCCGACAACCAGGCGGCCTGGCTGCTGCGCGCTGTCGCCTGCATGGATTTGACGACGCTGAATTCCAACGACACCGAGGAGCGTGTGCGCCGGCTCTGCGCCAAGGCGATCAATCCGTTCCGCCGCGACATCGTCGAGGGCCTGGGCATATCAGGTGAAACCATCCGCCCGGCCGCCGTCTGCGTCTACCATCCCTTCGTCACCACCGCCGTCGATGCCGTGCGCGGCGCCGGCATCCATGTCGCCGCCGTCTCCACCGCCTTCCCGCATGGTCTGGCACCCCTGTCGACCCGCCTGCAGGAAATCGAAGCCTCGGTCCGCGACGGCGCCGACGAGATCGACGTGGTCATTCCACGCGGGCTGGTGTTCGGCGCCAAATGGCGCGAGCTATACAATGAGATCGTCTCGATGCGCGCCGCTTGCGGTGACGCGCATCTGAAGGTCATCCTCGGCACCGGCGACCTCGCCACGCTGCGCAATGTCATGCTGGCCTCGATGGTAGCGATGATGGCAGGCGCCGACTTCATCAAGACCTCGACCGGCAAGGAAAGCGTCAATGCGACGCTGCCCGTCGGCCTCGCCATGGTGCGCGCCATCAGGGCCTATTTCGAGGAAACCGGCTATCTCATCGGCTTCAAGCCGGCCGGCGGCATTTCCACGGCCAAGGCCTCACTCGACTGGCTGGTGCTGATGAAGGAAGAACTCGGCCGCCCATGGCTGGAGCCGGACCTGTTCCGCTTCGGTGCGTCGAGCCTCTTGACCGACATCGAGCGCCAGCTCGAGCACCATCTGACCGGACACTATTCGGCCAATCATCGCCACGCGATGGCTTGAGAGATTTACCCCCACCCCGATCGGCAAGCCGATCGACCCTCCCACAAGTGGGAGGGGTGAAGGAGGCGCCCAATGAACATTCTCGACCGCTACCACGCCATGGAATACGGCCCGGCGCCGGAAGCCCGCAACGAGGCCGATGCATGGCTTGCCGCGCGCGATTTCGGCAAGGCGCTGTTCATCGGCGGCGACTGGAAAGCCGCGTCCGGCGGCAAGACTTTCGAAACCAGCGAGCCGTCTTCCGGCAAGCTGCTGGCCAAGATATCCGACGCCAATGCCGTCGACATCGACGCGGCGGTTGCGGCGGCCACCAAGGCGCTGCCGAAGTGGTCGGCAGCCTCGGGCTATCAGCGCGCCAAGGTGCTTTATGCCATCGGCCGCGCCATGCAGCGCCACCAGCGCCTGTTCGCAGTGCTTGAGACCATCGACAACGGCAAGCCGATCCGCGAAAGCCGCGACATCGACGTGCCGCTGGCGATCCGCCATTTCATACACCATGCCGGTTGGGCGCAGGCGCTGGACAAGGATTTCCCCGGCCACAAGGGTGTCGGCGTGGTCGGCCAGATCATCCCGTGGAACTTTCCGCTGCTGATGCTGGCCTGGAAGATCGCGCCGGCCCTCGCCGCCGGCTGCACCGTGGTGCTGAAGCCGGCCGAGTTCACGCCGCTGACATCAATCCTGTTTGCTGAGATCTGCGAGCGCGCCGGCGTGCCGAAAGGTGTCGTCAACATCGTGCAGGGCGGTCCTGAGGCCGGCGGGGCCATCGTCAACCATCCCGGCATCCAGAAGATCGCCTTTACCGGTTCTTCCGAAGTCGGCAAGATCATCCGGAAAGCCACCGCCGGCTCGGGCAAGAAACTGTCGCTGGAACTTGGCGGCAAGTCGGCCTTCATCGTCTTCGAGGATGCCGATCTCGACAGCGCCGTCGAAGGCCTGGTCGACGGTATCTGGTTCAACCAGGGCCAGGTATGCTGCGCCGGTTCGCGACTGCTGGTCCAGGAAGGCATCGCCGACGCCCTGATCGCCAAGGTCAAGACGCGGATGAGCCGGCTGCGCGTCGGCAGCCCGCTCGACAAGAACACCGATATCGGCCCGCTGGTCGACGCCACACAGCTCGAGCGCGTCAAGGGCCTGGTCGCCGAAGGTGCCAGGCAGGGCGCCGTCTGCTGGCAGCCGGATGCGGCGCTGCCGTCTTCCGGCTACTACCATCTGCCGACGCTCGCCACAGGTGTTTCGCCGGCTAACATATTGGCGCAAGAAGAGGTGTTCGGCCCTGTTCTGGCGACCATGACCTTCCGCAATACCGAGGAAGCGATCGAGCTCGCCAACAACACGCGCTATGGCCTCGCCGCCTCGGTGTGGAGCGAGAACGTCAACCTTGCCCTGCACGTCGCGCCGCAATTGAAGGCCGGCGTGGTCTGGGTCAACGGCACCAACATGTTCGACGCCGCCTGCGGCTTCGGCGGCTACCGCGAGAGCGGTTTCGGTCGCGAAGGCGGGCGCGAGGGCATGTTCGAATATCTCGCGGCGAAACTGCCGCTCGGCCAGATCATCAAGCCGGCGACGACCTCCGCACAGCCAGTCGAGCAGGCCGACGGCTCGGCAATCGACCGCACGGCAAAGCTATTCATCGGCGGCAAGCAGGTACGGCCGGACGGCAATTATTCGCTGGCTGTCGCCACCGCCAAGGGCAAGCTGGCCGGTGAGGTTGGTCTCGGCAGCCGCAAGGATATCCGCGATGCTGTCTCCGCAGCCCGCGCCTGTAGGGGCTGGCCCGAGGCGACCGCCTATAACCGCAGTCAGGTGCTTTACTATCTGGCCGAAAATCTCTCCGGCCGCGCCGCCGAGTTTGCCGCCCGCCTCACCGAGCTGACCGGCGCCAGCGCCAAGGCCGCGCGGGAAGAAGTAGAACAGTCCATAGAGCGCCTCTTCCTCTATGCCGGTCTGGCCGACAAGTTCGAGGGCCGCGTGCACCAGCCGCCGGCGCGTGCCGTGACGCTGGCGCTTCATGAACCGGTCGGCGTCGTCGGCATCGTCGCCCCCGACAGCTCGCCGCTGCTCGGCCTGATCTCGCTGGTCGCACCGGCGCTGGCCATGGGCAACACCGTGGTCGCGGTGCCTTCGGAGCGCTATCCGCTGCTGGCCACCGATCTCTACCAGGTCATCGAATATTCCGACGTTCCCTCAGGCGCCATCAACATCGTCACCGGTCGCAGCGCCGAACTTGCCGGCGTGCTGGCCAAGCATGACGATGTCGACGGGCTCTGGGTGTTCGCCGATGCTGAGACCTGCGCCCAGGCGGAAGCCGAGTCCATCGGCAACCTCAAGCGCATCTGGAGCGGAAATGGCCGCGGCCTCGACTGGGCATCCGACGAAGCCGCCGGCGACGCCTTCCTGCGCCGCGCCGTCGAGGTCAAGAATGTCTGGGTGCCTTACGGCGATTAATGTATGTCGCCCAAAAGTGCGCAGCGGTTTTGGGGCAACGACATATATAAAGGCAAAGAGCCAAAGCGCGTCGCGCGCTTTGAGCTCCCCCCGGTGCTGTCGAGACCGTGTTCGGGGTTGACGCACGGACAGATGTTCTTTAACGAGAAAAAACATCTTTATCAGTGAACGATCAACGGCGCAGGCTGCACGATCATGCGTGACTGGCACATGACGCCTTGGCCAGCCGCAGGTAGACCCGAACTATCCCAGTGGACGAGGAGAACAGTATGGCGGATCTGGCAGGCAAGGTCGTTGTCGTCACGGCAGCGGCGCAAGGCATCGGCAAGGCGAGCGCACTGGCCTTCGCAAAAGCTGGCGCCATCGTCTACGCCACCGACATCAACGAGGCCCTGCTGGCGGAACTCGCCAAGACGCCGGGGATCAAGACCCGCAAGCTGGACGTGCTCAACGACGAAGCCGTCAACGCCGCCTTTGCCGAGATCGGTGTCGTCGACGTGCTGTTCAACTGCGCCGGTTTCGTCCATTCGGGCTCGATCCTGGAGATGAAGGACGGCGACCTCGATTTCGCGCTGAACCTCAATGTTCGCGCCATGATCCGCACCAGCCGGGCTGTGCTGCCCGGCATGCTGGAACGCGGCGACGGATCGATCATCAACATGGCCTCGCTGGCCAGTTCGACCAAGGGCGTGCCCAACCGCTTCGTCTATGGCCTGACCAAGGCCGCCGTCATCGGCCTGACCAAGGCGATCGCCGCCGACTATGTCGGCAAGGGCATACGCTGCAACGCCATTTGCCCCGGCACGGTCGAGAGCCCGTCGCTGCAGGACCGCATGCACGCGCAAGGCGACTACGATGCCGCCCGCGCCGCCTTCATCGCCCGCCAGCCAATGGGCCGGCTCGGCACGCCGGAGGAAATCGCCGATCTCGCCGTCTATCTGGCCGGCGCCACCTACACGTCCGGGCAGGCCTACAATATCGACGGCGGCTGGTCGATCTGACTGCGGAAATCATACGCGAGCAGGACGATCTGGCCCTTTCCCGGCGTTTAACAGGGGATCGAAGAGTCTGAAAATCCCGCGCGCCGGCTATCTTGTATGGCGATCGCGCTTGTCCGTAGTCAGGTCGATGGGTACGGTCCGCCGGTTCCTTGAAGGAGCATCGCCTTGGCGGAAAGTTTGCAAAGGGCCACGAGGCCGCAATCAGGAGAAGGATTTAGATGAAACTGCTGCGCTATGGCGAGGTGGGAAGCGAACGTCCCGGCCTGCTCGATGCGGATGGAACGATCCGTGATCTCTCCGCTCACGTCACCGATATCGGCGGCAAGACGCTCGACCCGGCATCGCTGGCTGCACTGGCCAAGCTGGATCCCAAGTCGCTACCGGCGGTTTCCGGCAGCCCGCGCCTCGGCGCCTGCGTTACCGGAACCGGCAAGTTCATCTGCATCGGCCTCAACTATTCCGACCACGCCGCCGAGACCGGCGCCACCGTGCCGCCGGAGCCGATCATTTTCATGAAGGCAAGCTCGGCCATTGTCGGGCCGGATGACGACGTGCTGATCCCGCGCGGCTCGGAGAAAACCGACTGGGAAGTCGAACTGGCCGTGGTCATCGGCAAAACCGCCAAATATGTCAGCGAGGCCGATGCGCTCGACTATGTCGCCGGCTATAGCGTTGCCCACGATGTCTCCGAACGCGCCTTCCAGGCCGAGCGCCAGGGCCAGTGGACCAAGGGCAAGTCCTGCGACACGTTCGGCCCGACCGGCCCGTGGTTGGTGACCAAGGACGAGGTAGCCGATCCGCAGAACCTCAAAATGTGGCTGACCGTCAACGGCAAGACGATGCAGAACGGCTCGACCAAGACCATGGTCTATGGCGTCAAGTATCTGGTTTCCTATCTCAGCCAGTTCATGTCGCTGCACCCCGGCGACATTATTTCGACAGGCACGCCGCCCGGCGTCGGGCTCGGCATGAAGCCGCCGGTGTTCTTGAAGGCCGGCGATGTCGTGGAGCTGGGCATCGAAGGGCTGGGCCAGCAGAAGCAGACGTTCAAGGCTGACGTGTAGGCTTCTCTGTTCTCTCCTTGTGTCTCTGGAATGAGAAGAGGAAGGGGCGGTTTCGCGCCTTTCCTCTACCCCGTCGATCGGGGGAGAGGTGGCGAGCGAAGCTCGACGGAGTGGGGGCTCGATCCGCTCGTCTGTCGAAGCGACTGTACTGACACGTCAGTCCCTATCCTATGGCGGTTTTGGCTTTGGTCCAGGTCTTCCCCCACTCCGTCGCCGCTTCGCGGCGCCACCTCTCCCCCCTCCGGAGGGAGAGGAAAGGAAGAGGGTGTCAAGCTACTTCAACACCTTCCCATCAGCGCCAAACCGATACGTCTTCGCCGGATCCGGCGTCGCATACAGCGTGGCACCCGGCTCGGCATCATAAACACCAAAGATCCGCACGGTGATCAGCCCCGCCTTCTCGCAGTCGAGATACAGATTGGTGTCGGCGCCGAGATGCTCGGCGTGCACCACCGTTCCCTTCCAGGCGCCGGATTTCGGATCGACGGTCAAATGTTCCGGCCGCACGCCGATGGTCTTGGCGGTTTCGCCGAGGCGGGCGCCGTCGACGAAATTCATCTTCGGTGAGCCGATGAAGCCGGCGACGAACTCATTTGCCGGCGAATTGTAGAGCTCCATCGGGCCGCCGATCTGCTCAATCCTGCCGGCATTGAGCACGACGATCTTGTCGGCCAGCGTCATCGCCTCGACCTGGTCGTGGGTGACGTAGATCATCGTTGCCTTCAGCCGGCGATGCAGCTGCGCGATCTCCAGCCGCGTGTTGACGCGCAGTGCCGCATCGAGGTTCGAAAGCGGCTCGTCGAAGAGAAAAAGCTTTGGCTCGCGCACCACGGCGCGGCCGATGGCGACGCGCTGGCGCTGGCCGCCGGAGAGTTCGGCCGGCCGTCTTTCGAGATAGGGCTCCAGCGACAGCATCGATGACGCGATGCCGATGCGGCGCTCGATTTCGGCCGCCGGCGTTCCTGCCTGCTTGAGGCCAAGGCCCATATTGTTCTTCACCGTCAGATGCGGGTAGAGCGCATAGGTCTGGAACACCATGGCGATGCCACGCTTGGCCGGCGGCGTGGCCGAGACGTCCGCGCCGTCGATGACGACGCGGCCCGAGGTCGAATCCTCCAGTCCGGCAATGACTCGGAGCAAGGTCGACTTGCCGCAGCCAGACGGGCCGACGAAGACGACGAATTCGCCGTCGTTCACTTCGAGGTTGATGCCCTTCAGCACCTCGACCGGCCCGAAGGCCTTTTTCACGTTCTCAATGTTCAGCGAGCCCACGGCGATCCTCCGGATTGGAATGTGGGCGCGAATGCAACCCGTGACGACAATTCTGCGGTCACAATCGCACCGCCTTTCCACTGCGCACGCTCTCGTCTGCGGCAAGGCAGACGGCGAGCGATTTGACCGCGTCGTCCATATGTTTGGTGAGATCCAGATCCTCGCGGATCGCCTTCAGCACGAAGGCCTGTTCGAGGTCGCAGAGGTCCTGATGGCCGGGTTCGCCTGCCATCGACAGCATTTCGTCGGCCTTGAGAAACTTGCCGTCCGCGCCGGTCGCGGCGCTGTGCAGGCGAATGGTCGAGGTCTTGGTGTGGGTGTCGATGTCGTCGGACTTGACGCCTTCCTTCATCACGATCGATACGCAGCCCTTGGGCGAGATCACGTCTTTCACGAAGAACGCCGTTTCCGAAATCATCGGCCCCCAGCCGGCCTCATACCAGCCGACCGACCCGTCATCGAACAGCACCTGCAGATGGCCGTAATTGTACATCGAGGGTGCCACCTCCTCGGTCAGCCGCACGCCCATGCCACGCACCTCGATCGGTTTGGCATCGGTGATCTGCAGCATGACGTCGAGATAGTGCACGCCGCAGTCGACGATCGGCGACGTCGTCTGCATCAACTGCTTGTGCGTCTCCCAGGTGTGGCCCGAGGATTGCTGGTTGAGGTTCATGCGGAAGACATAGGGGCCGCCGAGCTTGCGGGCCTCGGCGATCAGCCTGATCCAGGACGGGTGATGGCGCAGGATATAGCCGATCACCAGTTTTCTGCCATTGGCCTTCGCCGCCGCGACGACGCGCTTGGCGTCGGCCACGGTCGTTGCCAGCGGCTTTTCGACGAAGACATGGCAGCCGGCCTCGAACGCTTTTACCGCATAGTCGGCATGGCTGTCGGAATAGGTGGCGATGCAAGCGACATCGGGCTTTTCGTCACGCAGGGCGTCATCGAAGGAGCGCCTGATGCCGTAACCCGACAGCCCGTCCGGCAGCGGCACGTCGGAGCGGTTGATCAGCGCTGCGATCTCGAAACCCGGATTGGTGTGATAGGCCAGCGCATGGCTGCGGCCCATATTGCCGAGGCCGGCAACGACGACGCGAAGAGGTGTTTCAGAGTTCACTTGACGGCTCCGGACGTGATGCCGCGGATCAGCTGCCGCGAGAAGATGACGTAGAGGATCAGCACCGGCATGATCGCCAGCGACAGGGCCGCCAGGATGGCGTTCCAGTTGGTGACGAACTGGCCGAGGAACAGCTGGGCGCCGAGCGTCACCGTCTTGGTTTCCTCCGACGGCGCCAGGATCAGCGGGAACCACAGGTCGTTCCAGATCGGGATCATGGTGAAGACGGCGACGGTTGCCATCGATGGCCTGACCAGCGGCAGCACCAGGCGGAAGAAGATGGTGTATTCGGACAGGCCGTCGATACGGCCGGCATTCTTCAGATCGTCGGACACCTGCTTCATGAATTCCGACAGGATGAACACGGCAAGCGGCAGGCCCTGCGCGGTGTAGACCAGGATCAGCGCCGTCAGCGTGTTGACCAGCCCGCTCGCCACCATCAATTGCAGGATGGCGACGGTGCCCAGCCGGATCGGGATCATAATGCCGAGCGCCAGATAAAGCCCCATCAGCGAGCTGCCGCGGAAGCGGTATTCCGACAGCGCGAACGCCGCCATGGCGCCGAACAACAGCACGAAGAACAGCGAGGCGACGGTGACGACGAGGCTGTTCTGGAAATAGTGGATGAAGTCGCCCTGGCCGATCACCGTCGTGTAGCCGATCAGGTCGAAGGTTTTGGGCGTCGGCGGCGTCAGCGGCGCGCCGAAGATGCCCGCGCGCGACTTGAACGAGTTCATGATGACGAGGATCACCGGAAACAGCGCGATCGCCGTGTAGGTCAACAGGATCGCGTGGGCGCCGATGGTGCGGGGCACGGAACGGGTGGCGGTGCTCATTGGGAGGTCTCCTGACGCACACTTCCAAGGAATGGCGCCAAGGCACCCCCCTCTGTCCTGCCGGACATCTCCCCCGCAAGGGGGGAGATCGGATGTCGCGACTGCTTTCGCCAATCACCGACGCAGCAAGATGGCCGGCAAGGCCAACGCTGCCAATCTCCCCCCTTGCGGGGGAGATGGCCGGCAGGCCAGAGGGGGGTGTTCAAGCTCGACATCTCGCCCCTCAGAACTGGTAGCGACGCAGGCGCGTCTGGACGAGGAAGAGGTAGACGCAGACGCCGCCGAGGATGATCAGGAACATCATCGTGGCAATCGCCGCGCCCATATTGGGGTCGCCGGTCTGCAGCTGGAAGCCGAAGAAGGCGCGGTAGAGGAAGGTGCCGAGAATGTCGGTCGAATAGTTCGGCCCGGCGAGCGCGCCTTGCGCGGTGTAGATCAGGTCGAAGGCGTTGAAATTGCCGACGAAGGTGAGGATCGAGATAATGCCGATCGACGGCAGGATCAGCGGCAGCTTGATCTTCCAGAACTGTGAAAGGCCGGTAATCCCATCGCATTCGGCGGCCTCGATCACCTCTTCGGGGATCGACAGCAGGGCGGCATAGATCAGCATCATCGGGATGCCGACGAACTGCCACACCGAGATCAGGCTGAGTGCGGTCAGTGCATATTGCTCCTTGCCGAGCCACGGCGTGAACAGGCTTTTGAGGCCGACGAGATCCATCAGATGCGGCGCCACGCCCCACAACGGGGACAGGATCAGCTTCCAGGCGAAACCGACGATGACGAAGGACAGGATGGTCGGCACGAAGATCGCCGTGCGGTAGAAGGCCGCGAACCTCAGTCTCGGGCTGGACAGCAGGGCGGCCAGCATGACGCCGATCGGGTTCTGCACGATCATGTGGATGATGAAGAACCAGGTGTTGTTCCTGAGCGCGTTCCAGAAACCCACCGACCAGTTGGGGTCGCCGAACAGCGTGCGGAAGTTTTGCAGCCCGACGAAGACCTGATGCTGCTCGATGTTGCGGAACAGCGACAGCTGCAGCGTGCCGGCGAGCGGCAGGATCATGATCGCCGAGTAGACGAGCACCGCCGGCGCCAGGAAGATGCCGATGTGCCAGCGGAACGGTCTTTTCGGTCTGATATCTGCGGCCATGAGTTCGGTCCCCGCCGTCTCTCGGTTCCAAAGGGTATCGATCTAGATGATGCCTCGATGCACGGCCCTGACATCCTTACCGGATGCGGCAAGAACAAGGCCTGCGACTGATCAGCTAGCCTTCCCCACAACAGTGAGGGTAAGGCCGGGAGGCGGTGCCGACAATCGCAATCTGAATAGGTGCACTGTGAAGGAGGTGGTCCGGAACCGGCCAGGCGTGCGCCCGGCCGGCTCCGTTGCCTGAGCTCTACTTCGCCGGCTTGTACCAGCTGTCGAGGCCGGTCTGCAGCTTCTTGGCGGCAGCTTCCGGCGTATCGGTGCCGTTGATGACGTTGGCCGATTCGACCCAGGTCTCGTTCTCGAGGTTCGGCGTGCCGCGCGACAGGATCTGGTAGGTCGAACGGATCGTCGGCTTGCACTTGGCGCGCCAGGAGACGAATTCCTGCGCCAGCGGGTCTGCCATCTTCACCGGCGCGGAGTTCAGGCTGAAGAAGCCCGGCAGCGCGTTGGCGTAGATGGTGGCGAAATCCGGCGAAGCGACCCAGGACAGGAAGGTCTTGGCCGGATCGGCGTTCTTCGAAGCCGCATTCAGGCCCATGCCGATATCGGTATGGTCGGAGATGTAGCAGGTGTCGCCGGCCTTCTCGACCGGCGGCGGGAAGGCGCCCATCTTGAACTGCGCCTGGGTGTTGAACAGGCCGATTTCCCACGAGCCGGCCGGGTAGATGGCGGCGCGGCCGAGCGTGAACAGGTTCTGACTATCCGGATAGGTCTGCGCCTCGAAGCCGTCGCCGAGATAAGGCTTCCACTTGGCCAGTTCCTCATAGGGCGCGACCCAGTCCTTGTCGGTCAGCTTTTGCTCGCCCTTGATC
The DNA here is from genome assembly GCF_040321265.1 of Mesorhizobium sp. M0491. NCBI lineage: Bacteria > Pseudomonadati > Pseudomonadota > Alphaproteobacteria > Hyphomicrobiales > Phyllobacteriaceae > Mesorhizobium > Mesorhizobium sp. M0491. The sequence goes on from NZ_JAMYRE010000005.1 coordinate 230,974, forward strand.
AGCGCCGCGCGGCCGTCCTCGCCCTTCCAGTAGTTGGGGCCGATGTTCTGGTAGCCCATGGTCGCGGCTTCCCAGAGATCCTTGGTGCCCATCGCCATCGGGATGTAGGTGCCGTCGGCCTTGATCTTGTCGAGCGCGGCGAAGAACTCGTCGCGGGTCTCCGGCACCTTGATGCCGAGCTTGTCGAAGGCGTCCTTGTTGTAGATGAAGCCGTGGATGACCGAGGCCATCGGCACGCAGAAGCTCGCCTTACCGTCGTCGGTCTGCCAGGCGGATTTGGCGACGGGTGAGAAGTTCTCCATGCCGGGTAATGCCGAGAGGTCGGCAAGGTTGCCCTTCTTGAACAGCTCGAGCGACTTGTCGAATGGGCGGCAGGTGATCAGGTCGCCCGCCGAACCGGCGGCGAGCTTGGCGCCCAGCGCCGCGTCATATTCGGTCGGAGCCGACGGCGCGAACACCACCTTGATGCCCGGGTTTTTGGCTTCGAAGGCCGGGATCAGCTTGTCCTTCCAGATGGCAAGGTCGTCACCGCGCCAGCTTTCGATGTTGAGCGTTACGTCTGCGGCATAAGCCACCCCGGCCGAGCCGAGAATGCTGGTGCCCAAAAGCAGTGCCGTCAGTAGTTTCGTTGTCATGCTCAGTCTCCCTGTTGACCTTTTTCAGGTTCGGTTTTGATGAGAACGGAGGCAGTGCGCCCTTTGCTCCCCTCTATCGCGGAAAGGGCCGGCCGCAGCTTCTGGCCGGCCTCTTCCAGTATCTTCTGCGCCGCGTCAGTGCTGTCGGCGCCGGCGGCGAGCAGAATGGCGGTCTTGACCGCGCCGCCGCTCTTCTCGAGCAGGCGGGCCGCCTCGTCCGTGTCGCGCCCGCTGACGGCGGCGACGATGCGCGCCGCGCGGTCGCGCAGCTTGATGTTGTCGGCCATGAGATTGACCATGTAGCCGTCATGCACATGGCCGAGATGGATTGCGGTCAGCGTCGACAGCATGTTGAGCGCGATCTTCTGGGCGGTGCCGGCGCCCATGCGCGTGGAGCCGGCGATCAGCTCCGGTGGCGTTTCGAGCAGGATGGCGGTTTGTGCCTGGCGCAGCAGCGCAGAGTCCCTGTTGTTGGCGATACCGATGGTGGCAGCGCCGCGGCGCGCCGCTTCCTCGATGGCCCGCACCGCATAAGGCGTCGTGCCACTGGCGGAAATGGCGATCAGGCAGTCGCCCTTGCGGAGGCCCGCCTTGGCGACCGCTGCCGCGGCCTCCTCGGCATCGTCTTCCGGCCCGCCGGCCAATGTGCGGAAGGCGTCGTCGCCGCCGGCGATCAGGATGGCAATACGGTCACGATGAATGCCGAAGGTGCCCGGAAGCTCCAGCGCATCGGCCAGTGCCATCAGGCCTGAGCTGCCGGCCGCGGCGTAGGCAAGCTTGCCCCCGCTCTTCAGCCTGCCCGCGATGATCTCGGCGGCCCTGGCAATGGATGGAATGGCATGGCGCACGACCTTCGCGGCTTCGATCTGCGCGTCGGCCAAATAGGAAAGGACGGTGTCCGGGGCCTGGATATCCAGCCCCTCGGCATTTTTGTGAAGCGCTTCGGTGCGCGTTTCGGCCATCCCGGTTCCTCCAATACCAGAACAATACCAAAAAAATACCACTTGTCCACACGCATTAACGAATTCGCTGGTCGGAAATCGCTGAGCCGACGAGATACGCAGATTTTCCAATAAAATACGGCTTAATCTTTTTGAAACGGAAATTAACCCTTGGCTATTGGTATTTTATTGGTATTGTCCGCCTGGAGGAGAAATCACGTGAATTTCGTGCTCGGAATCGATGGCGGCGGCACCAGCTGCAGGGCCGCCCTGGCAACGGCGGACGGCATGGTGATCGGCCGCGCCAAAAGCGGCGCCGCCAACATCCGCACCGACCTGACCGGCGCCCGCTCGAACATCGTCGAGGCCGCGCGGCAGGCGTTCCTCGCCGCCGGGCAGGATGCGGAATTGATCCCGCGAACTCCCGCAATTCTCGGCCTTGCCGGCGCCAATGTCGGCACCTACCGTCAGCAGCTCGAAGCGATCCTGCCGTTCAGCATCAGCCGCGTCGAGACCGACGCCGAGATCGCACTGGAAGGCGCTGTCGGCTCCGGCGACGGCGCCATGGCGATCCTCGGCACCGGCACCGCCTATATGGCGCGCAGACAAGGCAAATCGCGCGCCATCGGCGGCTGGGGCTTCCAGGTTGGCGACCAGGGCAGCGGCGCCCGTATCGGCCGCGACCTGCTCGAACAGACACTGCTTGCCTATGACGGCGTCCGCGAAGGTTCGCCGCTGACGCAGAGCATGCTGGCCGTGTTCCGCAACAACCCGGAGGACGTCGTCGAATTCACCACCAATGCCAAGCCGGGCGACTTCGGCGGCTTCGCACCCAAGGTGTTCGAGCATGCCGAGAAGGGCGACAGCGTCGCCAACTGGATCCTCGACAGGGTGGTCGCCGATGTCGAAGCCTCGCTCGGCGCGCTCGACCTTGCTGACGACGCGCCGCTGTGCCTGCTCGGCGGGCTGGCGCCGCTCTACGCGCCGCGCCTGTCTGCCCGCTACCGGGCGCTGCTGAAGCCGCCGCTCGACGACGCACTGGGCGGCGCGGTGCAGATGGCGGTTCGCCTTTTCGCCGGACACGCGGAGGCAACTCGATGAGCGACGCCGCCGACCAGATCTTCGCCACGCTCAAACATCAGGCGCAAAGCGGCGCGCCGCTTTATCTGCAGCTTCGCAAGAGCATCGAGGACGCGGTCAATCGCGGCCTGATCGGGCCGGGCGACGCGCTGCCTTCCGAGCGCGACATCGCCACCAAGGCCGATATTTCGCGGGTCACCGTGCGCAAGGCGGTGCAGGACCTCGTCAAGGGCGGCATCCTGGTGCAGCGCCACGGCTCCGGCACTTTCGTTGCGCCGCGCATGGAGCGTGTCGAACAGTCGCTGTCGCGGCTGACCTCGTTCACCGAAGACATGGCGCGGCGCGGCATGGCTGTGCGTTCGGCATGGCTCGACCGCGGCCTTTACGCACCTTCGCCCGACGAGATGATGGTGCTCGGCCTGTCCTCGAGCGAACTGGTGGCGCGCGTGGCGCGCCTGCGCATCGCCAACGACACGCCGCTGGCGATCGAGCGCGCCTCGCTGTCGGCCAGCGTGTTGCCCGATCCGGCTGATATAGGCTCCTCGCTCTATGCGGCGCTGGAATTGACCGGCAACCGGCCGGTGCGGGCGGTGCAGCGCATTTCCGCCGCCAATCTCGGCGACAGCGACGCGCGCCTGCTCGAAGTGCCGCCAGGCATTGCCGGCCTGCACATCGAACGCATTTCCTATCTGGCGAGCGGCAAGGTGATCGAATTCACCCGCTCCATCTACCGGGGCGACGCCTATGATTTCGTCGCCGAACTGCGGCTGACAGGGCCGAGCGAAGAGGGCCGACCATGAGCACGACAGAAATGACCCATATGCGGCGCGAGATCGAGGAGGTCCCGCAAGCGGTCGCCCGCCTGCTCGACGGCTCCGGCGCCGTGCTGACCGAGGCCGGGCGCGGCATCCGCGAACGCGACCCGCAGTTTGTCGTCACCGTGGCGCGCGGCTCGTCTGACCATGCCGCCACCTTCATGAAATATGCCGTCGAACTGACCGCCGGCCTCGCCGTCGCATCGGTCGGACCGTCCATCGCCTCGATTTACGGCCGCAAGCTCAGGCTCGCCGGCTCGGCCTGCCTGGCGATCTCGCAGTCGGGCAAGAGCCCCGACATCGTCGCCATGGCCGAGACGGCACGGGCCGGCGGCGCGCTGACCATCGCCATCACCAACACCGCCGATTCGCCGCTGGCGCGTGCTTCGGACTATGCAATCGATATCCTGGCCGGCCCCGAGCGCAGCGTGGCGGCCACCAAGACCTTCATCAATTCGGCCGTCGCCGGCCTCGCTCTGATGGCGCACGCCACCGGTGACGAAGCGCTGCTGGTGGCACTGGCCGGCTTGCCGGAGCATTTCCGCAAGGCGATCGCCTGCGACTGGATGAGCGTGCTGTCTGAGACGATCGAGAAACAGAAATCGCTGTTCATTCTCGGCCGCGGCCCGTCGGCGGCGATGGCCAATGAGGCGGCACTGAAGTTCAAGGAGACCTGCGGCATTCATGCGGAGGCCTACAGCGCCGCCGAAGTCATGCATGGCCCGCTGGCGCTGATCGGCCCCGATTTTCCGGTGTTGGCGCTGGCCGCGCGCGATGCGTCCGAACCGTCCATCGCCGAGGCCGCCGACAGCCTGGCGGCCAAGGGAGCGCCGGTGTTCGTCACCTCGGCACTAGGCAAACGCGCCGTGCGCCTGCCTCATGTCGCCACCGGCCATCCCCTGACCGACCCGCTGACGCTGATTGTGTCCTTCTACATGTTCGTCGAGGCCTTTGCCCGCCACCGCGGTCTTGATCCGGATACGCCGCGCAACCTTCGCAAGGTAACGGAGACAGTATGAGCGGCCGCTTTGCCCTGACCGGCGCCCGGATTTTCGACGGCGACGACTGGCATGAAGGCCACGCGCTTGTCGTGCGCGACGGTCTCGTCGAGGCCATTTTGCCCGCCGGCGCCATCGCCTCGGATATCCGCGTCGTCGACACCGGCGGCGGCGTGCTGACGCCGGGCTTCGTCGACCTGCAGGTCAATGGCGGTGGCGGCGTCATGCTCAATGACCACCCCGATGTCGCTTCGATCGAGACCATCTGCCGCGCACATGCGCCCTTCGGCACGACGGCGCTGCTGCCGACTCTGATCACCGACACATCAGACATCACCGCCGCCGCTGTCGCCGCCGGCGAGGCAGCGGCGCGCCAGAAGGTGCCTGGGTTTCTCGGACTGCATCTCGAAGGCCCGCATCTGTCGGTCGCCCGCAAGGGCGCACATGATCCGGCGCTGATCCGGCCGATGACGGACGCCGACCAGGCGATGCTGATCGCCGCGCGGCAAAAACTACCGGTGCTGCTCACCACCATTGCCCCGGAATCCGTCGAGCCGGCGCGCGTCGCGGCACTCGCCAAGGCCGGCATCATCGTCAGCCTTGGCCATTCCGATACCGGCTATGCCGCCGCCAGCGCCTTTGCAGAGGCCGGCGCCTCGATGGTCACCCATCTGTTCAACGCGATGAGCCAGATCGGCAATCGCGAACCTGGACTGGCGGGGGCTGCCATCGACATCGGCAGCTTGTCCGCCGGTCTCATCGCCGACGGCATCCATGTCGACCCGGCCACGATCAAGATCGCGCTGCGCGCAAAGCAAGGTCCCGGCAAAATCGTGCTGGTCACCGACGCCATGGCGACAATCGGCACCGACATGACGTCGTTCACACTCAACGGCCGCACCATCTATCGAAGGGATGGCAGCCTGAGGCTCGCCGACGGAACGCTGGCGGGCGCCGATCTCGATATGATCTCGGCCGTTCGTTTCATCCACCGCGTCGTCGGGGTCGAGCTTTCCGAGGCCTTGCGCATGGCCTCGCTCTATCCGGCGCAAGCAATCGGCCAGTCGCACCGGCTGGGCCGATTCGCCAACGGCACGGCCGCGGACATGGTCGCGCTGTCGGACGATCTCGACACGAAGGGCGTCTGGATCGGCGGCGAAAAGGTTTTTGCGGCCGGTTCCGCCACTGCGTTGATTTCAGGTTCAAGTCGGCTGACGTCATGAAACCTTTTGATTTTGAGGTCGTTGTCGGAGCGTATGTCCGAGGCGAAACCCAAATTGAAACAGGCCGACGGCATCAAACCGCGCGATGCCTTGAAGCCGCGACAGCAAGCGCCGCGTGACCAGAGGCCACGCCACGAGGAGTTGCGCGAAAAAAAGCCGTCGGCCGCCGAAGCTGCCCCCGAGGTCGACGGCCAGCCGGGACCGCCACCGGAGGCTGTCGAGCCCGATCCGCAACTGACGCTCGAAGAGGCCGAGCAGGCGCGCAAGAAATATCTGCTGCGGCGTTTCTGGATCAGCGCGCGCGGTTACTGGAGCCGGCGCGGCGACCGGCTCGCCTGGCCGTTCACGATCGGGGTGTTGCTTCTAATCTGCATCAATATCGGCTTCCAGTATGGCATCAATGTCTGGAACCGCTCGATGTTCGATGCGCTCGAGCAGCGCAACGCCCGCAGCGTCTACTTCCTCAGCGCGCTATTCGTACCGCTGGTGATCTGCAGCGGCAGCCTTGTCGTCGCGCAGGTTTACCTGCGCATGACGATCCAGCGCCGCTGGCGTTCCTGGCTGACCACCGCGGTCATTGCGCGCTGGCTGGCAAGCGGTCGCTACTACCAATTGAACCTCGTCGGCGGCGACCACCAGAACCCCGAGGCCCGCATGACCGAGGATTTGCGCATCGCCACCGAGTCGCCGGTCGATTTCATCGCCGGCGTCCTCAACGCGTTCCTGTCGGCCTCGACCTTCATCGTCGTGCTGTGGACCATCGGCGGCGCGCTCACCCTGCCGATCGGCAGCGAGAGCATTACCATTCCCGGCTTCCTAGTCATCACCGCGATGATCTATGCCGCCATCACCTCGACCTCGATGGTGGTCATCGGCCGCCATTTCGTCCGGCTCTCCGAGCAGAAGAACCAGGCGGAAGCCGAATTGCGCTACACGCTGACGCGCGTGCGCGAAAACGGCGAGAGCATCGCCTTGCTGGGCGGCGAGGAGGAGGAGCGCAGCGGCATCGACAGGAATTTCGGCCATGTGCTCAGGCAATGGGCGCTGCTGACGGGCCAGCACATGCGCACGGCGGCGGTGTCGCAGGGATCGAGCCTGTTTGCGCCGGTCGTGCCGATCCTGCTGTGCGCGCCAAAATTCCTCGAAGGCTCGATGACGCTTGGCGAGGTGATGCAGGCAGCGTCTGCCTTTGGCATTGTGCAAGGCGCGTTCGGATGGCTGGTCGACAACTACCCGCGTCTTGCCGACTGGAACGCCTCGGCGCGGCGCATCGCCTCGCTGATGATGTCGCTCGACGGGCTCGAGCGTGCGGAGCAGAGCGACGCGCTCGGACGCATCCAGCACGGCAAAACCGAAGACGGTGCGATGCTCAGCCTCGACGATCTCTCCGTCACGCTCGACGACGGCACCTCCGTGGTCAAGGAAACCGAGGTTGCGATCGAACCGGGTGAGCGCGTGCTGGTGGCCGGCGAATCCGGCTCGGGCAAGTCGACGCTGGTGCGGGCCGTTGCTGGCCTGTGGCCATGGGGCGGCGGCAGCGTCAATTTCCACGCCGACAGGCGACTGTTCATGCTGCCGCAACGCCCCTACATCCCCTCGGGCACGCTTCGCCGCGCGGTCGCCTATCCCGCGGCGGCGGACAAGTGGACGATCAAACAGATCAAGGCCGCCCTCGACAAGGTCGGCCTTGCCTATCTTGCCGAAAGGATCAAGGAAGAAGCGCCATGGGACCAGACGCTGTCGGGCGGCGAAAAGCAGCGCCTCGCCTTCGCGCGCCTGCTGCTGCACCGCCCCGATATCGTCGTGCTGGATGAAGCAACCTCGGCGCTCGACGAGAAGAGCCAGGACACCATGATGGCGACGGTGATCCGCGAATTGCCTGATGTCACCATCATCAGCGTGGCGCACCGGGCCGAGCTGGAAGCCTTCCACAGCCGCAAGATCACCCTCGAACGGCGCGAGGGCGGCGCCAAGCTTGTCAGCGACATCAATCTCGCCCCACGCAAGCGCAACCTGCTGAAGCGCGCCTTGTGGGGTTCCGGCAGCCGGGCCGAAAGGCCGCGCAAGGAGTAAGGCGCCCCTGCCCCAGCGCAACTATGATGCGTATATGTCCTTGTAGGTGTCGCGCAGCAGGTTCTTCTGTACCTTGCCCATGGTGTTGCGCGGCAGTTCATCGACGAAGATCACCCGCTTCGGGTGCTTGTATTTCGCCACCCGCCCGGCGATGGCGCCGAGAATTTCGGCATCGGTGATCGGCGATGACGGCGCACGCACGACGACGGCGGTGACGCCTTCGCCGAAATCCGGATGGGCAACGCCGATGACGGCGCTTTCGCTAACCCCGTCGAGCGCGTCGATCTCGCTTTCGAGTTCCTTCGGATAGATATTGTAGCCGCCCGATATGATCAGGTCCTTGCCGCGGCCGACAATGTGGACGTAGCCGTCGGCGTCGACCATACCGAGATCGCCGGTGATGAAAAAACCGTCGGCGCGGAATTCCGCCTTGGTCTTCTCCGGCATACGCCAATAGCCGCCGAAGACGTTGGGGCCTTTGACCTCGATCATGCCGACCTCACCCTGCGCAAGTGCTGCGCCGCTGTCGGGATCGGCGATGCGAAGCGTGACGCCGGGCAAGGGGAACCCGACCGTACCGGCGCGCCGCTCGCCCTCATAGGGGTTCGAGGTGTTCATGTTGGTCTCGGTCATGCCGTAGCGTTCGAGGATCGCGTGGCCGGTGCGCTCGCGCCAGGCCTTGTGCGTCTCGGCCAAAAGCGGCGCCGAGCCGGAAATGAACACACGGATGTTTTTTGCCGCCTCATGGGCCAGCCCATCCTGCTGCAGCAGGCGCACGTAGAAGGTCGGCACGCCCATCAGGGCCGTGGCACGCGGCATCAGCGAGACGATGCGGGCCGGATCGAACTTCTGCTCGAACAGCATCGAGGCGCCGGCCATCAGGACGACATTGGTGGCGACGAACAGGCCGTGCGTGTGGAAGATCGGCAATGCGTGGATCAGCACGTCGTCTCCAGTGAAACGCCAGTGCTCGACCAGCACGCGCGCGTTCGAAGCAAGGTTCTCGTGGCTGAGCATGGCGCCTTTCGAACGGCCGGTGGTTCCCGACGTGTAGAGGATTGCCGCGAGGTCATCCGACCCGCGCGCCACGTCATGAAAATCCGTCGGCAGCCGCGAGGCCTGGTCGGTCAGCGATCCCCGGCCGTCGCGGCCGAGCGTGACGGTGACGGCGCCCGTCTTTTCCGCCAGCGCGCCGATATCGGCCGCTCTTGCCGGATCGCAGACGACCAGGCGTGGTTCCGCGTCGCCGAAGAAATACTCCAGCTCGGCCAGCGTATAGGCGGTGTTGAGCGGCAGGAAGACGGCGCCGGCTCGCAAGCAGGCGAGATAGAGCATGACCGCTTCCGGGCTCTTCTCGACCTGCACGGCAATGCGGTCACCGGGTTCGACATCCAGTTGCAAGAGCGCATGCGCAAGCTGCGCAGAGCGGGCCAGCATATCGCCATAGGTGAGCAAGCGGCCATCATCGGTCTCCATCAGCAAGCGCGCTGGCGCCGGCATCCGGGACCGGAACGCATCGAACAGATGATTGCTCATGAAGACTTCCTGGGGTGCTACGGCGCTGAGCATGCGCCTGTCGCGGCATGCCTCGGCGGCGAGAGTTCGCGGTTCTTGGCCGCGCCGTCAAGCCCGCCGACAGCAGTTCACGCCAGCCGCTCTCCACGCAGGCTGAGCGCAAGAAACGAGCGCAAGAGACCCGCCAGGAAACGACTGCTATCGCCGAGCGCGTTTGCCGGCGAGTTCCTTCGTTTCGTCGTCCTGCTCGAAGCGCTTCATGCACATGGCGGCAGTCAACCGGTAGTGGTTGAGCAGTGCCTCGACGGCACCGTCGGCATTGCCGTCCAGGGCACATTCGGCGATCAGGCGATGCTCGCCGAAATCGTCGCGCTGGACGCCTTCGCCATCATTGGCCATTTGCCGGTAGCGATAGGCGTGATCGGAGAGCTGGTCGCAAAACCCCACCAGCCATTGCGACCGGCAGGCCGAAATCAGCACCCTGTGAAAGATGCGATGCAGCCTCTCCCAATCGGGATTGAGCGAGACGAGGTTCTGCGGCGAAAAACGTGACGCACGGCCCAGGCGATGCAGCGCCAGCACGAGTTGTTCTTCCCATTCGGCGGTGCGGTGGACGATGGATTCGCGAAGCGCCCGCTCCTCGAGCCAGCAGCGGGTGCGCGTCAGCTCTTCGAGTTCCGGCGCACTGACCGGCATGATGAAGAAGCCGCGCTGGTCGTGCCGGCCGAGAAGTCCTTCCGAGGCGAGGCGATTGAGAGCCTCGCGGACAGGTGAGGCGCCGGCCCCATATTTGGAGACAACCCATTCGACCCGCAGTTTGCTCTCGGTTTCAAGGACACCGCCGAGAAGATCGTCCCGCAATTGCTGATAGACCGTACTGGCAAGCGTGCTCTTCGGTCCCGCAGCGTCGTCGTTCAGATTGGCAGCTCCGTATGTCATAGCGACTCCTTGTCCCCAAGACTTGGCCTGGGCGATTCGAGTCTGAAAGCATCCGCCGTCTCGTACTTGTACCATACAGCGCGAGCATTCGCCTGCTCAAGCAGAAGATCACGTTATTGTACTTTAGCACAAAGGAATATGCGGCATTCCGGAGTGCAATGCTGTAATTCCGCGCATTTTCACAACCTGTGGAAACTTAACATGTTTTGTATGCACGCAGGAGAATCTGTCTTTCTGTTCTTTTGTATGCGCGCGAGATCAACTGTCTGCTTTGGGCATAGGCCGGCGGACCTTGAGACCGAATCAGGCAACCGCTCAGCCCGATGCCGTTACGCATCAGATATTCACAAGCCCCGCCCGGGACCAGAACCTTAGCCGGCATGTCGGGCCGACCGCGGGAACACCGCCGGTCAGCCGGCTGCGTTGTCGGCTGCCGTCCTGATCGCCTGGATGTTCTGGCGATAAGCCTCGACGCTGCCGCCCTTGAAGATGTAGGCGCCCGCCACCAGCACGTCGGCGCCGGCAGCGGTGACCAGCGGCGCGGTTTCGGCTGAAACACCGCCGTCGATCTCGATGCGGATCGGCCGGCCGCCGATCAGGGCCTTGACCCGCTTCACCTTGTCGACAACCGCCGGGATGAAGGCCTGGCCGCCGAAGCCCGGATTGACGGTCATGATCAGGATCAGGTCGAGCCGGTCGAGCACATATTCGACCACGCTTTCCGGCGTCGCCGGATTGAGCGACACACCGGCCTTCTTGCCAAGGTTCCTGATGGTCTGCAGCGAGCGGTCAAGATGCGGGCCGGCCTCGGCATGGACGGTCAAACCGTCGCAGCCGGCCTCGGCGAAAGCGGCCAGATAGGGGTCGGCCGGGGCAATCATCAGATGGCAGTCGAAGAAGGCCTTGGTGCGGTTGCGGATCGCCTTGATCACCGGCGGGCCAAAGGTGATGTTGGGCACGAAATGCCCGTCCATAACATCAAGATGGATCCAGTCGGCGCCGGCCGCCGCCACCGCTTCGACCTCATCGCCGAGTTTGGAAAAATCCGACGCCAGCACCGATGGTGCAATCAGGGTCTTTCTGCTCATGGGTGCGGCCTTTCCGAGTGTCCTTCTCGTTCGGCCACCCTATCGACTGCCTAATGTGCCACAGCCGACTTGTCGAGGGTGCAGGCGCGGGCACCGCGCAGGCTGACGTGCCAGCATCCCCGATCACGTGCGGCCAATTCCCGCTTGCCCCCACAGCTACGAAGAAAAACCCGCCGAATTGCTCCGGCGGGTTTCTGGTCTCGTGTCGAGCAGTGGTTATTGCTGCTGGAGCTTCAGGATTCTGTCTTGAGCCGGATCCTGCCGCTGTTCGACCTGCGGCCTGCTCCGTGGCAGTACCTGCTGCAGCAGCAGGCCGGGGTTGAGCTCCAGCGACGGTTGTCCGCGGACGGGCCGGCAGTTCGGATAGCGCCCGATCGTGCCTTCCGGGCAGCGCCGCCTGATGATCGGCTGGCATTGGCCGTTGATCATCTGCGAGCCCGGTGCGCATTCCACCTCCTGTCTGGGCTTGCGGCATGCGCCGTTGATCACCTGCGTCCCACGCGGGCAGACACACTCGCCGCGCTTGTTGTGGACCTGGCCGCGTATGTCGCATTGCTCCTGCGTCGGCTGCTTGCGCCGGCAGGCATTGCCCCGCACCTCGGTACCCCTCGGGCAGACACAAATGCCGTTGGCGTCGTGGACCTGACCACGGATCGTGCACTGCTCAGGCTTTGGCCGGATCGGACGGCAGGCGCCGTTTCTGACCTCGGTACCCCTTGGGCAGACACAATCGCCATCCGCGTCGTGGATCTGACCACGGATGATGCACTGCTCAGGCTTTGGCCGGATCGGGCGGCAGGCACCATTGCGCACCTCGGTCCCTCTCGGGCAGACGCAGTCTCCATCGGCGTCGTGAACCTGACCACGGATCGTGCACTGCTCAGGCTTTGGCTGGATCGGGCGGCAGGCATTGCCCCTGATCTCGGTTCCCCTGGGGCAGACACAATCGCCATCCGCATTGTGGACCTGGCCACGGATGGTGCACTGCTCGGGCTTGTCGGTCCTGACACATCTGCCGTTCTCGAGCCCGGTTCCGCGTGGGCAGACGCAACGGCCGTCCTCGGTGCGGATCTGGCCTTCGAGCAGCACACAGCGCTTCGGCTGTTCCGGCTTCGGCACGATACCACCGCCCGGCGAGCACTGGCCGTTGCGGTAGGTGGTGCCTTCCGGGCAAACGCAGCGGCCGGCATCGTTCATGACGAAGCCTTGCGAGCATTCCTTCTGCGTCTCCTGGCCAATGGTGAAGGGATGGCAGGCATAGGCCTTGCCGCGATCGCCCTCGATGTTGGCCTGGTCGTCGGAAAGCACGTCGCCACCGCCTTGCACCCGTGTGTCGGGAGAGAGCACGCCGACGCAGTTCTGGCCGCTGACATTGCCCTGCAGATTGGCCAGGCGACCGTCGTCGGGAATGACCACGGTGACATGGTGCACCCGGCTTTCGCCGGCGCCGAGCGACAAATTGGCAATGCAGGACAGTGGCAAGATTGCCGGTTCCGGCGAACAGCCAAAGGGCGGATCGATCGACGTGATCTCAACGCCTTCCAGCCTGCCGAGACCCTCCACGCCGATCGCATCGCCAATGCGGACCGGCCCGGAGAAGGGGGTCGTTCCGTCATTGGTGATGGTGATCTCGAACGAACAGGGTTGGCCGAGCCTGCATTCACGGTCGCCGGTCTTTTCGACACGGATGGTCGAAGAACCGCCGCCCTTGGCGCAGGCCTGGCCAAAGGGATAGACGACGTCGTCGCCCGGTGCCGGCCCATAGGAGCCGCGCGCGCAGTTTTCGAACGCGCCATTGGCCGAGACCGTCACGTCGAAGTGGCGGCTGGTTCCAGGTACCATGACGGCACCGGGAATCTGGCACGACAGCGCGTTGGCCGGAACCGGTCCACACGCCCATTCCGCACCGTCAGGGGTGACGGTTTGGATCTGGACAGGCGCGCCGCCGGCAACCAGCGTGGCGGCATCGTTGACCCGCACCGGGCCGGTGGGGGCAGCGGTGCCAAGGCTGATGACGGTGATGCGGCAAGAGATGACCGCAGCGCCGGCGAGCGAGCCGTTGCACACCTTGGTGATGCGCAAGGTCGGCTTGCCGCCATTGGGATGACGGAAGCGTTCCTTTGCGCAGGCCTTGTTGTTGGTGAGATCGTTTTCACCGGGGATGGGCTTCACCGTCGCGCAATTCTCGACAGTGTCCGACTGGTAGCCGGCCGGCATGACCGCCTTGACGACGATCGGCGTCGAGCCGCCCGGAGGCAGCGAGATGCCCGCATTGTCGCAGCGGAACAGCCCGGGGCCGGTTGGTGCGCAGGTCCATGGCGGGCTCGGGCCGAAGGTCGAGGAGGCTGGCGCGCCGCCGGGATAATTGTCGATGACCGTCAGCGGTCCATTGTAGGTGGCGCTGCCGTTGTTGATGATGTCGATCACGAAGTAGCAGATGCCGTCGGCCGTGCAGACCGGGATACGGGCACGCTTCTTCAGGATCAGGTCGACCTTCTTTTCGACCGGCGGCCGGCAGTCGCGGTCACGGTCGCCACGTCGGCAGACCGGGATCGAGGCACAGCCGCGGTCGTTCGACTGGCTGCCGAACAGTGGCTTGTCGCTGGCGCCGTAATTATAGGTGGCGCAGTTGCGCAAGACGCTGCCTTGCCAGCCTCCGGCCGGCTTGAAGCCGAGCTTGAGGTCGACGGAGGCCCCCGGATTGAGCGTGGTCACCGGATGGGTGCAAATCATAGGGGTGGTGCCGGGTACGCAGACCCAGGGCGGATTGGGCCCTGAATCGAGTGTCGAGCCGGCCGGCAGCGTCACCTCGTCGAGCACGATCTTGCCGTGGTAGGCACTGGTGCCGACATTGGTGACCCTGATGGTGAAGTCGCAGCCGCCGCCCATCGTGCAACGCGTCACGTCGGCGCGTTTCTCAACCTTGAGGTCGGGCTCCTTGTCCTTGGGCGGGCACCTCTGGTCACGCGGGATGACGATGTCGATGGTCTGCGTGCAGCACAGGCCCCAGCCTTCCTTCGGACCGGCATAGGTTTCGATGCCGGTGACGATGAGGTGGATGACGTCGCCGGGCGATGCGCCGACGATCTTCCAGTTGAGCACACCGCCGCCCGCCGGCACCAGTTGCGTGTCGGGGATGATGGTGATGCCTGATGTGGTCGTCGAAACCTGCACCCATTTGCCGCCCATCTCCGGGCCGACCGGCATGTGGTAGATGAAGGCACCGCCGCCGGGCACGCAATCGACCGTGCCGCGTTCCACCTTGAAGCATTCCTTGCCGGGAGGTGGCGGCGGTGGGTTGCACTTGGTGACGTCGATCTTGATCGAGGTCTTCACGCCGGTCTTGAAATCGCCGTCGTCGGGCTTGCTCGGATCCTGCGACGGGATGATGGTCCCGGTGCCCGGTCCGGCGGTCACCTTGATCATCCCCTGGTTGTCGACGATCGTCGGCGCGGGAAATGCCGCATGATCGATCTTGGCCGTGATCTTGAAGTTGATGACGCGCTCGTTGGGAGCGCCGGCGCCGTCGAGATCGGAAGTGGAGATGCGGAAGTCTGAAACAACAGCGGTATCGTTGGGACCCGCCGAGGTGCTGATCGTCGCGCCCGGCAGTGGTCCGCCGGATGAATCCGTGCCGTCGCCGGACACATTGACGTTGACGATCTCAAGGCCGTGCGGAAGCTGGTCCTTGAAGTCGACCCGGACCTTCTTCAGCCTGGCCTCAAGGCTCGGGTCGGCAAGGCCCTGCGGATCGCCGCGCAGGCCGAAGCTCAGCGAATAGACGACGTAGTCGCAGCCTCGTTGAGTGCCTTTCTTGGTGAAGAAGGGCACGACCCGGTCGGGCCTCGGAGTGATGACGCGCGAACTGTCGAGATCGAGCTTCAGCTCCGGGGTGATCGGGGCAGCGCCTTCCGCAAAGCCTTGCACCGGGGTTAGCATGGCGACCGCGATACCGGCCGCCATCAGCCAGCGCGCGCCGCGCCTGGCGTATGACAGGGGTTTCATGATCGTCTCCACGATGGTTTCTTGAGTGTTGGTTGCGAATGGGGAGAGTGCGAGATTTTTCATCTTCCCCTCCTCAACGTTCGCAGCTGACGGCTGGGGTTCGGAGCGGCAAGATCATCTTGCAGCAAGGGTAGTAGCCACCCTTGTCCTTGTCGGACTTCCTGTAGAAGCAAAGTCCAACATCCACTCTGTCGCCCGGATAGTGGCCAGTAATGTCGATCGTGTAAGGCTGGCCGGGCGCATGCGACTGGGATGATGTCACCCCGACGCCTGGCGTCCTGGACTTTGTCTCATTCGAAGGTTGGGCCTTTATCGAATCGCCGCCGAAGCCGGCACGGTCATGGAGATAGAGATCGGCCTGGAGGCCGCGAGGCGTACAGTAATACCTGATATCCTCGACATCGATGCACGGAGGCAGATTGCCGGGCGGTGGGAAGTCCGGCGGGTAGAAGGGGGGCAGGTAGCCGCCCGGGATTTCTTCATAATAGCCGGCGCGGCCCTCGCAAGGATGCCAGACGGCAACGTCGCCGACATGACCCTCGACCGCCGGGTCTTCGAAATAGCCGTCGAAGTCGACGAACCAGGAGCCGAAGGGCGGCACATTGGCCGGCTTGACCAGCTCTTTCGGCGTGATCTGCACGCCGTGCACGGCGAGCGGCCCGCCGGCGGCGAGCTGTTCGGCGAGAGCCGGATTGTCGCGCAATTTGTCGCCGGTGTTGACCAGCGTCTGCGTGCAGACCGATGTGTCGAGAGTGCCGTCGGAATCATAGCCATACTGCAGGTCGAGACCGCCGGCCGACTGCCGGTTGCCCTGCGGGAAGCCGACCGCATATTCCTGCGGCACTTCGACCCAGACCGATTCCGTTTCCGGATCGTCCGGGTTCTCTCTGAAGTAGCGGATGACCTCGCCCTTGCCGGAATCGGCGAACTGGCTGTAATCGTAGCGGTTCTCGACCGGGCCGCGCTGGGCCAGGTACATGAAGCCGCTGTTGTCGAAGGCGATGTCGGTGACGGCGTAGTCCTTGTCGGCCTTGACCGTCAGTTCCCAACGCGGGTCGCCGGCAAAACTGCCGTTGCGGGCAATGCCCACCGACCAGATTTCAGACTTTTCACCGACCGAATAATAAAGCCGGCCGCCATGATAGGAGACGGCCCAGATGCGGCGCTCGTCCTGCGTGTAGCCCCAGCTGTCGGGGTCTTCGCTGTCGAAAGCCGCACCCTGTATGTCCATCACCGAACCATCGTCGGCGATCGGAGCTAGCCCATGCGCCGGGCGCCCGGCAACGCCGTGGTCGAAGCTGTCGATCAGCGTACCGGTGGCATCGATGCGATGGATCAGGCCGGTGTCGAGATCGGAAGCGAAGAACTGGCGATGAGCGGCGTCGAAGGTGAGATTGCCGATACCGGGACCGCTGTTGGTGTCGATGTCGGCAAACTTGGAGACCTGGCCGGTGATGCCGTCGATTTTCCAGATGGTGCCCGGCCCGCCACCGTTTTCGGTGCCGAACTGGCCGTCCATGAAGGTGGCGCCGGCCGCGCCGCGGCGTTGCCGCTCGGGGCGGCCGTCATCATCGGCGTCAAGGGTGACGATACGGATGCCGTGCAGCGAGGTGGCGCCGGCATAGAGATTGGGAATGCCCGATGGAACGCCGTCGCGCACGCCGTCATCATAGGTGACGCCGAACACCTGGCCGATCTGCTCCGCCGTCACCTCGAGGGGCGGCGGGGTGTTGACCAGTTGCCCGGAGGCCGGGCCGCCCAGATGCGAGACGTCGAACACGCGCAAGGTGGCGCGCGTGGTGTCGATGAAGGTTTCGTCGACCGGATCGACGCCGGGCGGCAGGCCCCCTTTTTCGGAATCAGGGGGGTCGAAATTGGGAATGACGGTGCCGGAAAACCCGGTCACCGCCATCGAACCGGGATAGATGATCCGGGTTTCCTGCGCCTGGGCGGCGCCCAGCCACAGGCCGAGTGCCAGCGCCAGCAACCCGCCTGGATGCACAGCGCGGCGCAAGCCGCCATCAAGAGACGACACGAACGAGCCGCGGATGCGAGACATGACACTACCCCCGTAGTCGACGGGAGAACGTCGGGTCTGGCCGCGCAAATCAGGGCAAGGCGCGGCGGTCCGGCTCGTTCTTCCCTGATCGAATTGTCTGCTTTCCTCAAAATCACGATACGCCTGCTCTTACGCAGGGTCAACGGAATCAGCGGGAAGCCCAGCGCATCGACCTCGTCCCGAAGGCGTTGGTCGCGCCGAGCTCCTGTTGTTCCCGGAGACCGCAGAGCCTCTGGGTTATTGGTCATGGGGGCTTCCTTTCCGGGCCGCACCATGCGGCACCTGGAGATCAGTCGCGGGCGGAGGTGGAAAGGTTCATGGAAGCCTTGCGCAGAATGCTTGCGCGCGATGCCGCCTGTTCTTATATACGCGCCAAGCCGTTCGGCGCCGGAATGCCGGTTGCCGGAACGGGATTTCTTGTGAACAGGGGCTTTCGTCGGAACGCCTGTACGGGTCCTGAGAGCCTGCTTAGCGGAGAGACTAGAAAAATGGCAAAAGTAATCGGTATCGATCTCGGCACCACCAACTCCTGCATCGCCATCATGGATGGCAAGGAGCCGAAGGTAATCGAGAATGCGGAAGGCGCGCGCACGACGCCTTCCATCGTCGCCATCTCGGGCGACGACGAACGTCTGGTCGGCCAGCCGGCCAAGCGCCAGGCGGTCACCAATCCTGAAAACACCATCTTCGCGGTCAAGCGCCTGATCGGCCGCCGCTATGACGATCCGGTGACGGAGAAGGACAAGAAGCTTGTCCCCTACAAGATCGTCAAGGGCGACAATGGCGATGCCTGGGTCGAGGCCGGCGGCAGGAAGCAGTCGCCCTCGCAGATTTCGGCCATGATCCTGCAGAAGATGAAGGAGACGGCGGAAGCCTATCTCGGCGAAAAGGTCGAGAAGGCGGTCATCACCGTTCCAGCCTATTTCAACGACGCCCAGCGCCAGGCGACCAAGGACGCCGGCAAGATCGCCGGCCTCGAAGTGCTGCGCATCATCAACGAGCCGACCGCGGCAGCGCTTGCCTATGGCCTCGACAAGAAGGAAGGCAAGACCATTGCCGTCTATGACCTTGGCGGCGGCACGTTCGATATTTCGGTGCTCGAAATCGGCGACGGCGTGTTCGAGGTCAAGTCGACCAATGGCGACACCTTCCTCGGCGGCGAGGATTTCGACATGCGCCTGGTCGAATACCTGGCGGCCGAGTTCAAGAAGGAACAGGGTATCGACCTGAAGAACGACAAGCTTGCCCTGCAGCGCCTCAAGGAGGCGGCTGAAAAGGCCAAGATCGAGCTGTCGTCGACCACCCAGACCGAGATCAACCTGCCCTTCATCACCGCCGACGCGACCGGGCCGAAGCACCTGACGCTGAAGCTGACGCGCGCCAAGTTCGAGCAGCTGGTCGACGACCTGGTCCAGCGCACGATTGCCCCTTGCAAGGCGGCGCTCAAGGATGCCGGCCTGAAGGCCGGCGAGATCGACGAAGTCGTCCTGGTCGGCGGCATGACCCGCATGCCCAAGATCCAGGAGATCGTGAAGCAGTTCTTCGGCAAGGAGCCGCACAAGGGCGTCAATCCGGATGAAGTCGTTGCTCTCGGCGCCGCCATCCAGGCCGGCGTGCTGCAGGGCGACGTCAAGGACGTGCTGTTGCTCGACGTGACGCCGCTGTCGCTCGGCATCGAGACGCTGGGTGGCGTGTTCACCCGCCTGATCGAGCGCAACACGACGATCCCGACCAAGAAGAGTCAGGTGTTCTCGACGGCCGAGGACTCACAGTCGGCCGTGACCATCCGGGTCTTCCAGGGTGAGCGTGAAATGGCCGCCGACAACAAGGCGCTCGGCCAGTTCGACCTGGTCGGCATTCCGCCGGCGCCGCGCGGCGTGCCGCAGATCGAGGTCACCTTCGATATCGACGCCAACGGCATCGTCAACGTTTCGGCCAAGGACAAGGGCACCGGCAAGGAGCACCAGATCCGCATCCAGGCATCGGGCGGTCTTTCGGACGCCGACATCGAGAAGATGGTCAAGGACGCCGAGGCCAATGCCGAGACCGACAAGAAGCGGCGTGCGCTGGTCGAGGCCCGCAACCAGGCCGAAGCGCTGCTGCATTCCTCGGAGAAGTCACTGAAGGAATATGGCGACAAGGTTTCGGAAGGCGAGCGCACGGCGATCTCCGACGCGATCGCGGCGCTTAAGACCGCGACCGAAGGCGACGACCCGGCCGACATCGAAGCCAAGAGCCAGGCGCTTGCCGAGGCTTCGATGAAGCTTGGCCAGGCCATGTACGAGGCTTCGCAGAAGGAAGCGGCGGAAGCCGACGCCAAGGCGG
The DNA here is from genome assembly GCF_040321265.1 of Mesorhizobium sp. M0491. Lineage (NCBI taxonomy): Bacteria > Pseudomonadati > Pseudomonadota > Alphaproteobacteria > Hyphomicrobiales > Phyllobacteriaceae > Mesorhizobium > Mesorhizobium sp. M0491. The sequence continues at coordinate 250,670 of NZ_JAMYRE010000005.1, forward strand.
ACGCCGCCAAGGACAGTGACGTTGTGGACGCCGATTTCGAGGAAATCGACGAGGACGACGACAAGAAGAAGTCGGCCTGAACCGTTTGACGGCAAGATAAAGCGAAAAGCCCGGCGAAGGCCGGGCTTTTTGCAACCCCTTGCAGAAAAACAGCGGGCCTTGCTGAAAAAATGCAGGCAAAGCCGCGTCGACACTGGCATCCCCCTTCCATCGCACCTAAATCGAAGCGTCAGTGCCGGCAAGAGACGCAACAATGCTTCAAGACGTTGAGCATCCGGACAGCGGGAAAAAATGAAAGCTGATTTCTACGAGACGCTGGGCGTCCAAAAAGGCGCCGACGAGAAGGAGCTCAAGAGCGCTTTTCGCAAGCTCGCGATGCAGTTCCATCCCGACCGCAACCCCGGCGATCATTCCTGCGAGCACAAGTTCAAGGAAATCAACGAAGCCTACGAGACGCTGAAAGACCCGCAGAAGCGCGCGGCCTATGACCGCTTCGGCCACGCCGCCTTCGAACAGGGCGGCATGAATGGCGGCGCGCAAGGTTTCGGCGCCGGCGGTTTCGCCGATATCTTCGAGGACATTTTCGGCGACATGATGGGCGGGCGCCAGCGCCGCTCGTCGGGCGGCCGCGAGCGCGGCGCCGACCTGCGTTATAACATGGAAATCACCCTGGAAGAGGCTTTTGCCGGCAAGACCGCGCAGATCCGGGTGCCGGCGTCGATCTCCTGCTCCGAATGTTCGGGCAGCGGCGCCAAGCCCGGCACCCAGCCCGTCACCTGCTCGATGTGCAACGGCCACGGCAAGGTGCGCGCCACGCAAGGGTTCTTTTCGATCGAGCGGACCTGCCCGCAATGCCAGGGGCGCGGCCAGACGATCAAGGATCCGTGCCCGAAATGCGCCGGCCAGGGCCGCGTCACCGAGGAGCGTTCGCTGTCGGTCAACATCCCGGCCGGCATCGAGGACGGCACCCGCATCCGCCTTGCCAATGAGGGCGAAGCCGGCCTGCGCGGCGGGCCCTCGGGCGACCTCTATATTTTCCTGGCGGTCAAACCGCACGAGTTCTTTCAGCGCGACGGCGCCGATCTCTATTGCAAGGTGCCGATCTCGATGACCACGGCCGCCCTTGGCGGCTCCTTCGAGGTGACGACGCTGGACGGGACGCAGACCAAGGTCAAGGTGACCGAAGGCACGCAGAACGGGCGCCAGTTCCGCCTCAAGGGCAAGGGCATGCCTGTGCTGCGCCAGCCCAATATCGGCGACCTCTACATCCAGACCGCGGTCGAGACGCCGCAGAACCTCACCCGCCGCCAGCGCGAACTGCTGGAGGAGTTCGAACAGCTCTCCTCGCAGGACAATTCGCCACAATCGAGCGGCTTTTTCGCCCGCATGAAGGATTTCTTCGAGTCGTTCGGCGAACGTTGATGCACTTTGGCCCGCCTAAGCCGATTTGCAACGCGTAAATCCTTGAATCTCGTCACCCCTTGAGACGCGACGAAAATTATCTTATCCACGACATGCGTCCGGCCGCGCCTTGCCTAGCACCGCTCAGGTGCTAAGTAACTTGCGGGGAGCGCTGAGGAGAGCTTGCATGACACGTGGCCCTGGACTGCGGAAGGCGCTTGTCGAAAAGTTCGACGACGAACTCAAATTCTTCAAGGGCTGGATCGACAAGCCGAAGGCGGTTGGTTCGATCGTGCCGACCAGTTCGGTCACCGCGCGCAAGATGGCCTCGATCGTCAATCCTAAATCCGGCCTGCCGGTGCTTGAGGTCGGTCCCGGTACCGGCGTAATCACCCGCGCTATCCTGGCCCAGGGCGTGCGGCCCGAAAACCTCTACGCGGTCGAGTATTCCGCGGATTTCGTTCGTCATCTGCGGCGGCTTTATCCCGGCGTCAACGTCATCGAGGGCGACGCCTTCAACCTCAACGCCACGCTTGGCGACAAGAGCGGGATGATCTTCGATTCCGTCGTTTCCGGCGTGCCGCTGCTCAACTTCCCGGTCGCCCAGCGCATTGCCTATATCGAAAGCCTGCTCGACCGCATCCCGGCCGGACGGCCGATCGTGCAGTTGACCTACGGCCCGATGTCGCCGATCCCGGCCGGCCGTGGCAATTATACGGTCAAGCATTTCGATTTCATCCTCCGCAACATCCCGCCGACCCAGCTGTGGATCTACCGCCGCGAAGCGCATTAATTTCTCGGCGCAGGGTTGTTCGCGGATCGCCAGTGCTCACCGCATACCTTGGCGATGGCGGGAACGTCCCTCGCTTCGTCATCCACGGGCGGAGCAAGGAGCGCAGCGACGCAGCGCAGACCCGAGGATCCATGCCGCGACTTCCGAGCGCCGCTACGGCGCAGAATTCTGTTCCGCTGCACTCCTGGATAGCTGTCACGGAATGGATTCCAGGGTCTCCACGACGGAGCTTCGCTCCTGCTTCGCCCAAGGATGACGAAGTTGGCGTTGATTTGCTCGATCCTTGGCTGTACCTGTCCGGGAACAAGGGTGGCCAATGGCAGTGATCCCGAAAATCCTCGTCTTCGCCGGCTCGGTTCGCAGCGGCGCCTATAGCGGCAGGACCGCCGACGTGGCGCAGAAGGAACTCGCCATGCAGGGCGCCGAGGTGACCCGCATCTCGCTTGCCGACTACCCCCTGCCGATCATGGACGAGGATTTGGAAAAGGAAAAAGGCGTTCCTGAAAACGCCCAGAAACTTGGCCGTCTGGTGATCGCCCATGACGGGCTGCTGATCGCCACGCCCGAATATAATGGCTCCATTCCGCCGCTGCTCAAGAACACGATCGACTGGGTGAGCCGGGTGCGCAGGGATGGCGGCCGGCCGGTGAGGCCGCTGGCCGGCAAGGTCGCCGGCCTCTGTTCGTCCTCCAGCGGGCACTTTGCCGGCATCCGCTGCATCAACCATCTGCGCGCGGTGCTGGTGCGCTGCCAGATGGAGGTGGTGACGCCGGAATGCTCGGTGCCCGACGGCGGCGGCGCCTTCGACGAGGATGGAAACTTCCGTGACGAAAGACTGCACAAATCGATGGAGCACCTATGCCGCACCCTGATCGAAACCTCGCGCATGCTGTCCACCCGGATCGAGGCGTGATCGCAACGACGATGCAGGCACAATCCATACAGGCACGATCCATGCAGGAAAGACTGATAGTCGGCCTCGATGTCCCGACCGTGAGGGAGGCCGAGCAGGCGGTGCGCGAACTCGACGGCGTCGTCTCCTTCTACAAGATCGGCTACCAGCTTGCCTTCGCCGGCGGGCTCGATTTCGCCAGGGAACTGGCCAGCGGCGGCACCAAGGTTTTCCTCGACATGAAGCTGCTCGACATCGACCACACGGTGGCCAAGGGCGTCGAGAACATCGTCAAGATGGGCATGACCATGCTGACCATCCACGCCTACCCGAAGGCTATGCAGGCCGCCGTAGAGGCGGCCAGAGGCAGCGACCTTTGCCTGCTTGCCGTCAGCGTGCTGACCTCGATGGACGAGCAGGACATGATCGATGTCGGTTACGAATACGACCCCCATACGCTGGTGCTCAGGCGCTCGGAACAGGCGCTGCATGCCGGCATGGGCGGCATCGTCTGCTCGGCCGCGGAGGCCGAAGCGGTGCGCCGCATCGTCGGCCCCGACATGGCGGTGGTGACGCCCGGCATCCGGCCGGCGGGCAGCGATCATGGCGACCAGAAGCGCGTGGTGACGCCGGGCCAGGCGATCCGCAACGGCGCCAGCCACCTCGTCGTCGGCAGGCCTATCATTGCTGCGGCCAACAAACGGGAAGCGGCCGAAGCCATCCTCGACGAGATGCGCTCGGCCTGAGATTTCCAAGAACAAGTTCGGAGACCAAGAAAATGCCCAAGGGATACTGGATCGCCCGTGTCGATGTGCGCGACGCGGAAGGCTACAAGGACTACGTCGCCGCCGCCAAGCCTGCCTTCGAGCGCTTCGGCGCGAAGTTCCTGGCGCGCGGCGGAGAGCATGAAAAGGCCGAAGGCCCCGGCCGAGCACGCAATGTCATCATAGAGTTCGAATCGCTCGCCGCCGCGCATGATTGCTACCATTCGCCGGAATACCAGCGCGCCGTCGCCATCCGTCAGAAGGTCGCCGACGGCGAGATCGTTCTGGTCGAGGGCGCCTAAAATCCGCCTCGAGCAGTTTTGACGAATCGCGGGTGTGACGGACGGCATACCTTGGCGATTGCCGCAAACGCCCAGCGCCTTCGTCATCCACGGGCGAAGCAAGGAGCGTAGCGACGCAGCGCAGACCTCTGGAGCTGCTCCGCAGCCCAAGGGATCCATGCCGCGACTTCAAAGCGTTGCAGCGGTGTAGAATTCTGCTCCGCTGCATTCTTCGGCCAAGGTCGCGGCATGGATCCCAGAGTCTCCGCGACGGAGCTTCGCTCCTGCTTCGCCCTAGGATGACGAAGTTGGGAGGCTTCGGCCAATCTCGAACGCTTAGGATGGTCCACCAACGAACGATGAAATCTCGGCCGTCGATAGGCATCCTGTCAAATCCCTGCTGCAGCGCTAGTAGCAGGACTTCAGACGAAATCCTGCAGGTTTACGTCCGCAGTTTGGCGCCGCTAAGCAGGGCTCCGACATCAGGTACATGGCCGGGGCGGCCCATCGCGCAATCAACGTCCGAGTCCGAATAGCCGCATCCAGTCTTGCGATGCGGGGCGAACTGTAGGTTGACATGCAGGTATTTACCTGCATATTATGCCTTACAACAGAGTGAGGCAGATGGACGCCGACAAGGTTTTCAAAGCGCTGGGCGACCCGACACGCAGAAGGCTGCTTGACCTTCTGTGCGAGCAGAACGGGCAGACGCTCGGTCAGCTTTGCGAAAACCTGGACATGGCCAGGCAATCCGCCACCCAGCACCTCGATCTGCTGGAGGCGGCCAATCTGGTGAGCACGGTCAAGCGCGGCCGCGAAAAGCTGCATTTCATCAATCCCGTGCCCTTGCACGAAGTCTACGAGCGCTGGGTACGGAAATTCGAACGGCAGCGGCTCAGCCTGCTGCACGACCTGAAGCAAGAACTCGAAGGAGAAGACCAATGACCAGGGAAACGACCAGCTTTGTCTACGTGACCTATATCCGCTCGACGCCGCAGAAGGTGTTCGAGGCCATAATCAAGCCCGATGTCGCAAAGCGCTACTGGGGCCACGAGAACGTCTCCGAATGGACGCCGGGCTCGAAATGGGAGCACATCCGCGCCAATGACGAACGGACCGTCGAACTCGTCGGCAATGTCGTCGAGATTTCGCCGCCGACCCGCCTCGTCATCACCTGGGCGAACGCTTCGCAGGCGGACGATCCATCGAAAACCAGCCGGGTGACGTTCGCCATCGAAGAATACGACACCATGGTGCGGCTGACCGTCAGCCATGACGAGCTCGAGGCCGGCAGCGGCATGGCGAAAGGCGTCAGCCAGGGCTGGCCGGCGGTGCTGTCGAGCCTGAAATCCTTCCTCGAAACCGGCAGCGGCATCGACATTTTCGCCAAGCCGAAATCGGCCTGATGTTGCGACCTCAAGCAGAATCAGACCCGTGGAGAATGGCAATGACCAAACGCTTTACCGGCGGCTGCGCATGCGGCGCGATCCGTTACGAAACCAATGACGAGCCGATCTTCCAGAACCACTGCCAGTGCAGCGATTGCCAGAAGCGCTCAGGCACCGGCCACGGATCCTACCTGACCTTCGGCCAGCGCGCCGATATGGCCATCACCGGGGAAGTGAGCACCTGGCGCGTGGCGGGCGCCAGCGGCAATGAAAAAATCCATACCTTCTGTCCAACCTGCGGAACGCCGGTGTTTCTGATATCCGTCGCCATGCCGGAATTCATAGCGGTCCACGCGGCCAGCCTCGACGATCCGGAACAGTTCAGCCCGCAGATGGTGACCTACACGAGCCACGGCCATGCCTGGGACAAGATGGATCCGTCTTTGCAGGCGGCCGAGCGAATGCCTGGCGGGTAGCGTCTGCTGGTTAGCCCGCCGACACAAGGCGCACAGCTATCGGTCGACACCGGTCAGCCGGCTGGCCGCAGTTTCGGCCATGGCGCCGGCCAGATCGAGGCCCCATTGCTGGCGGCAATAGGCGCGAAAATCGAAGCAGGGCAGGCCGGGGCAAACCTCGAACTCGATGAGGTGGACGGTGTCGTCGGCCTCGACCCTGAGATCGATGGAAAACACATCGCGCAGGCCGAGCCCGCTCATCAGCCGCCCGGCGATCGCACGTATCGTGGCGTCGGCGGCCGGCTGGCTGTCGGCAACCGCAACGAGCTCCGGTTCGGCGTAATGTCCCTCCGCCTTCGCTGCCTCGCCGGTGTCGCCGTAGAGCGCCAGGCTGTCCGCCATGGTCTGGAAATCGGCGCCTGAATCGACAAAAGCCACGCCAAGCGCTTCGACCCCGGCGCCTGGCACCAGGCCGAGGAAACTGGCGCGCACGTTGCGGCCGGCGACATAGGGCTGGACGACGACATCGTCGCGATAGGCCGAAAAGACGCGCCGGCTGAGTTCCAAAGCGTGGGCGAGATCGCAACAGCGCGAATCCGGCCAGATGCCGATCTTGGCGCCGAGCCGGTTGGGCTTGACGAACCAGCCGGCGGGCGAGGCCGGCGGCTCGACCAGCCATTGGCCGTCGCGCGCAAGCCCGGCCTGCGGCACCGGCAGGCCGAGTGCGCCGAGCACGGCGCCGGAGCGGAACTTGTCCTGGCAGAGCGCGAACAGCGCATCATCTGCGCCGATCGTCTTGAAACCGCCCAATCGCGCCAGAGCGGGCGCCGCGCCGCCGCGAAAATAGGCGATGCCGTCGGTCAGCGTCCAGACCAGCGTTGTGCTGGGATGCTCGCCGGCGAGCACGCCGGTGGCCTCGTCCAGCGCCACCGGCGTGAACGACAGGCCGCGTGCCTGGCAGGCACGGCCAAGCATGTCGAATTCGGGGGCGAGGTCGGTCGACTGCGCCAGATAGGACGCGATTTCCGCAGCGCGCTGCGGTGCATGACCGTCGGCGACCAGACGGTGCAGGCAGGCCTTTTCCGGCTCATGGACGAGGATCAGTTTCGGCTTGCGGCTGGGCATGAGATGACGATCCCCGGCAGTAGGATTGCCTACCATCGCATGGTCAAGGCGTCAGGCTCTCGTGAAACCGACACGGCGCGGGCGGTTGCGTGACAACGCACCGTCCGACCGCAGAATCCAGTTCGCTCAGGCGATCAGCACGCGCGGCTCGAAGCGGCCGTTGACGGGAATATCGAGCAGAAAGGTCATGCCGCCCTGCAGATCCAGCAGACGCTGCTTCTCATCCTTGCCCGACCAGGCGGAAGTGACCGCCAGCCGGTCGGCCTTGGCGCCGACAAAGGCCGGGCAAGATGGCTGCGTCACCGGCATGGCGACCGTGCGGACGAGCTTGCCGTCGGGTCCGTAGGCTTCGATGACGCTGCCGCCCCAGACGGCGTTCCACAGGATGCCGTCGCGGTCGAGCACGGACCCGTCGATATAGCCCTTGGCCGAGCGGTGATCGACGAACAGCTTTGGCTCACCGGCAGGCAGGCCGGTCGCCGGGTCGCAGGCGACGCGCATCAGCAGCCCGGTCGAGGTGTCGGTGTAGTGGGCGATTGCGCCATCCTCGGTAAAACAGATCGAATTGGAGACGGTGATGTCCGAAAACAGCCGGCGCAGTTCGCCTCTGAAAAACCAGTAGATCGAACCCGCACCCTTTTCCTCGCCCTTGCCCATGGTGCCCATCCACAAGGCGCCGCAGGGGTGGACCCGGGAATCGTTGGAGCGCGTAACCGGATTGCCGGCCTCGACAGACGTGTGCAGCGTCAGTCTGCCGGTCGCGACATCGCGGACATAAAGGCCGGTTTCGGCGGCGATAAGCTGGCGCTTGTCATCGATGACGGCGATGGCGCTCGCCATCTGGCCAAGCTCATGGACGGTGGTCGCGCCGCCGGAAAGCCGCTTTTCCAGAAGCTGACCGTTGACGATGTCGAACCAGTAGAGCGTATCGGTGGCGGGATCGTAGCTCGGTCCCTCGCCGAGCTGGCAGACGTGATCGGAAAAAACCGTAACGATCGCTTCGCTCATCCTGCTTCTCCGAACACCGCATCCCAGGCCGCCACGGCAGCATGCGCACGCGCGGCCACCTCGTCGACGCTCATGCCCGGCTTGAACAGGCTGGATCCCAGTCCAAAGGCGGTAACGCCCGCCGCCTTGTAGCCGGCAAAATCTTTTTCGGAGACGCCGCCGACGGCACCGACCAGCGTTTGCGCCGGCAACACCGCGCGCAGCGCTGAAATGCCGCCGGCACCCAGCACGCTCGCCGGGAAGAATTTCAGGGCTGAGGCGCCGAGCTTGATCGCCAGCAAGGCTTCGGTCGGCGTGAACACGCCGGGCATCGTCACCATGCCGTAATGCATGGCGCGCGCCATCACCTCGGCATCGATGTTGGGACTGACCAGCAGCCGCCCTCCGGCCTGGTGCAAGCCATCGACATCGGCCGGCGTCAGCACCGTGCCGGCACCGACCAGTGCCGTTTTCGGCAGCACTTGGACGATGCGGGCGATCGACGAGAACGGTTGCGGTGAGTTCAGCGGCACTTCGATCGCCTCGATGCCGGCGTCGAACAGCGCCTGGCCCATGGCCATCGCCTCGGTGGGCTTGAGCCCGCGAAGGATGGCGACCAGCCCGCGCTTGAGTTTTGGAAACGGTGCGGTCTGGCTCATCGGGCTGCTCCAATTCTGGCGATCATGCCGTTCTCACGCGCCGCCTCGACGAGACCGGCACGCACCGCTTCGTCGGCGTCGACGGCCCGAACCTCGAGGCCGGCAAGGCCGAGTGCCTCGCCGTACAGCGTTCCCAGCGCGCCGGAGGCGACCAGTACGATGGGTTCGGCACCGGCGCCGTGCCGGCGGCTGGCGGAGGCGATCTCGCCGCCGATCAGAAGGCCGGACAGGCAGGCGGCGGCATCGTCGGCTTTGAGATCCTGCAGCAGGCCGGCGGCGCGGATGGAAAACAGCCGCGAGGTGACATCGCCGCCTTCACCCAATGCGGTTTCGCACCAGCGGCGGAAGAACGGATTGTCCGATGTGACGGGCTTCGGATGTTCGCCGAGCGAATGGCGCAGGATCGAATGCGCGGCAAGCACGGAAAACAGCTCGCCGGTCGGCCAGGTGCCGAAGCCGGCAACCGCGCCATCCTCTATCAGCACCCATTTCGAATGGGTGCCGGGCATGCAGACCAGCTGGCGCCCCCTGGCCGGCAGGCCGGCGCCGGCGAGCTGGGTTTCCTCGCCGCGCATGACGTCGGGCGCATCGGCCAGCCGCTGGGCAAGACCCGGAACGATGCGGATGTCGCGGCTCTGGCCGGGCACGCTGGCGGCACCAGCAAGAATGGCGCTAAGCGGCGCCGGCACGGTGACATAGGGCGCTTCCAGCCAGCCCTGGCGGGATCCGGCCATGCCGCAGATGATGACGGGCAGCGCCGCTGGTGCTCCCATCGCCGCCAGATGCCCTTCGAGGATGGTCGAAAAGCCCTTCTGCTGCGCCGTGATCAGGCCATCGTCGCCACGGCGTTCGGCAAGCACCTTGCCTTGCCCATCGATCAGCCAGACCCGCATGCGGGTCGTGCCCCAGTCGACGGCGGCGACCGCCGGTGCGTTGCCGGCTGTGCTCACAGGAAACCTCCATCGACGATCAGCATCTGCGCTGTCAGCATGCGCGAGGCGTCCGAAGCGAGGAACAGCACGGTGCCGACGATGTCGTCCGGCTGCATCACCTGCTTGATGCACTGCTTGGCGACATGGGCGGCAAGCCCCTGTTCGGTCACCCAGAGCTCCTTCTGCCGCTCGGTGATCACCCAGCCAGGCGCAATGGCGTTGACGCGGATGCCGTCGACACCGAGCTTGCCGGCCAGCCCCTTGGTCAGACCCAGGATGCCGGCCTTGGCGGCCGTGTAGGACGGCATGTCGGGGTGGTTGATCAGATAGGATGTCGAGGTGAAGTTGATGATCGAGCCGCCGCCGGCCCGCTTCATGCCCGGCGCCACCGCTTGGGCGGTGAAGAAATGCGGCCGCAGATTGATGGCCTGGTTGTTGTCCCAGAACTCGACCGTCACATCCTCGACGGCGTGGCGTTCATCCCAGGCCGCATTGTTGACCAGGACGGTGACATCGCCATGCGCCTCGGCCGCCCTGGCTGCCGACGCCCGCAAGGCATCGACGTCGCGCAAATCGGTCTTGAGATAGAGCGGCCTCTTGCCGAACGCTTTTTCGATGCGGTCGGCAAGGGCCATGCTCGGGCCGTCGGCGATGTCGATGAAGGCGACATTGGCGCCCTGGCGCACGAAACCCTCGGTCAAGGCCGCGCCAATTCCGGAGCCGCCGCCGGTGATCAGCACCGAGGCTCCTTCGAGGTCGGCAAAATGCGCCGATGGCATCATTTCTTTTCTCTCCCAGCGCATGACCCCGAAAATCAGATCGATTTTGGGAAAAGGATCATGCGCGAATGTTAAATGCTACAGCGCCTTTGCGCGTCTTGAAAAACGCGCGGCGCTGTAGCGTGACCGGCGCGCATCCTAGCCACGCAAGGCGCGCGGGCAAGGGCGAACCGTCGAATTTCAGGGCTTATGTCAGACAAAACGACAATGCGCCGCATCGGATTCGTACGGCGGCATTGTCGGGATCGGGGATCACGGGGATCGCCGGTCAGATCGCCTTGGCGCGCAGGGCGCCGCGGAAGGAATCACGGAGATAGCCGAGCGTGGCGTCGGCATCGACGGGCTTGCCGAACAGATAGCCTTGCCCGCCGGCACAGCCGAACTGGACGAGGCGGTCGGCCTGCGCTTCCTGCTCGATGCCTTCGGCGACGACGTCCATGCCGAGCCCCTCGCACATTGCGAGAATAGCCCGGATGATGTGCTCCGAGGGACGGTCGTCGAGAATGGAGGAGACGAAGGCGCGATCGATCTTGAGCTTGTCGAAATGGAATTCGCGCAGACGGCCGAGCGAGGACTGGCCGGTGCCGAAATCGTCGAGCGAGACGCGGATGCCGACGCGGCGCAGATCCTCGACGATCTGCGCCGCAGAGGCCGGGTCGTTCATCAGGCCGGTCTCGGTGATCTCGATCTCCAGCCGCCGCGGATCGAAGCCGGTGCGATCGAGGATCGCCAGTATGTGCAGGCCGGTGTTCTGGTCGACGAGCTGCGAGGGCGACAGGTTGAAGGACAGGAACAGATCCTTCGGCCAGCTTCTGGCGGCCTCGGTCGCCTTGCGCAGCACCAGCTGCGACAACGGGCCGATGATGCCACGCTCCTCGGCGATGGGAATGAAGACGGTCGGCGGCACGGAACCCAGGTCGCGATCCGTCCAGCGCGCCAGCGTCTCGAAGCCGATGGTGCGGCGCGTGTTGAGGTCGACGATGGGCTGGAAATGCGGCTCCACCTCGCCGGCCGAGACAGCCCGGCGCAGCGCCTGTTCGATGCGGGTGACGCGCTTGGCCGCTTCTTCCATCTCACGGGTGTAGACGACGACGCGGCCACGGCCGGAACGCTTGGCGTGATAGAGCGCCGTCTCGGCCTTGTTGATGAGGATCTCGGTGGTCTCGTCGCCCGAATAGAACAGCGAGCAGCCGACCGAGGCCGAAAGCCTGGCGGTGCGTTCGCCGACATCATAGGGCGCCGACAGGATCTCGATCAGCATGCGGGACTTTTCGGCCGCTGCATCCTCGCTGAACACCAGAGGATAGAGAAAGGCGAATTCGTCGGCACCGATGCGGCAGACCGTGGAATGGCCGTCCATCGAGGCGCGCAGCCGCATCGCGACCTGGATCAGGATGTCGTCGCCGGCCTTGTGGCCGAACAGATCGTTGATCGGCTTGAAGCCGTCGAGGTCGAGAATGCCGACGGTAAAGGGCGCGGGATCCTCGGCACGGTCGGCGATCAGGCGATCGACCTTGTCGAAGAAGCGGCGATGGTTGCCAAGCCCGGTCAACGGATCGGTGAATGCCAGATCCGTGCTCTCCCTGTTTGCCTGACCGGTGCCAAACGAAGTTTGCATCGGTGTCCCTGTTTTGTGACGTCGGAATTTATTTTCAGACTGGCAGCAAACCCTTTAGGAAACGTATCGCGAGATCGATTTTCCACGGGCAACCGCGACTGTTTCGAAGGATCGATGAAAGCAGCGCATTCGGGTGTCGGATGCCAATCCTAGGAATGTCGCGATTGGCAGACGGGCAGTGAGCCTGTACAGGCAAGACAGTCGTCCATCCGAGCCGCCGGAGACCCGCCATGAAGCTGAAAATCGCCGTCCAGATGGACCACATCTCCACCGTGTCGATCGCCGGCGACACCTCGTTCGCGCTGTCGCTGGAAGCGCAGCGGCGTGGCCATGAGCTGTTCCACTACACGCCGGATCGGCTGTCGTTGCGCGACGGCAAGGTGTTTGCCCGCATCGAGGAAATGCAGGTGCGCGACGAGAAGGGCAGCCACTATTCGCTGGGCGAGAAGGTGCGCACCGATCTGTCGGAGATGGATGTCGTGCTGCTGCGCCAGGATCCACCCTTCGACATGAACTACATCACCACCACGCACATCCTGGAGCGCATCCATCCGAAAACGCTCGTGGTCAACGACCCGGCCTGGGTGCGCAACAGCCCCGAAAAGATCTTCGTCACCGAATTTGCCGACCTGATGCCGGACACGCTGATCACCAAGGATCCACTCGAAGTTGCCGCCTTCCGCAAGGAGTTCGGCGACATCATCATCAAGCCGCTGTACGGCAATGGCGGCGCCGGTATCTTCCACATGCTGGAGGCCGACCGCAACCTTGCCTCGCTGCTGGAAATGTTCGGCCAGATGTTCCGCGAACCCTATATCGTGCAGCGCTATCTCAAGGACGTGCGCAAGGGCGACAAGCGCATCATCCTGATCGACGGCGAGCCGGTCGGCGCCATCAACCGGGTGCCGGCCGAACACGATTCCCGCTCCAACATGCATGTCGGCGGCCGCGCCGAAAAGACCGAACTGACGGAGCGCGAACGCGAGATCTGCGCCCGCATCGGGCCGTCGCTGAAAGAGCGCGGCTTCATCCTCGTCGGCATCGACGTCATCGGCGACTACATGACCGAGATCAACGTGACCTCGCCGACCGGCGTGCGTGAGGTCAAGCGTTTCGGCGGCGCCGACATCGCCAGCCTGTTCTGGGACGCGGTCGAGGACAAGCGGCGGACGTAACCGTTTTCACTTTGTCTTAACCATGTTCCGGTTTCTGCAACCGGCCACAACCCAGCCGCGACCGGCGCGGCTGCATATTCTTGTAATGTTCCTCATTTGATCGGGCGATTGCATAAGCCCGCTGCTGATCGACACCGGCGATGGGCTTTCCCTCCCCGCCACTGACCTTGCTGTTTCCACTTGGTTGCGCGACGGCTAATATGTGCGTGTAGTTCGAAGCCTGAAGGCCCGCGCCATGAAAATCAATGTCGTCTACGCGCATCCACTAGCCGACAGTTACCAGGCGGCGCTCCACAAACGGGTCGTTCAGACCCTCAAAGCCAGGGGTGACGAGGTCGTTGATTTCGATCTCCATCAGATGAAGTTCGATCCTGTGATGCATGCCGAAGAAAGACATGGCCACTTTGACCCTGCCCAGGCACCCAGCGACTTGCAGGTTTACATCGACGCGTTGAGATGGGCGGAGGCATGCGTTTTCTGCTTTCCGACATGGTGGTCAGGCATGCCCGCAATCTTGAAGGGTTATTTTGATCGAGTTTGGCGACCGGGGGTGGCTTACGAGTTGCCGGCAGACGGTGGCGTGATCAAGCCGGCGCTATTGAACATCCGGCGGATGGGCGTTGTTACCACATGCGGGTCGCCGTGGTGGTATACTGAACTGTACATGCAAAACCCGGGAAGGAAGGTGCTGCTGCGCGGTCTCAAGACTATGTGCGGCCGCAACGTGAGGCACCTCTACCTGACGAGATATTCCGTCGAAAACATCTCTGATGACCAGAGGGAAATGTTCGCCCGCAAGGTGGAGCGCCTGTTCGACAAATTCTAGCCATCTATGCTCGGGTATGTCATCTTTGATGCCAGCGAGCCTTTGACGGAGCGGGCGCTCAAGCTTCCGATCAAAGCCTAGCTTATGGACGGCGCTCCTTGCCGGCAGAATTCTCACCGTGGTGAAGCTATATGTTCTCGTAATGTTCTTGCTTAACTCCGAAATCTGTGGTTGTCTTCTTTGACTTCGCTCACACCCTGATCGCCAGGGCATGGGCGAACTACTGTCCGGGGGTACAAAAAATGGTGGCGCGGGTTCGCACGGTCGCTTTCCAAGGCATCGAGGCCGTGCCGGTCGACGTGCAGGTGATGATCGCGCCCGGCAAGGTCAACATGCATATCGTCGGCCTGGGCGACAAGGCGGTGGCCGAAAGCCGCGAGCGGGTGCAGGCCGCACTGCATGCTTCCGGCCTGTCGATGCCGTCGAAGAAGGTGACTGTCAATCTGGCGCCGGCCGACCTGCCGAAGGAAGGCAGTCACTACGACCTGCCGATCGCGCTTGGCCTGATGGCTGCCCTTGGCGCCATCCCGGGCGACATGCTAGCCGGCTATGTCGTGCTTGGAGAATTGTCGCTCGATGGCACGATTGCCGCGGTCGCCGGCGCCTTGCCGGCGGCGATCGCGGCCAATGCCGAGGGCAAGGGCCTGATCTGCCCGTTCGCCTGCGGACCGGAAGCGGCCTGGGCTGGAAAGGATTTCGACATTCTGGCGCCGCGCAGCCTGATTGCCGTCGCCAATCATTTTCGTGGCACGCAGGTGCTGTCGCGCCCCGAGGCCGGCATCCACGCCGCGGCGCTGGATCTGCCCGACCTCGCCGACATCAAGGGCCAGGAGACCGCCAAGCGGGCGCTGGAGGTGGCGGCGGCCGGTGGTCATAATCTGCTTATGATCGGACCGCCAGGATCGGGCAAATCGATGCTGGCGCAGCGGCTGCCGTCGATCCTGCCGCCGCTGGCGCCGAAGGAATTGCTCGAAGTCTCGATGATCGCCTCGGTGGCGGGGGAACTCGGCGAAGGCAAGCTGACCGACCGGCGGCCGTTCCGCGCGCCGCACCACTCGGCCTCGATGGCGGCGATGGTCGGCGGCGGCATCCGCGCGCGGCCGGGCGAGGTGTCGCTGGCCCATCACGGCGTGCTGTTCCTCGACGAGTTTCCCGAGTTCACGCCGCAGACGCTCGATGCGCTGCGCCAGCCGCTGGAGACCGGCGACTGCATGATCGCGCGGGCCAACCATCGCGTCACCTATCCGGCGCGTATCCAATTGGTGGCGGCGATGAACCCATGCCGCTGCGGCATGGCCGGCGAGCCAGGCTATCGCTGCCTGCGCGGCGAGCGTTGCCGCACCGACTATCAGGCGCGCATTTCGGGCCCGCTGCTCGACCGCATCGATCTCAGGATCGAAGTGCCGGCGGTCTCGGCCAGCGACTTGATCCGGCCCGACCGGGCGGAGAAGAGTGCCGATGTGGCGATGCGCGTGGCACGCGCCCGCACCATCCAGCGCGAACGCTTCGAGCGGCTCGGCGCCACCCGCGCCACCACCAACGCGCATTGCTCACCGTCGATCATCGAGGAAATCGCCATGCCTGACGCCACCGGCCTGTCGCTGCTCAAGGACGCCAGCGAGAAGCTCGCCTTTTCCGCCCGCGCCTACCACCGGGTGCTGAAAGTGGCGCGCACACTGGCCGATCTCGACGCCAGCGAAACCGTCGGCCGAATCCATCTGGCCGAGGCGATCTCCTACCGCATGAGCTCGGAGCGGATGGCGCAGGCGGCGTAGGTCCCTCGCCGCCCGACAAGCCGACCTCGCCACGTTGCCTTCCGCGATCACGCCATAACCCCGCGCCTGCGAATCGATCATCTCCACGGTGCGGCGGACCTGATTGTCCGCTTGGCCGGCGTCCTCACCACCCAACGGCCCCCAACCGAGCGGGCGCCGGCCATTTCTCCCTCTTCCGGAGGCGTGGACGTCACCTGCATCGGACCAAAGTCTTGGTCTCTGCATTGGACATTCCTTATTTAGACAATGCGAATATGGTTGCGGTCGGGGAGCCCGCTATGTTCATTGACTACTACGAAGTTTTGGAAGTTAGCCCGAACGCCAACTCGGAAACGCTGGAGCGCATTTTTCGCTATTTTGCGATGCGCTATCATCCCGACAATCGCGAAACCGGCGATGAAGCCCGCTTCAGTGAAATCGTGGAAGCCCACAACACGCTCAAGGATCCGGTCAAACGCGCTCAATACGACATCGCGTACAAGGACCATGCCGGCCTTCGCCGCGAGCTGACCGAGGAAGCCAGCAGCACCAAGGGCGTCGAGCGGGATGTCGTGATCCAGGCCAGGCTGCTGTCGCTGCTTTACGCGAAGCGCCGGCACGACGTCAGCAATCCCGGGATCGGAGATGTGGAGCTCGAACGCTTGTCAGGCTGTCCGCGAGAGCATCTCGAATTTCATCTCTGGTATCTGAAAGCGAAGGGCTGGATAGCAAGAGTGGAAAACGGGACGATCGCGATTACGGTGGAAGGCGTCGATCGGGTCAACTCCGAACACCGTCGCGATCCCACCATCCGGCTCCTGGACCATACGGCTTCCTGACGCCTTGTCTGTGGCCGGAAGCAAATAGCATCCGCCGCACCAGTCGCGGACGCGCCTTCAACGCCGCTGGCGATTTCACCACCGTCGAGCGAAATACGACAAAACCGATCCGTTGCCTCAGGCTTGCTGCGCCTTCAGTTCCAGCCGCCGCGCGTGCAGCACCGGCTCGGTGTAGCCGTTGGGCTGGACGCGGCCCTTGAAGACCAGGTCACAAGCGGCCTGGAAGGCGATCGACTTGGTGAAATCGGCGGCCATGGGCTGGTAGAGTGGGTCGCCCGCGTTCTGGCGGTCGACGATGTCAGCCATGCGCTTCATCGTCGCCATCACCTGGTCCTCGCTGCACACGCCGTGGTGCAGCCAGTTGGCGATATGCTGTGAGGAAATACGCAGCGTGGCGCGGTCTTCCATCAGGCCGACATCGTTGATGTCAGGCACTTTCGAGCAGCCGACGCCTTGGTCGATCCAGCGCACGACATAGCCAAGAATGCCCTGCGCGTTGTTGTCGAGTTCCTTCTGGATGTCTTCAGGCGACCAGTTCGGCCGCACCGCGACCGGCACCGACAGGATGTCGTCGAGCTTTGCCTTGGGCCGGTTCTTGAGTGCGGCCTGCACGGCATGGACATCGACCTTGTGGTAGTGCGTGGCATGCAGCGTCGCCGCCGTCGGCGACGGCACCCAGGCGGTGTTGGCGCCAGCCTTGGGGTGGGCGATCTTCTGTTCCAGCATTGCCGCCATCAAATCCGGCATCGCCCACATGCCCTTGCCGATCTGGGCGTGGCCGGCCAAGCCGCATTCCAGCCCGGTGTCGACATTCCACGCCTCGTAGGCGGAAATCCAGGCGGCCTGCTTCATGTCGCCCTTGCGGATCATCGGGCCGGCTTCCATCGAGGTATGGATCTCGTCGCCGGTGCGGTCGAGGAAGCCGGTGTTGATGAACACGACACGCTCTTTTGCGGCGCGGATCGCCTCCTTGAGGTTGACGGTGGTGCGCCGCTCCTCGTCCATGATGCCCATCTTGATGGTATTCTCAGTCATGCCGAGCAGGGCCTCGACGCGGTCGAATATCTCGACGGCGAAAGCGACCTCCTCCGGCCCATGCATCTTGGGTTTCACGACATACATCGAGCCGGCGCGGGAATTGGCGCGGCGGCCGTTCGGCCCTACATCGTGCAGCGCGATCAGCGCCGTCATCGCCGCATCCATGATGCCTTCCGGAACCTCGTTGCCGTCGCGATCCAGTATCGCCGGATTGGTCATGAGGTGGCCGACATTCCTGACCAGCATCAGCGAGCGGCCGGGCACGGTCAGCGTGCCGCCGGCGGGCGCGGTGTAGGAGCGGTCAGGGTTGAGCTTGCGGACAAAACTCTTGCCGCCCTTGGTGATCTCTTCCGTCAGATCGCCCTTCATCAGGCCGAGCCAGTTGCGGTAGACGACGACCTTGTCTGGCGCATCCACCGCCGCGACCGAATCCTCGCAGTCCTGGATGGTGGTCAGCGCCGATTCCAGGATGACATCGGCGATGCCAGCCGGATCGGTGCGGCCGATCTGGTTGTTGCGGTCGATCACGATCTCGATGTGCAGGCCGTTGCGCACAAGCAGCACGGTATCGGGATTGGCGGCATCGCCACGATAGCCGACGAATTGCCTGGGGTCGGCCAGTGTCGTCGAGCCGGCGCCGGCGCTTAGCCGCAGGGCGCCTTGCGCCAATGACAGACCGTTGACCCCGGCCCATTTGCCCGAGGTGAGCGGGGCAGCCTCGTCGAGGAAGGTCTTCGTCCAGGCAACGACCTTGGCGCCGCGCGCCGGATTGAAGGCTTTGCCCTTTTCGGCGCCATCCGTTTCGGGGATGGCATCGGTGCCGTAGAGCGCATCGTAGAGCGAACCCCAGCGCGCATTGGCGGCGTTGAGCGCATAGCGCGCATTCATCACCGGCACGACCAGCTGCGGTCCGGCAACATCAGCGATTTCGGGGTCGACATTGTCGGTCGACACGCTGAAGGGCGGGCCCTCCAGAACGATATAGCCGATCTCTTTCAGGAAGCCCTTGTAGGCCTCCATGTCGACCGGCGCGCCGTGATCGCGATACCAGCCATCTACCTGTTCCTGGATGGCGTCACGCGCTGCCAGCAGCGCCCGGTTCTTCGGCGCCAAATCATGGATGATGGCCGAAAAACCGTTCCAGAAGGCGTCCGCTTCGATCTCCGTGCCCGGCAGCGCTTCCCTGGCCACGAACTCATGCAGCTCGCGGGCAATCCGCAATCCGGCGATCTCGATGCGGTCGGTCATCAGGCTACTCCAGATGAAAGGCTTTGCGGGCCTTTGGCATGTCAGGTTTGCCGGGTCAATTCAGCTTAGGGTGAAGGTGGCGTATTTCGCCGCCCCGCTCAAACCGCAATGCGCGGCCTTCCCGAGGCCACGGCCACGACATGCGCCTCGATGAACATGCGCTGGGCTTCGACGGTCGAGACCCGGAATTCGGTGGCGACGTCGATCTCGGCGCTGTCGGTGCCGGCATCCCTGGCGCGCTCCGCGACGATGGCGCGGACATCGGCCTCGGCCGCCGCGATCGCCGTCGCCTCGTCGAGGAAATCGCGCACGGTCTCGCCCGAGGCGAGACGAAACAGCCCTTCCATGGGCTGGCTGACCCGCGCCTCGGCCGATACCCTGACCTGGCCGACGACGGCGCCGAGCGCGTTGGCGACATCGGTATCCCTGGGCACCACGCAGTCATTGCCGATCAGCGGCGGCAGCCCGGCATAGTGCAGCGGCGCCGAGGCGCCGAGGCCGATGACCGGGCGGTCGAGCGCAACGCTCAGGCGGGCGATGCCGGGATGCGCGTCGACCGCGCGCTGCACCAGGGCGTGCGCCACCGTCGACGCGCCATCGAGCCCATCCTCGGCAAAGGCGGTCTCGAGGATATATTCGGCCGACCAGCGCGTCAGCGTCACCAGCACCCGTTCCGAAATCGCTTCCGGCGAAGCGGCGATGTTCTGGCCACGGCCGTCACGCTTGCGGGCGAACAGTTCGGCGCCGAGGCGCGCGGCGATGGGATCCCAGTTCGCCTGCTTGCCCAGCACATGGGCGGCGTCCGACGGGGTGAAGCCGGCGACATGCACCAGCCCGCGCGACACCAGCCGGTTCAGCGTCGCGTTCTGCGCGTTGGAACTCAAAAGCCTGTCGACGGCGAGCGGCACGGCACCGATCAGCTCGTAGAGCCTGGCTTCGGCGCCGGTCAGGCCGGCGGCGAGCCGGTCCGGCACGCCGGTGCGCACCGCGAAGCGGCCGTCCATGCGGCCGGGATTGGGCGCCCGCAGCTGGCGTTCGAGTTCGGAGGTGACAGCTGTACCGTGCGCCATGCCGGCCAGCGCCAACGGCACCAGGCGGCGCGGCCCGAGCAGGATCTTCGGGTTGAGCGCGCCATCTTCCAGCGCCACTTCGGAATCGCCGCCGAGGCCGAAGGTGCGCATGGCGACGGCCTCGACCATGGTGCGGAAGCCGCCGACGGTGGCGCCTTCCGGGTCGAGCCTGGGACGGCCGCCGTCGAGCACGGCGACGTCGGTGGTGGTGCCGCCGATGTCCGACACCACAGCATTGTCGAGCCCGGTCATGTGGCGGGCGCCGACCAGGCTGGCGGCCGGGCCGGACAGGATGGTCTCGATCGGCCGCTGGCGGGCAAACGCTGCCGAAACCAGCGCACCGTCGCCGCGCACCACCATCAGCGGGGCTGCAATGTTGCGCGCCTGGAGAAAGCCTTCGGTTGCCGCCACCAGCCGGTCGATCATTGAGATCAGCCTGGCGTTGAGCAGAGTGGTGAGTGCCCGGCGCGGGCCGCCGAGCTTGGCCGACAGCTCGTGGCTCGATGTGACCGGCAGGCCTGTCTTTTCGCGGATCAACTCGCGGGCGGCGATCTCATGCGCCGGATTGCGGGTGGCAAAATAGGCGCAGACGGCAAAGCCGGACACCGAGGCGCCGAGTTCCGGCAACGCCGCCTCCAGTCCAGACAGATCGAGCTTGGCGGCATTGCCGTGCACATCGTGGCCGCCCGGACAAAAAACCACCGGATCGGTGCCGAGCGCGGCCTTCAGCCCGTCGCGGGCGAGGTCGCCCTCGGAAAAGCCGATCATCACCAGCGCGACGCGGCCGCCCTGGCCCTCGACAAGCGCGTTGGTGGCAAGCGTCGTCGACATCGACACCAATTTGATGGCGGCGGGATCGGTGCCGGCTTTCTGCAGCACCGCGTCGACGGCGCCGGAAATGCCAACGGCGAGGTCATGCCGTGTGGTCAGCGCCTTGGCCTTGGCCAGCACCTTGCCCTTGTTCGGCCCCTCTTGCGGGCCTTCCGTCTCAGACCACAACACGGCATCGGTATAGGTGCCGCCGGTGTCGATCCCGAGGAACAGCGGCTTTGGCTTGGTCTTGGCTGTCATTTTTGGCGGCGGTCCGGGTGGCAATTTATTTGTCCCTGCCCTTAGCCGATACGGAGCGGACGATAAAGCCGCGAGCGCTGGGCCACGGTAGGTAGGTTGGTGGTGGTGAACAAGCGAGGTCGGCGGGACAGCACCCCCCTCTGCCCTGCCAGGCATCTCCCCCGCAAGTGGGGAGATCGGATGTCATCCCCGCTTTCGCCAATCTTCAATGCCGAAAAGGGCGCCGCCGGCGGAAACTGCCAATCTCCCCCCTTGCGGGGGAGATGTCCGGCAGGACAGAGGGGGGTGCTGTCCCGCCGGCCAAAACAGCTACCCCACAAACCCCACCTTCTTGTGCGTGCCATCGCAGAACGGTTTGTTGGCGGAATGGCCGCAGCGGCAGAGGAAGGCGCGTTGCGTACGGTCGACCGTATGGCCGGTTCCGGTGACGATCTCGAGATTGCCCTCTAGCTTGAGCGGGCCATTGGTGGTCGGCGTCACTTTCAGCGGACCATTCCTCGCTTCGAGCGCCAGCGTGTCCTTCAGCGGTGGCTCGCCGGTGGCGGCAAAACCTGACTTGTTGTGGCTACCGTCGCAGAACGGCTTGTTTTCCGAGGCGCCGCAGCGGCAGAGCGTGGCACGATAAGAAGTCTCGCCGTCGAGCACGATCCCGGCGTGTACCGCCAGCGGGCCGTTTTCGCGCAGCCGCACGGTGTTGACCACCGGCGGCTGCTCCTGCGGCCCGCCATCCTTCCTGATGTAGGTGATGGCGCCCGAGGGGCAGCTTTCGGCGATGGCAACGATCTTCTCGACGCTGGCCGCCTCGGGATGGATCCATTGGCCCGGCGCGTTGGGCACGAAGACATTCGGATCGCCGAGCACGCAGTTGCGCGAATGGATGCAACGCTTGCCGGAAAACCCGACGTCGATCTTGTCGCTTTCGACCATGCCGGCCATAGCTGAGCTCCTTTTGCCTGAAGCGCGTCGCGTCTGAACAGTTCGAGGCGGCGCGCGCTGGGTATTTGCACAGGCCATGGCTTCCGGCCCGAAGACCGTCAAGCTGGCAAACCGGTCAGGGGACCAGCTCGATCTCCTCGGTCTCGCCGCCGTTGCAGGTGTAGCAGCAATCTTCGCATTTTTCCGTGTTGCCTGGACCGACGCCCCAATAGGTGCCCTCATCGCCATCGACCCAGGCGCCGTAGCAGATCGATTCGCCCGCGTTGCAGGATATCGGCAGCTGCTTGGTCTCGCCGTCGTCGAGGACGTAGTCCTTGTCCTCGCCCGGCCAGACATAGTCGCGATCCTGGCTGTAGAGCTCGACGCGCATGGCGTTGGGGTGGCTGTTCTTGATGGCGAAGGTGACATCGTCGGCTTGCGCCGCCGACGCAACCAGCATGACGAAGGACAGCGCGGCCAGCATGCGGCGCGCATAGGCATGAAACATGATAACCCCCGAACAAGCGGCCCACCCGGCCGCGGGGCGACCATTGCATGCAGCGCTGAATCGCGGAAGTGGACCGGACGGGCCGATCCCCGACTTAATTTGGGTCCAACGAAACTTCCGCGCTCTACGGCACCAGATCGATCGTCTCGGTGGAATGTTCCACGCAGATGAAGCAGCAGGTGTCGCAGGGCTGGTCATTGTCCGGCCCGACGCCGGCGGAGATGCTGTCATTGCCGTCGGCCCAGGCGCCGTAGCAGATATGTTCGCCCTGATTGCAGGACAGCGGCACGGATTTCTGCGACTCGGGTTCGATCAGGAACACCTTGTCATTGCCCGGCCAGACCGTCTCACGGTCGCGGCTGAACAGCTCGACCGCGACAGATTCCTTGCGCAGGTTCTTGACGAAAAAGGCCATGTCGGCGGCCTGCGCCGGGGCGGTGAAGACCAGCGCTGCCAGTGCAACCATACGAAACAGCGTCACGGCCTGGATCTCCCGAATCATCGCGGCAGAATCGCATGCCTGCCCGTAACTAGGAAGGCGCGGAACCCTGCGTTGCGATGTCATGCCCCAGCCGCACCGTTTCATGCACCAGAAGGTCGAGATCCTCGCGCCGTGTGCGATGGTTGGTGATCGCCACGCGCAACCAGTGCTCGCCATGCACCGTGGTGTCCGAAAGGGCCGCAATGCCCTGTTCCTGCAGCCGCAGCATGATCTCCGTGTTGAGCGCCTTCAGAGCCTCGCCTGTCAGACCGGGCTGATAGCGGAAGCAGACGATGTTGACGGTCGGCGATGCCGCCAGCTGCAACCGCGGTGCGGCCTCGATCAGGCCGGCAAGATAGACGGCCTGAGCAATGTTCTGGTCGATCAGGCGGCCGAATTTCTCGACACCGTGCTCCTTCAGTGCCATCCACACCTTCAGCGCGCGAAAACCGCGCGACGTCTGCAGGCCGTAGTCGTGCAACCATTCGCCGGAAGCGAGGCCGCGCGGCATCGATTCCAGATATTCCGGCGTCACAGCGAAGGCCCCGCGATGCGCGGCGGCATCCCTGACCAGGGCGCAGCCGACCTCGAATGGCGCGTGCAGCCATTTGTGCGGATCGAGCGCGACCGAATCCGCCCGTTCGATGCCGGCGACGCGATGGGCATTTTCAGGCGCAATGGCGATCAGCGCGCCGATGCAGCCGTCGACATGGAACCAGAGGTCTTCCTCATGTGCCAGCTTCGCAAGCGCCTGCAAATCGTCGATCGCCCCGGTGTTGACCGTGCCGGCCGTACCGATGACGCAGGCCGGTTTGAACCCTGCCCTGCGGTCCTCGGTGATCGCCGCACGCAAGGCAGCGATATCGATGCGCAGCCCGGCATCGGTCGGTATGCGGCGCAGTGCCCGGTTGCCGAGGCCGAGTGCCTCCATCGCCTTGCGGTGGCACGAGTGGATCTGCTCCGAGCCGTAGAAGCGCAGCGGCTTTTCGATGGCGGCGACACCGTGCTCACGCACGTCGATGCCGGCCTTGACATTGCGCGCCACGGTCAGCCCTATGATGTTGGCCATCGAGCCGCCGCTGACCAAGGTACCGCCGGCAGAAGCTGGAAAGCCCAGCATCTCCTTGCACCAGTTCACCACCTGGCTATCCATCAGCCCGGCGGCGTGGTTGCCGCCGCCGAGGTTCGAGCCCTGGATAGCCGCCAGGAAATCGCCGAGCGCGCCGGTGAAGTTGCTCGACCCCATATACCAGGACCAGAAGCGCGGATGGATATTGCCCATCGGATAGGACATCACCGTGCGGGACACCTCGGCATAGACAGCATCCAGCGGCGCCGGGGAGCGCGGCAGCGGCGCCGAGAAGGCCTTTCTCACATCGGCCGGCATCTCCCGCCAGACCGGGCGGTCGCGCACATCGCGGAGATAATCGACCGCATCGTCGATGACCCGGTGCGACAGGGCCTGCACATCGGCCCAGTCCAGGGGATCGAGCGTTTCCTCGGCCACCAGGCCGAGGTTTTCTTGCACGGCGTCCATGACGGATCTCCCGTCAAGCCGCGGGAAACTGACAGCCGGGCGTCGAGCGCGACAGGGCAGTCTCGTCGGCATCCATCTCGGCCTCGATGCCGTCGAACAGCGGTGTCGACATGTAGCGCTCGCCGGTGTCGGGCAGCATGCACAGGATCACCGCGCCAGCCGGCGCCTTCTCCGCGACCTGCCGTGCCACGGCGAAGGTCGCGCCGCCGGAAATGCCGGTGAAGATGCCCTCTTTCCGCGCCAATTCTCTGG
Organism: Mesorhizobium sp. M0491; assembly: GCF_040321265.1. Taxonomy (NCBI): domain Bacteria; kingdom Pseudomonadati; phylum Pseudomonadota; class Alphaproteobacteria; order Hyphomicrobiales; family Phyllobacteriaceae; genus Mesorhizobium; species Mesorhizobium sp. M0491. Next base: position 275,458 of record NZ_JAMYRE010000005.1, read on the forward strand.
CCCATTTGATGCCTTCGGGTCCGGCGATCGGCATCACCTCGTCATAGAGGCTGGTGTCGATCGCCTCCTGCAGTACGTTGGGGATGAAATCCGGCGTCCAGCCCTGGATCGGGTGCGGTTCAAAGGCTGGATGGCTGGCGGCCGGGGCACCATCGGCGCCGCGCTGCTGCACCTTGCCGCTGCCGATGAGCTGCGCGTTGGCCGGCTCGGACAGCACGATACGGGTTTCCGGACACTCGCGGCGCAGCACGCGCGCCACGCCGACCACCGTGCCGCCGGTGCCATAGCCGGTGACGAAGCAATCGAGCCGCGAGCCGGCGAAATCATTGACGATCTCGCGCGCCGTCGTCGCCTCGTGGATGGCGGCGTTGGCGGCCGTCTCGAACTGGCGGGCGAGAAACCAGCCATTGGCCTCGGCCAGTTCCACCGCCTTCTTGTACATGCCGAAACCTTTTTCAGCGCGCGGCGTCAGCACCACCCTGGCGCCCAGCATGCGCATCAGCTTGCGGCGCTCGACCGAAAAACTGTCGGCCATGGTGACGACCAGCGGATAACCCTTCTGCGCGCAGACCATGGCGAGGCCGATGCCGGTGTTGCCGCTGGTCGCCTCGACCACCGTCTGGCCCGGCTTCAGCGCACCGCTGCGCTCGCCCTCCTCGATGATGTTGAGCGCCAGCCGGTCCTTCACCGAAGCGCCGGGATTGAAGTACTCGGCCTTGACGTAGATCGTCGCGTGGGCCGGTCCGAGATTGTTGATGCGAACCACCGGCGTGTCGCCGACGGTGTCGAGAATGCTGTCGAACAGGCGGCCGCGCCCGGCCGTGGTTCTGATCTTCTGCTGCTGCAACATCTTGGTCTCCCTGATTGTCATCGTGTTTTGTCTTCACGGGCCGGTTACAAGCCAGCGGGTTGGGCGGCGAGGTTTGGTGACCTTGCCGCGCTAGGACTGACATGCCGCACAGCGGCAATGGCTGTATCGGGCGCTGAAATCCGCTGCCGGATGCGCCGTGTCGTGTTTGGTGATACAGGAGAGGCCGACAGGCCAGCGTGGGAGCAGGCGTGGAAACGCACGTGGAATCCAACCGATCGAGGCTGGACGTCGAGATGCCGGTCCTTTCCGTGCGCCTGCTCGGGCCGCTGATGATCTCCCACGACGGCGCTCCGGTTACCCTGCCTGCGTCACGCAAGCTGCGCGCGCTGCTCGCCTATCTGGCGCTGGCGCCGCATCCGGTCGGCCGCAGTCGCCTGTGCGAGTTGTTGTGGGATGTGCCGAACGACCCAAGGGGCGAACTGCGCTGGTGCCTGAGCAAGCTGCGGAGCACGCTCGACGCGGTGGGCCGACACCGGGTCGCGACACAGGGCGACACGGTCGCACTCGATCTGAGCGATTGCCTGGTCGATGCGCTGGAGGTGAGCCAGGCCGCCACGCAAGGGCTCGGCACCCTTGATGTCGAGCGCTTGCGGGCGCTGGCCAGACTGTTTGCCGGCGATTTCCTCGACGGGCTGGAGCTCGAGCGCAGCCCGCATTTCAACAGCTGGCTGACCGCGCAGCGCCGCCGCTTCCACTCGTGCCACGTCGCCGTGCTGGAGCAACTCGTCGGCAGCCTGGCGGCAGACAGCGACGAGGCGATCGCCCATCTCGACACATGGGTGGAACTGGCGCCGTTCGACCGGCGTGCACATGCGGCACTTTTGGCAGGTCTGGCCGGACGCGGCGAGATCGGCGCGGCTGAAGAGCATCTGGCGGCGGCAGAACAGTTGTTCAAATCGGAAGAACTGGATTTCGCACCGCTTCGCGCGGCCTGGCGGGCGATCCGTGACCGACAGTCGGGCATCTCGCTTCGGACGGCCTGCCTGTCCACACTATCGCCATTGGTGGCCACGCCGACCGCACCCGGCCCGGTCGAGCCCAGCCATGCTTCGCTGGCGGTGATGCCGTTTGTCGAGGAGGTCGGCGGCGCACGCGGCGGATTGGCCGACGGTTTCACCCACGACATCATCACCCGCCTGGCCAAGCTCAGGGACTTCTTCGTCATCGCGCGCGGATCGGTGTTTGCGCTGGCAGAGCAGAACATCGCGCCCGAGGATGCCGGCCGCCGGCTGAATGTCGACTATGTCGCCACCGGCACCGTGCGCAGCCCGTCCGGCCGCCTCATCGTCAGCGTCGAACTGATCGAGGTCCGCAGCGCCAGGATCGTCTGGGCCGAGACCTTCGAGCGCAGGCCCGATGACATCTTTTCCGTGCTTGACGACATCGGCAACAGCATCGTCTCCTCGATCTCGGCCGAGATCGAAACGGTCGAGCGCAACCGCGCCATGCTGAAGGCGCCCTGCTCGCTCAACGCCTGGGAGGCCTATCATCGCGGCCTCTGGCACATGTACCGCTTCACCCAGGCCGAAAACGAGCAGGCGCGGCATTTCTTTGCCCAGGCCCTGCAGCTCGACCCGACCTTCGCCCGCGCCTATGCCGGCCTGTCCTTCACCCACTGGCAGAACGCCTTCCAGCGCTGGGGCGACCGCGACCGCGAAAGCGCGCTGGCCTTCGAGAGCGCCGGACACAGCCTGCTGGTCGACGACCACAATCCGGCCGCGCATTGGGCAATGGGCCGGGCGCTGTGGCTGCGCGGCGAGCAGGACGGTTCGCTGCTCGAACTGGAACGGGCTGTCGATCTCAGCCCCAACTTCGCGCTCGGCCACTACGCGCTGTCCTTCGTGCATTCGCAGTCGGGCGACCCGCGAGCGGCGATAGGCTCTTCCGATCATTCGCGCCATCTCAGCCCGTTCGACCCGCTGCTGTTCGGCATGCTGGGCGCACGCGCCATGGCGCATGTCCGGCTCGGCCAGTTCGAGGAAGCGGCCGAATGGGCGCTGAAGGCGGCGGCGCGGCCCAACGCCCACGCCATCATACTGGCGATCGCCGCACACTGCCTGGCGCTGGCCGGACGGCTCGACGAGGCGCGCGGCTTCGCCGCCGCCATTCGCAAGACAAGGCCGGACTATTGCGCCGACGATTTCATCGGCACCTTCCGCTTCGAGCCGGACGCCGTGACGCTGTTCCGGCAGGGCGCCAGGCTTATCGGGCTGAACTGAGCCTGGCATCGCCATCTGGGGCATCGCTTGGGAATTTCGCCTCAATTCCGCTGGGTTAACGAAGTCGGAAGGAGTTGTTTAACCGTTCGCGGCTATGTCACCGCGTGGGGGACCGACAAAGTGAGTATGATGAGCAACAGCTCCGACAAGCGCAATGAATGGCGCGCCATCTTTTACGTGCAAGCTCGCGTCGCCATCCTGTTTGTCCCGGTGGTTGCCAGCCTGCTGATCATAGCGGCGCTTGCCGGAAACGAACGCAAGTCCGTTCCCAGCATGATCGACCCGACCGTCACCGGCTCCGTGCGGTAAACCAGCGGTCATCGGTTCTTCGAGACACTCTCGGAGGCGTGCGCTATCGGCGGTTTTCATTTGGCGTTAAAATCATCCGATGGCACTGAATGAGTGGGCCCGAACGATCAAGCGCGATGTGCATGCGCTCTACCTCGCCGCTCGCGATCCCCGAACGCCTTGGTATGCCAAGGCGCTTGCCGTGTGTGTTGCAAGCTATGCCTTGTCGCCAATCGACCTGATCCCCGATTTCATTCCGGTGATCGGCTATCTCGACGACGTCATCCTTGTCCCTTTGGGCGTCCTTGCCGTGGTCAGGATGATACCGCCCGAGGTGATGGCGGAACACAGAAAGACCGCCGCGCTGGCCGCCGACAGGCCGGTGAGCCGCTACGCGGCGGTGATCATTGTTTGTATCTGGGCTGCCTCGATCGTGCTGGCCGGGTGGCTGGGATATCTGTATTTCGCCGACTGACTGCCAAGCCGTTCTGCAGGGGGGCGGCCGCCAAGAAAGCCCGGATGGATCGCGCTTTTCTCGGGATTCCTTCGCCATCTGCCGTCGCTCAAACAAAGCGCGGGATCGGGCCGTTCTGCGGGGTCACATCGTCGCCAAGCTCGATAAAAACCTCGTCGACATAGCACCATGCCCAGCCTTCGGGTGGATCGTAGCCCTCGATGATCGGATGCTTGGTGGCGTGGAAATGCTTGGTGGCGTGGCGGTTGGGCGAGTCGTCGCAGCAGCCGACATGGCCGCAGGTGCGGCAGAGCCGCAGATGCACCCATTGCGACCCACTCTGCAGGCATTCCTCGCAGCCGAGCGCGCTCGGCGTCACCTTCCTGATGTCGCGCGTATGTCTGCATTCATCCATGATGCTCTCCTGCCATTCGAGGTGTATCGGCGTTGCCGCGCGCGAGATATGCATGCAATGCCGCGACCACCTGGGCGCCTTCGCCGACAGCCGCCGCGACACGTTTGACCGAGCCGGCGCGGACGTCGCCTATGGCGAACACGCCGCTGCGGCTGGTCTCCATCTGCGCCGATCCTATGTCCGAGCCGGTGCGCACGAAACCTCTGGCGTCCAGCGCCACATCGCAGTTCGCCAGCCAATCGGTGTTCGGATCGGCGCCGATAAAGAGGAAGAGATGGCGGATCGAGCGCGTGGTTTCCGCGCCGTTGGCGCGGTTGCGCCAGCGCACTGTTGCAAGATTGCCCTCTTCGCCCTCCAGAGCCTCGATTTCGGTCCCGGTCAGCACCTCGATGTTCGGCTGCGCCCGGATGCGCTCGACCAGATAGCGCGACATGCTGGCATCGAGGCTGCCGCCGCGCGCCAGCAGCGCCACTTTCCGCGCATGACTGGCCAGATAGACGGCCGCCTGTCCGGCCGAATTGCCGGCGCCGACCAGCGCCACTTCCTGGCCCGCGCAAAGCCGGCCTTCGATGGGCGACGCCCAATAATGCACGGACGTTCCCTCGAACCGCGCCAGATTGGCGATGTCGAGGCGGCGATAGCGCGCGCCGCTGGCGATCACCACGCTGCGCGCGCGCACGGTCTCGCCGTCGCCGACATCGAGCAGATAGCGGGCGCCTGACGCGTCGGCGGCAGCGCTCAAAAGCTTCGCCTCGTCCGGGATCACCATTTCGACGCCGAATTTCTGCGCCTGGTTGTAGGCGCGCGCCATCAGCGCCATGCCCGAAATGCCCGTGGGGAAACCGAGATAGTTCTCGATGCGCGAGGAGGCGCCGGCCTGTCCGCCGAAGGCACGGCAATCGAGCACGATCGTCGACAGGCCTTCGGATGCCGCATAGACCGCCGCCGCCAGCCCTGCCGGGCCGGCGCCGACGATGGCCACGTCATACACCGTATCGGCATCGATCGGCCGCAGCAGGCCGATGCAGCGGGCGAGGTCCTTTTCACCCGGGTTCATCAGCAGCCTGCCGTTTGGACAGAGCACGATCGGCAGGTGGTGCGGATCGACCTCGAAGCGTTCTACCAGGGTTTTGGCGCAGGGATCGCTGTCTGAATCGAGCACGCGGTGCGGTTGGCCGCTGCGGGCGAGGAAACCCTGCAGCCGCAACACGTCGGCATTGTCCTGGGGTCCGATGATGATCGGCCCGCTGGTGGCGCTCTCCAAAAGCCCGACGCGACGCAGAATCAGCGCCCGCATGATGCGCTCGCCGAGATTGGCCTCCTGCACCATCAGGTCGCGCAGCCGCTGCGAGGCGATGACGAACGCCTCCACCGGTTCGGCGGCCTGCGCATTGACCAGCGAGGGACGGGCCGAAAGCTGCGCCAGTTCGCCGACAAAGCTGCCTGGACCGTGGGTGAAGATCGTCTCGCGCCTGCCGAGCCCGCCATCCTGGGTGATATCCACGCTGCCCGACAGCACGACGATCAGACCGGGCGCCACATCGCCCGCCGTGACGATGTTCTCGCCGGCCGCATAGGCGCTGGCCTCGCCGAACCGGCGCATGCGGTCGATGTCCACCTCGGCCAGCGTGGGGAACGCCTGGTCGCGGCGGGCACCGAAGATCTGGGTGGTGGATTGAGCCATGGTTGAGCGTAGCGAAGCGGGCGCGGAGTTTGAAGCGGTTTGTTGGAGCCCTGACCAGGAGGGGAGGTCTGGCTGGTAGACACCACGCCGTCGTCATCTCGGGCGAGGATCCAAACCGAGACACCAGCCGAAGAACCTCAGTCGGAAGGCCTTCGTCAGTGGCTGAAGACTCGTTCCAAAGCACCCGGCTCATTGTGCATGGCAAGTTTGTCCATGATGGTGACGCTGGCCTCGTTGAGACCTACCACCTCCACCTCGACGCCCTCGCGGCGGAACTTGAGAACGGCGGTGTCGACTGCGCCGACGCCAGTGAGGTCCCAGATATGAGCGTGAGTGACGTCGATGACGGCGCGCTGGAGGCGCTCCTTGAAATCGAACGCGTTCAGAAAGTCCTCCGCTGAAGCGAAGAATAACTGGCCCTCGATAAGGTAATGGCGCTCCGGGCCGTCGCCACTGAGGGTCGAGGTGACGCGGAAAATCTGCGACACCTTCCAAGCGAAGAAGATGCCCGAGAGCAGCACGCCCACCCCGACACCAAGCGCGAGATTGTGGGTCCCGACCACGGTGGTCACTGTCGCCAGCATGACGATGCTTGAACGACGGGGGTGCTTCCTGAGATCGTTCAGAGAAGACCAGCTGAACGTGCCGATCGATACCATGATCATGATGGCGACCAGGGCCGGCATGGGAATGACGCGCAGCCAGTCGCCGAGCGACATGAGCATGAACAACAGAAACGCCCCGGCCACAAATGTGGAAAGCCGCGTGCGTCCACCAGATTTGACGTTGATAACCGACTGGCCGATCATGGCGCAGCCGGCCATGCCGCCCAGGAACCCGGTTACGAAGTTGGCGATACCCTGGCCAACACATTCACGGTTCTTGTCGCTTTTTGTGTCGGTCATCTGGTCGACAATGGACGCCGTCAGCAGGCTTTCGAGCAGGCCAACCGCGGCCACGCCTAGTGAATAAGGCAAAATGATCCACAGCGTTTCCAGCGTGAAAGGCACGTCCGGCAGCAGGAAGGTCGGCAAGCTCGACGGCAGTTCGCCGAGGTCGCCCACCGTCCGCACGTCGATGTGAAGCAGCAGCGATAGGGTGGTGAGCACGATGATGCACACCAGAGGCGAGGGCACCGCCTTCGTGATGCGGGGAAACAGATAGATGATGGCAAGGCCGAGACTGATCATCGCATAGGTTTGCCACGGCATGCCGACCAGCTCCGGCAGTTGGGCCATGAAGATCAGAATCGCAAGCGCGTTGACAAATCCGGTCATCACCGAGCGCGACACGAACCGCATCACATAACCCAGCCTGGCGAAGCCGGCCGCGACCTGGACCACGCCGGCCAGAATGGTTGCCGCGAGCAGGTATTGCAGACCATGGTCGCGCACCAAGGTGACCATAAGCACGGCTGTGGCCGCGGTGGCAGCTGAAATCATCGCCGGCCGGCCGCCGGTGATGGAGATAATCATGGCGATGGAGAAAGAAGCGTAGAGCCCAATCTTGGGGTCAACGCCGGCAATGACAGAAAAACCGATGGCTTCTGGTATCAGCGCCAGGGCGACAACAATGCCCGCGAGCACGTCGCCGCGCAGGTTGCCGCGCCACTCGTCGCGGTAGGTTTTGAATGTGAGCATGGAATTCCGGTCAATCATTTCCAGACCGCGACGGACCGCAGCCCATCATAGTCAGCGCAGATCTGGTTTTGTTGTTGTCCGGCGGATCGGCGGCCGGAAGAGCCACCCGGAATTGCACTGGGTCCATCTTGGATATCTGCACATAGCCGCAAATTTTGGTGCAGTGCAACAAGTCTTTGCTGCACGGCGTAGGCGCTGGCCTCGCTGAAACGGCCGTTTTAGAGTGACCTTGAGCCGCGCAAAGAAAAAGCCCGGACGAACCGGGCTTTTTCTTTAAGTTTCTGAACCGTCGAAGGGTTCGAAACCGGAATTTGGTGCCCAGAAGAGGACTCGAACCTCCACTCCTTGCGGAACACGGACCTGAACCGTGCGCGTCTACCAATTCCGCCATCTGGGCTGGTGCGGGCTCATGTAAGCGGGCAAGCGATGTGTGTCAACGCGCTTTTTTCGCGGTTGCTCCGTTCGCCGGCTCAGTCGTCCAGCACTTCCTTGGACGCGACGGTGGAATCGGCGTTGAGCTGGTAGATGACCGGCACGCCGGTGCCGAGTTCCAGCTTGACGATCTCCTCGCCCGACTTGCCGTCGAGCGCCATGATCAGCGCGCGCAGCGAGTTGCCGTGCGCGGCGACCAGCACGGTGCCGCCGCGCAGCACATGCGGCTGCAGATCGTGCAGGTAATAGGGCCAGACGCGGGCGCCAGTGTCCTTAAGGCTTTCGCCGGCGGGCGGCGGTACGTCGTAGGAGCGGCGCCAGACATGCACCTGCTCCTCGCCCCATTTCTTGCGGGCATCGTCCTTGTTGAGGCCGGAAAGGTCGCCATAGTCGCGCTCGTTCAGTGCCTGGTCGCGGATGGTCTTCAGGTCGCTCTGGCCGACCGCGTCGAGAACGTGCTGGCAGGTCTTTTGCGCCCGGATCAGCGCCGAGGTGAAGGCGATGTCGAATTTCAGGCCGCGCGCCTTGAGTTTCTGGCCGGCGGCCTTGGCCTCGGCATGGCCCTGCTCGGTCAGGTCGACGTCGCGCCAGCCGGTGAACAGGTTTTTCAAATTCCATTCGCTCTGGCCGTGGCGCACGAGCACGAGGGTTCTCGACATGTTTGCTCCCTTCAGGTTGGGCAAGTTGGCAGATTGGCCGCTCAGCTGAGGCCGAGCACGTCCCGCATCGAATACAGCCCCGGCTTCTTGCCGCGCGCCCAAAGCGCCGCCTTGACGGCGCCGCGGGCGAAGATGGCGCGGTCCTCGGCATGGTGGGCAAGCGTGATGCGCTCGCCGGTGCCTGCCAGCATCACGCTGTGGTCGCCGACCACCGAGCCGCCGCGCAGCGTGGCAAAGCCGATCGAGCCCGTCTTGCGCACGCCGGTGTGGCCGTCGCGGACGCGTACCTCATTGCCTGAAAGCTCGATACCACGCCCGGCGGCGGCGGCTTCACCCAGCAGCAGCGCTGTGCCCGATGGCGCGTCGACCTTGTGCTTATGGTGCATTTCGAGGATCTCGATGTCGAAATCGTCGGCATCGAGCGCGCGTGCCGCCTGCTCGACCAGCACCGCCAGCAGATTGACGCCGAGGCTCATATTGCCCGACTTGACGATCGTCGCATGGCGCGCCGCCGCCGCGATTTTCGCATTGTCGTCGGCCGTGCACCCGGTCGTGCCGATGACGTGAACGATGCGCGCTTGCGCGGCGTAGCCAGCGAATTCGACTGATGAGGCCGGGGTGGTGAAATCGAGCACGCCGTCTGCCTTGGCGAAGACCGGCAGCGGGTCGTCGCCGATCGGCACATTGATGATGCCGATGCCCGCCAGTTCGCCTGCGTCCTTGCCCAGATAGGGCGAACCCGCCCGCTCGACCGCGCCGATGACCCGCGCGCCGGGGATGGTGTGGATGGCACGGATCAGCGTCTGACCCATGCGGCCGGCAGCGCCCACCACCACAAGGCCCATATCGCCTGCTTCGCTCATGTGCTCCTCACAGAAGTCTTCTTCGCACGCGTGGCCCGGACCGGAGTTTGGATCGGCTCGCGGTCCTCGACAAGCCCCAGCCCCTTCTTGCCCTGGATGCGGTGGAAGCGGGAATAGATGCTGTCCGGGTCGGCCATCAGCGTCGCATGAGTGCCTTCCTCGACCAACCGTCCCTCTTCCAGCACGATGATGTGGTCGGCATTGACCACCGTCGACAGCCGATGCGCTATGACGATGGTCGTGCGGCCTTGCATGACTTGGGTCAGCGCTTCCTGGACGCGCGCCTCCGCCTCGTTGTCGAGCGCCGATGTCGCCTCGTCGAGCAGCAGGATCGGTGCCTGGCGCACGATCGCGCGGGCGATCGAGACGCGCTGGCGCTGGCCGCCGGAAAGGGTCGAGCCGCCTTCGCCGACCGGCGTGTCGTAACCTTGCGGCTGCTGGCGGATGAACTCGTCGGCTGCCGCCTGTTTCGCCGCCTGCTCGATCTCGGCGTCCGTGGCCGACAGACGGCCGTAGCGGATGTTGTCGCGGATCGTGCCCTCGAACAGATATGGCGCCTGCGCCACATAGGCGATCGACTGCCGCAGCGAATGCTTGGTTACCTTCGAGATGTCCTGGCCATCGACCTCGATGCTGCCCCGGTCGACGTCGTAGAAGCGCTGCAAGAGCGCCACCAGCGTCGATTTGCCGGCGCCCGACGCACCGACGATCGCCGTCACCTTGCCGGCCGCGGCGGTAAAGCTCAGGTCCCTAAGCACCGGCATGTCGGCGCTGTAGCCGAACGTCACATTGTCGAAACGCACCTCGCCGGTGGTGATCCTCGCCTCGACGGCATCGGGTGCGTCGCCCTGTTTCGGCTCCAGGTCGAGCAACTCGTAGATCATGCGCGCGTTGACCAGGGCACGTTCCATGCCCACCTGTGTGCGCGCCAGGCGTCTTGCCGGATCGTAAGCCATGATCAGTGCGGTGATGAAGGAGAAAACCGCGCCCGGCGGCTGCCCAAGATACAGCGCCCGGTAGCCGGAATAGGCAAGCACGGAGGTGATGGCGAGACCGCCCAGAATCTCGGAAATCGGCGACAGCCGCTCCGAGACGCGGGCGATCTTGTTGTTACGCTGCTCGGCCGTGTCCGCCATGATGCCGATGCGGCGCGCCAGCTCGGCCTCCAAGGTGAAGGCCTTGACGATGGCGATGCCTTGCGTGGCTTCCTGCACGGACCCGTTCAGCCGCGAATTGATCAGGACGGATTCCCGGTTGATACGCCGCAGTCGGCGGGTGATATAGACGACGGCCCAGATCAGTGGAGGGCCGATCAGCAGCGAGCTGAGCGACAACACCGGATCCTGATAGATCATCACGCCGACGAGAGCGACCAGCGTGACCGCGTCGCGGCTGATGGAGGTCAGTGTCAGCGACAGCAGATCGCGAACGCCGCCGACATTCTCGCTGACCTGTGCCGCCAGCCGACCGGAACGCGTATCGTTGAAGAAGTTGACGCCGAGCTTCATCAGATGGTCGAAGCTGCGCTTCTGGTAGCGCGCGACCAGATTGTTGCCGATACTGGCCAACGCGACTGCTTGGCCGTAACCGGCGAAGCCGCGCAGCAGGGAGGCTCCCATGAAACCGGCGCAGATCAACCAGAGCATATCGCCGCGTCGTTCGTAGAAGATCTGGTTGATCATCGGGGCCATGATCCACGCCGTGAAGGCAGTGGTGCCGGAAACGATCAGCAGGCAAGAGACGGCGACGACATAGGTCCAGCGATACTCGTTGCCGTTTTCAGCGAGGATGCGGCGGAGCACCGCTGTGACCTCGCCGGGCCGGGCTTTTTGTTTGTTTGGAGCTTGAAGTGTCAAATCGGGAGCGCTTTGTGGTTTTCCGCCTCGTGGGACCGGGGCTGCAAATTCGGCACCCCTCTTAACGCCCTGCGGCCTGATTGCCTATGCCCGCACCTGATTAACTTCGTCGCGGGGGCGCGAGCGCTTCGCTGGCTTTCAGGCCTGCCAGCGCCGGCCCTCGGTCTGGACACCGAACAGCGAGGGGGTCCTGGCATAGGCGGCAAGGCCCAGAAGTGCAGCCAGCGGGTGGATGATGACGTAGACCGGCATGGTGCGCATCATCGCGCTGTGCGGCGCCTTGTCCTCGAAAGCGGCCCGGAAATTGCCGGCTTTCAGCGCCGGCACGATCTTCTGCGCGATGCCACCGGTGAGGAACACGCCGCCGCGGCTCATGAATACCAGAGCAAGGTCGCCTGCGGTGCGCCCAAGGCAGGTGACGAAGATCTCCAGCGCTTCCTCGGCAACCGGATCGGTTTTCGCAAGTGCCGCGGCAGTGATCTCGGCCGGCGTCGTGAAGGGCGACGCCTTGCCGTCCGCCTTGGCCACCGCCCGGTAGACATTGACCAGGCCGCGCCCGCACAGGATCTGCTCGCCCGAAACGCGGCCTTCGAGCTTCTCGATATGCGGAAAAACCTCGAAATCGCGCGGTGTGCGCGGGCCGATGTCCATATGGCCGCCCTCGCCGGGGACCGGTATCCAGTGGTGCAGCGCATGGACCAGCCCGGCGACGCCGAGCCCGGTTCCCGGACCGAGCACGACGCGCCCGGCATTGGGCTCCGGCGTGCCGCCGCCGATCTTTTCCATGTGCTCCTCGCCGAGCGCGACGACGGCCAGCGCCTGCGCCTCGAAATCGTTGAGCACGACGATGTCGCTCAGGCCGAGGCTGGCGAACATTTTCCTCGGCTTGACGATCCAGGGGCAGTTGGTCAGCTCGATCTCGTCGCCGTCGACCGGGCCAGCCACCGCCAGCACCGCCGAATTGGGACGCACCGACGAGCGGTCGAGCACGGCCGCCTGGATCGCCTCGTCGATGGTGTTGTAGTTTGCCGTCTGGACGATGGTCGGCTCGCCAGCCTCGGAATTGGCGTCGAGCACGATCGAAAAGCGCGCATTGGTGCCGCCGATGTCGCCGATCAGGATCGGAAACCGCAGCAAAGTGTCGTCGTCGCCTGTGCGTGGCATGCTCTCGTCCGTCTCCGGCGCCCCCGACGGCATCTGGCCGTTCTTCCGTTGACTAGCGCATGGGTTTGAAAAGGGAAACGGTTTTCGACCCCGGCGGCGCGCTGAGGCCGGCTCTGCGGCCAAACCGCCACGGTTTCGCAAAAATGCGGCGCTGAACCGATTGAGTCTGCCTATAAGCCGTGATCGTCAGTTTCCAGGCGGCCGCGGTCTCGGCAGCGGCACGCCGATCTCGGGCGTCGCCGTGAAAGCGTTCATCGTGCTTGGCAAGCCGGCGGCGGCCGGGGTGGCGGGCAACGAGGGCGCTTCGGGTTCGGGCGCGGCAGCCGCGACCGGCACGCCGCCGCCATGGTAGGTCGCCGCCTCGGCCGACGACGGCCCCGGCGCGTCGAGCACGGCGCGGCATTCGCTCGGCAGGTTCTCCATCGTCATCAGGTCGCGGGCCTTGGGCGCATCGGGGTTCTTGTTGGGGCGCCAGGGCTCCTGCGTGAACCACCAGGCCAGCGGCTTGCCGCAACCGTCATCGTCCGGCGTCGCTTCCTGCGCCTTGCAGCCGGGCGATCCGGGCTGACAGCCGATGCGCATGTGGAAATGATAGTCGTGGCCCCAGAACGGCCTGACCTTACGCAGCCAGAAGCGGTCGCCCTTGACGGTATCGCAGAGCTTTTTCTTGATGCCCGGATTGACCAGGATGCGCTCGACCTGGCTGTAGCTCGCCGCGCGCTTCAAAAGCCTTGTGTGCGCTGGCGTCCACAGCGCGTCCTTCACCAGATGGGTCTTCTCATCGACCATCAAGGTGGCGCTCATCGATTCGCGCTGCGCCATCGACAGCGGGCGGCTGGGCATCGGCGTCAGCCAGATGTCGGCGTCGAGCCCGATCTGGTGCGAGGCATGTCCTGTCAGCATCGGGCCGCCGCGCGGCTGCGAAATGTCGCCGATCAGCAGGCCTGGCCAACCATCGGCCGCTGCGTCGCGCGACAATTTCTCGACTACCGCGATCATCGCCGGATGGCCCCAGCGGCGGTTGCGCGACGGCCGCATCACCTGCCAGGTCGGACCGTCCAAGGGAATGGCGACGCCGCCGGCAAAACAGCCCTTGGAATAGAATCCGATCGACTGCGCCGCGGTGGCGGCCGGCAGTTTCTTGGCGCCGAACAGGTCTTTTGCCCGCTCCTCGGCGCTCGCCGGCTGAACGGCTAACCCAAGCACGGCAAGCAGGCCGACCGCAGCGGCCAACAGGGGCGTTTTGCCGAAAGATGGCCTCATCGCTGTCTTCATGAACCCGGTTCTCCACCGCAATCCCAAGGCCGAATCATAGCACGCCGCGCCCGCGGCTTCGATCGTCAGCGCTTCATCGGGCTGCGCGCTTCGCCGTCACGCCAATCGCCGCTTGCCCACATATGATCGAAGGCGGCGCGGTAGTCGCGAAAGCGCAGGGAATAGCCCGCCGCCTTGATCGCCGCGTTGGCGACACGCTTGTTCTCGCCATAGAAGGACCGCGCCATGGGCGAAAGTTGGGCGGCGTCGAAGGGAATCTCGGGCGGCGGCTCTATGCCCATCAGCGAAGCGGCATAGGCGACGACATCCTGTGGCGGCGCCGGCAGATCGTCGGTGACGTTGAAGATGCCGCCTGTGTTTCCTTCGATGAGCTGCCACAGGGAGCCTGCAATGTCCTCGCAATGGATGCGGTTGAACACCTGGTCTGGCTTGACCAGCCGCCTTGCGGTGCCGTTTTCCAGATTGACCAGCGCGTTGCGGCCGGGGCCGTAGATGCCGGACAGGCGCAGGATCGCCCCCGGTCGGCCGATCTCGCGGCCCAGCTCCAGCCAGTCCTGTTCGGCGGCAACTCGCATCACCGAGCGCTTCGACACCGGCCGGCATTCAGCCGTTTCATCAACCCAGGCGCCGTCATAATTGCCATAAACCCCGACCGTAGAGAGATAGCCGATCCATTCCAGCAAAGGCATTTGAGCGATTGCCGCGCGCGCGGCATTCAAAACGGGATCGCCGGCCTCTTCCGGGGCAATCGAAATCAGCAGATGCGTTGTTTTTCCCAATGCATCACCGATTTCGCCGGTCATCGCGCCGTCGAACAGGAGCGGCGCGATACCGGCCTGCCGCAGCGTCTCGAATTTTTCCGGCGAGCGTGTCGTGCCGAAGATCGTCGCGGCGCCTTTGTTAGCCCGAGCAAAAGCCCTGCCGGAATAGCCGGCGCCGAAGATGAAGATCTGCTTTTCGCTCATGCATTCGCCCTGGTTGGCCGCGCCAGACGCCATTCGTCGCGCACGGCTTCGTCGCTCTCGGTTTTCAGGCCGATGGCTGCCCTTTCTGAATATTCGGCGTCGAGCACCAGCCGCGCCAGCGCCCATATTGCCGCGCCCCGCACCAGCGGCGAAGCATCGTCCAGCAAGACGCGCACAGTGTCGGCAAGAGAGGCATCGCCGGAATTGCCGGCGGCGATCAGCACGTTGCGAATGAACCGGTCGCGGCCGATGCGTTTTATCGGCGAACCGGAGAAGAAAGCGCGGAAGGCCACGTCATCGAGACCCAAAAGGTCGGCGAGCGGCGGCTCGCGCAAATCATCGCGCGCGACGAGTTTTGCTTCGGAAGCCGCCCTGGCGAATTTGTTCCACGGGCAGGCGGCAAGACAATCTCGCAGCCATAGATGCGGTTGCCGATCTTTTCACGGAACTCATGCGGGATCGGCCCCTTGTTCTCGATGGTGAGATAGGAAATGCAGCGCCGCGCATCGAGCCGGTAGGGCGCCGGAAAAGCATCGGTCGGGCACGCGTCGAGGCAGGCGCGGCAGGAGCCGCAATGATCGATCTCGGCGCGGTCGGGCACGAGTTCGGCGGTGGTGAAGATGGTGCCGAGGAACAGCCAGGAGCCGTGCTCGCGGCTGACCAGATTGGTGTGCTTGCCTTGCCAGCCGAGCCCGGCGGCCTCGGCCAGTGGCTTTTCCATCACCGGCGCAGTGTCGACGAACACCTTCACATCACCGCCGGCGCGCGCCACGAGCTTGCCTGCGATCTCCTTCAGCCGCCCCTTCATCACATCGTGATAGTCGCGGTTCTGCGCATAGACCGAGATGGCGCCACGGTCGCGCTTGGCCAGCACGCCGCGCGGATCATGGTCGGGGCCGTAGTTCATCGCCAGCACGACGATCGACCGCACCTGCGGCCACAGTGCCGCCGGTTCGGCCCGGCGTTGCAGCGTCTCGGCGATCCAGTCCATCGAGCCGTGAAAGCCATCGGCGACGAATTCGGCCAGGCGCGCCGGCGCCAGCGGGATCGCATCGGGGGAGGTGACGGCGACGGCATCGAAGCCGGCGCGCTGCGCCTCCGCGTCGATCAGCGCGCGCAGTTTTGCGGCGTCAGAAGTCGAGGTCCGCATAGTGCGACACCGGTGACAGGCCACGCACCCGGTCGGTCAAAAGCGGCCGGAAAGAGGGCCGCGACTTGACCCGTGTGTACCATTCGCGTGCAGCGCTGTGCTCGCGCCAGTCGATCTCGCCGAGATAATCGAGCACCGACAGCGTCGCCGCGGCCGCGAGATCGGCATAGGTGACCCTCGAACCGGCCAGCCAATGGCGGGTGCCGGCCAGCCAGTTGGTGTATTTCATGTGCTGGCGGATGTTGGCGCGCGCGGCACGGATCGCGCCCGAATCGGGCGAGCCGCCGCCCGCCGTTTCCGGCATGACCGGCTTCAGCACGCGCTCGCGCACCAGATGGCGGGTGACTTCGCTTTCAGCCTTGTTGAGGTACCAGTCGATCAGCCGGCGGATTTCGGCGCGCTGCATCGGGTCTTCGGCGAACAGCCGCTTGTCGCGCTTCAGCACGCCGCGCGTTTCATCGAGATATTCCGATATGACCGTCGCGCCGACGATCGGCACGTCGCCTTCGGCCAGCAGGATCGGCAGCGTGCCGGCCGGGTTCAGCGCCAGGAACTCCTTGCGCCGGGTCCACGGCTTTTCCTCGATCAAAGCCAGCTCCTCGCCATACTCGCCGAATGCGAGGCGGACGAAGCGACAGGTGGCGAACATGGGATGGTGGAAAAGCGTCAGCATGGTTCCGCGATGATAAAGCGCACTGGCGAATCGCAGGGCGCACCGGTAAGTCTTGGCCGCCCGGTTAGCGGGCCGTCAGGGTGTTGCGACCTATAGGGGGACTTCAACGCCATGACAAGCAAGCCCTTCTGTCAGCCGTCACGCCAATGCCGAGGTAGCCATGGAAAGCCAGACCATCGTCGAAGCCCTGCTGCTCGGCCTGCTGGAGGGGCTGACCGAGTTCATCCCGGTGTCGTCGACCGGCCATATTCTGCTTGCCGGTCATTTCCTCGGCTTCCATTCGACCGGCAAGGCCTTCGAGATCCTGATCCAGCTCGGCGCCATCCTGGCGATCCTCAGCGTCTATTTCCCCCGGCTGTGGAAGATGCTGCTCGACCTGCCGCATGACCGGCTGACGCGGCATTTCGCCATCGGCATCCTGATCGCCTTCCTGCCGGCGGCGATCATCGGCGCGCTGGCGCATGATTTCATCAAGACGGTGCTGTTCGAATCGCCGAGGCTGATCTGCATCATGCTGATCATCGGCGGCGTCGTGCTGCTGGCGGTGGACCGCATGAACCTCAAGCCGGTCTACCGCGATGTCGAGCGCTTCCCGACCCGGCTTTACCTGCAGATCGGGCTTTTCCAGTGCCTGTCGCTCATTCCCGGCACATCGCGTTCGGGCTCGACCATCGTCGGCGCCCTGCTTTTGGGCGTCGATAAGCGCGCGGCTGCGGAATTTTCCTTCTTCCTTGCGATCCCGACCATGGTCGGCGCCTTCGCCTTCGACCTGTTCAAGAACCGCAACGTGCTGAGCAGTGCCGACCTGCCGATCATCGCCGTCGGCTTCGTCGCCGCCTTCGTCACGGCGCTGATTGTCGTGCGCTTCCTGCTCGACTACGTCTCGCGCAAAGGCTACGCGCTGTTCGGCTGGTGGCGGCTAGTGGTCGGCGGTGTCGGGTTGGTGGCGCTGATGATCTGGGGGTGAGGAGTGATCCGCGAAGCGGACCCTACGCTTCGTCATCCACGGGCGGAGCAAGGAGCGTAGCGACGCAGCGCAGACCCGAGGATCCATGCCGTGACGTCGATCGGAGGGTTCGGCGATCGAGAATAGCCATCGCCAAGCTCGCCAAATCCGGCGAAAAGTCTCCCAATTCCTGCACCGTAGAGGCGCTTAGAGGTCGCGGCATGGATCATCGGGTCTCCGCGACGGAGCTTCGCTCCTGCTCCGCCCGTGGATGACGAATGAAGGAGGGACGCTCCCTCAACTCCTTCCGTAAAACGCGTTCTCGACATGCACCGGCCAGCGCCAGGGCAGTACCGCGACCATGTCGAAGCGCATCGACAATCTGCCGTAGTCCGCTTGGCGTGACAGCCAGATGTCGGCCGCACCTTCTATGCGTCGCTCCGATTCGTGGCCGATCGCCTCCATGGCTTCCATCAGCGTGCGCCGCGCCTTGACCTCGACGAACAGCACCAGATCGCCGCGCCGCGCGATCAGGTCGATCTCGCCGAAGCGCGTACGATGGCGGCGCGCGAGAATCCGGTAGCCCTTGAGCATCAGCGCCAATGCGGCCAGCCATTCGCCGCGATGGCCGCGCCGATAGGCCTTTTGGCGGCTGGCGCTCGGGCGTTCAGCCACTGCCCTCTCCGGAAACATCCTTGAGTTCCAGCAGCCGCCGATAGAGACCCTGCTTCTGGCCGCCGGTCATCTTCGCGGCTTCCGCCGCCGCTTTGGAGGCCGGCATCTCGGCGGCAAGCGACAAAAGCAGCCGGTCGATGTCGGCGGGCTCGTCGGCCCTGGCCTCGGCCGGACCGACGCAGACGACGATCTCGCCCTTCGGCGTATCGGCCGCAGCATAGTGGTCGGCCAGCGCCTGAAGCGTGCCGGTGCGCATCTCCTCGAAGGTCTTGGTCAATTCACGGCCGATCGCCGCCTTGCGCTCGCCGCCCAGCGCTTCGACCATGGCACCGAGGGATTCGGCCAGCCGGCGCGGCGATTCGAAGAAGATCAGCGTCGCCGGCACGGCTTTCAGTGCCTCCAGCCGCGTCAACCGCTGCCCGGTCTTCACCGGCAAAAAGCCGGCGAACATGAAGGCATCGGAGGGCAGGCCGGATGCCGTCAGCGCCGCCAGCGGCGCCGATGGGCCGGGGATCGGCACGACGCGAATGCCGTGGTCGAGCGCCTCGCCGACCAGCCGGTAGCCGGGATCGGACACCAGCGGCGTGCCGGCATCGGAGATCAACGCCACGCTCTGTCCGGCCTGGAGCGCCGCGATCAGCTTCGGCCCGGCCTCGCCGGCATTGTGCTCATGATAGGCCGTGGTGCGACGGCGGATGCCGTAGCGGTCGAGCAGCACGCGCGACACCCGCGTGTCTTCGCAAGCGACGATGTCGGCGGCGGCCAGCGTCTCCAGCGCGCGCAGCGTGATGTCGGCGAGATTGCCGATCGGCGTCGCCACCAGATAGAGCGCCGGCTCCAATGGCCGTGCCGCGATCTCGGTCTGCCCGACCACATAGCTGCGCTTGCTCGTCTCTGCGGTCACCGATGACTTCTCCATTCAGCCCTGTTTGGCACGGCTGACGCGGGCTTGCAAAAGCTGACGCCGATGTAAGGAATTCGCCTTTCCTTTGCCACAGTGGGGAACCAAACCGGCGTTGGCAGATTAGCCCCTGATTCCGGAGGAGGACAGGATGGACAGCCTGAAGATACAGGACGCTTTCGAGCCCTACTATGCCGGCCGCAAGCGCGGTGCCGCGCCCACGGCCAAGCGCCCGCCCGCCAAGACCGAGAACAGCCTGACCAAAGAGCGGACCGCGAGCACCTCGCCGACGAAGGGCAGGCTTTCCGACAGCAACAAACCAGACAGCACGACGGAGCACTGACCGGACGATGCCCAATCGCTTCGATATCTTCATCACCCGTCTTGAAACAAAGAATGCCCGCAACGGCGCGCAACTAGCCTCGATAGGCGACCAGCACCGCGCCCGCCGCGATAAGGGCGACGCCAAGCCAATTCGCTCCGGACAACCGCTCGCCGAGAAAGGCCGCGCCAAACACCGCCACAAGCACGACGCTTAGCTTGTCGATCGGCGCCACCTGCGCCGCATTGCCGATCTTGAGCGCCCGAAAATAGCAGAGCCATGAGGCGCCGGTCGCCAGACCGGACAGGCCGAGGAAAGCCCAGGTCTTTCCCGAGATTGTAGCCGGCGACTGGAACTGGCCGCTGGCGAGCAGGATGGCACCGAGCACGATCAGGATGATGACCGTGCGGATGAAGGTGGCGAAATCGGAATTGATGTTCTCGATGCCGACTTTGGCGAAGACCGCCGTCAGGGCCGCGAATGCAGCCGAGAGGAGGGCCCAGAATTGCCAGGAGGATACGGTCAGGTTCATGCCGGTGGCCTTTGCGGATGGCGTCTCAACCGAGATACCGTGAAACGCGTGCCTTCAGAAGGCTAATCAACTCAAGATCCATGAATTCATACTCGTCAGGTATATCGAGGCAGATAACACGGGCCTTCTTCAGGCTGGCCTTGAATTTCTTCTGCAGTTTGGTGCGGTGCGCCTTTTCCATGACGAAGATGAGGTCGGCCCACGCCACCAGATAATGCGTCAGCGGCGTGTCGGCATCGTGGTTGGTCCCCGCCGAGGCCACCTCGATATCCCGGCGCGTTGAAAACACCTGTTCGGCGGTCGGGCTGCGCAAGCGGTTCTGGCTGCATACGAAGAGGACGTTCTTCAAGGGTTAGCGCGCCAGGTCCGCCACTACGGCGTCGAGCACGATCATACCGGCCGGCGTGGCGCGCAGGCGCGAATTGCCGATCGGCGCTACCAGCCCCTCTCCCTGCAGCATCGACAGTCGCGCGCTCGACAGGCCGCGTCCGGAGAACGCTTCGTAGCGGGAGAGGTCGATGCCTTCGGCGAGCCGCAGGCCCATCAGCAGGAATTCGTCGGCCTCTTCCGAACGCGTCAGGATTTCGCCGCCGGTGACGCCATGGCCCTTGGCCTCGACCAGATTGGCCCAGGTTTCCGGCATCCGCTCGGCGATCGTCACCGTGCGGCGACCGTTCTCGACGAAGCGGCCATGCGCGCCGGGTCCAACGCCGACATATTCGCCATAGCGCCAATAGGTGAGGTTGTGCCGGCTCTCGGCGCCCGGCCTTGCGTGGTTGGAAATCTCGTAGGCCGGCAAACCATGCGCCGATGTAATCTCCTGCGTCAGCGCATAGAGGTCGGCGGCGTGGTCATTGTCGGGAATGATGAATTTCTTTGCCGCGTGCAGGGCGTGGAAGGGCGTGCCTTCCTCGATGGTCAGCTGATAAAGCGACAGATGGTCGGCGGCATGGCCGATCGCCTGTTCCAGCTCCGATGCCCAAGCGTCCGGGGTCTGGCCGGGGCGGGCATAGATCAGGTCGAAGGATAGCCTTGGGAATATTTCCCGCGCGAGGCCGATGGCGTGCAGCGCTTCCTCGACATTGTGCAGCCGCCCGAGGAAGCGCAAATCCTTGTCATCCAGCGCCTGCACGCCGAGCGACACGCGGTTGACGCCGGCTGCCCGGTAGCCGCGAAAGCGTTCGGCCTCGACCGAGGACGGATTGGCCTCCAGCGTCACCTCGATGCCGTCAGGCACAGTCCAGTTCTTCGCCACGGCGTCCAGAACCCTGGCCACCGTTTCCGGCTTCATCAGCGACGGCGTGCCGCCGCCGAGAAAAATGCTGGTCACCTCGCGCGGCCCGGTGCGTTCGCGCATCGTCGCCAGCTCGGCCTCGAAGGCGCTGGCAAAACGATCCTGGTCGACGGGCTGGTGGCGGACATGGCTGTTGAAGTCGCAATAGGGGCACTTGGCCGCGCAGAACGGCCAGTGGACATAGACGCCGAAGCCGGGCGCCCGGTCGAGCAGCATGCTCATGTCGAGCCCAATCTCGCTTTGGCGAATTTCTGGAAGGCGCGAGCGCGATGCGACAGCGCCGTCGGCTGGCCGGGCTTCCAGCCGTGCTTTTCCTCGGCCGTCATCTCACCAAAAGTCTTGTCGAAGCCGTCGGGGAGGAAGACCGGGTCGTAGCCGAAGCCGAGTTCGCCGCGCGGCGGCCAGACCAGCGTGCCTTCGGCCTCGCCGCGATAATATTCCGCCTCGCCGTCGGGAAACGCCAGGCAGATGACGGCAACGAAACGTCCCTTGCGCTGTTGCGGCAAGGCCGCGCCGACTTCCTGCAACGCCACTTCGGTGCGCTGCATGGCCATGCCGAAATCGCGCGATCCATCCGGGGTTTCGGCCCAGTTGGCGGTGTAGACGCCGGGCGCGCCGTCGAGCGCGTCGACGCACAGGCCGGAATCGTCCGACAGCGCCGGCAGGCCTGTCGCCTTGGCTGCGGCGAGCGCTTTGATGTAGGCGTTCTCCTCGAAGGTGGTACCGGTCTCGTCCGGTTCCGGCAGGCCATACTCCTTGGCCGATTTCGCTTCGAAGCCGAACGGCCCCATCAGGTCGGCGAATTCGCGCAGCTTGCCTTCATTGTGGCTGGCGACGACGATCTTCTTTCCGTCGAGAGAATGCATCAAAGGCCCCAGATTCGTGGCTCGGCGAATTCGATCGAATTGCCCGAGGGGTCGCGTGTATAGATCGAACGGCCGCCCTGCGGCCATTCAAATTCGCTTTCGATAGCGATGTTCTTCGCCTCAAGATGCGCTTTCCAGCGCACGATTTCGTCGGCGGTCGCAGCAAAGCAGAGATGGCCTTCGCCGACCGTGCCGTGCGGCGGCACCGGCAGCCTGGCGTCGGACGCCGGCGGGATTTTGGTCGCCTCGGCGTTGAAGACGAGCAGCACGCCGGGGCCGCAGCGGAAGAAGAGATGCCGGCCGGCCACCTTGCCGAGGAGGGGGAGGCCGAGGATGTCGGTGTAGAAGGTTTCCGCTGCGGTCAGGTCGCTGACGTAGAGAGCTGATTCAAGGATGGCAGAGGGCATCACGAGGCACCCCCCTCTGCCCTGCCGGGCATCTCCCCCGCAAGGGGGGAGATTGGCAGCCTCCGCATCGCCGCGCCCTTTGCAACGTTAGAGATTAGCGAAGCCCGAAACGACATCCGATCTCCCCCCTTGCGGGGGAGATGCCCGGCAGGGCAGAGGGGGGTGTTCAAGCTCGGCATTTAATCCTAAGCCACTGCCATCTGCTGCAAACTCACCAACCGCTGGATGCCTTTCTTGGCCAGGCCCATCAAGTCCGCGAACTGCTCTTCGGAGAAAGGCTCGCCCTCGGCGGTGCCTTGGATCTCGACGATGCCACCCTTGCCGGTCATGACGAAATTGGCGTCGGTGCCGGCCGCGGAATCCTCGATATAGTCGAGGTCGATAACCGGCTGACCGTCATGGATGCCGCAGGAGATCGCAGCGACATGGTCCTTCAGCACCTTGGCGACGCTGGCCATCTGGCGCGCTTCCATCCAGCGCAGGCAGTCATACAGCGCCACCCAGCCGCCGGTGATCGATGCGGTGCGGGTGCCGCCATCGGCCTGGATGACGTCGCAGTCGACGGTGATCTGCTGCTCGCCCAGCGCCTGCAAATCGACCACGGCGCGCAGGGAGCGGCCGATCAGCCGCTGGATTTCCAGCGTGCGGCCGCCCTGCTTGCCGGCCGAAGCCTCGCGGCGCATGCGCTCGCCGGTCGAGCGCGGCAGCATGCCGTATTCGGCCGTCACCCAGCCCTTGCCGGAATTGCGCATCCAGCCAGGCACTTTTTCCTCAAGGCTGGCCGTGCACAGGACATGCGTGTCGCCGAACTTCACCAGGCACGAGCCTTCGGCATGCTTGGAGACGCCGCGCTCGAAGGAGATGGCACGCATTTCGTCGAATTGGCGTTTGGAAGGGCGCATTCAGGCTGCTTTCTTGTCATTTTTCGGAATCTTGGCCGGCTTGTAACCGCATGGGACGCGTGGCGCAAAGGAAAATGGCCTGACGATCTGACGCAGACACCGGGTGATCTCACACAGACACCGGGTGATCTCACAAAGACACCGGGTTGCGCGGGTGCAGTGTAAGTCTATATCCTTGGGCCGGAGGTTTTTGGCCGTATGACCAAGGCAGTCGATCCGAGTTCGCAGTCGCCCGCGCTTCAGTCGCTCGATATGCGTTCCCGCGACATCTTCCGGCGCATTGTCGATTCCTACCTCAGGGACGGTGAACCGGTGGGCTCGCGCAGCCTGTCGCGCATCCTGCCGTCCTCGCTGTCGCCGGCGACCATCCGCAACGTGATGAGCGATCTCGAGCATCTCGGCCTGATCTACGCGCCGCACATCTCGGCCGGCCGGTTGCCGACGCAGGCCGGCCTGCGTTTCTTCGTCGATGCCTTCATGGAGCTTGGCGACCTTTCCGACGAGGAGCGCCGCGCCATCGAGGCACAGGTTCGGGCGTCCGGCTCGGGCGCGACGCTGGAACACATGCTGACCGAGGCCAGCCAGATGCTGTCAGGCATGTCGCGCGGCGCCGGCCTGGTGCTGGCCGCCAAGAACGAGGTGGCGCTGAAGCACATCGAATTCATCCAGCTCGAACCGACCAAGGCGCTGGCGGTGCTGGTGTCGCAGAATGGCGACGTCGAAAATCGCGTCGTCGAGCTGCCCGCCGGCATCACCGTCTCGCAACTGCACGAGGCCTCGAATTTCCTCAACGCCCATATACGCGGCCGCACGCTGGCCGAGGCGCGGATCGAGATCGCCCGCATCAAGGAAGAAACCCGCGCCGCACTCGACACGCTGTCGCAGGACCTGGTCGAAAAGGGACTGGCGGTGTGGGCAGGCGCAGACAGCGGCCTGCCGGCGCGGCTGATCGTGCGTGGCCGCGCCAATCTGCTCGAAAACGTCACCGCCCAGGCCGACATCGAACTGCTGCGCCATCTGTTCGAGGACATGGAGACGCAGGACGGGCTTATCCAGCTGCTTGACCTCGCCGAAGAGGGATCGGGCGTGCGCATCTTCATCGGCTCGGAAAACAAGCTGTTTTCGCTGTCAGGCTCGTCGCTGGTTGTCGCGCCCTATCGCGACAAGGATGCCCGCGTCGTGGGCGCGCTCGGCGTCATCGGCCCGACCCGGCTGAACTACGCGCGCATCGTCCCAATGGTCGACTATACGGCGCAGCTGATTTCCCGCATGCTGCGCTGAGCTGATCCAACCGAGGAGACGATGATGGCGCTCGAAGAATTCAAGGCCCGGATCAGCCTGCTGCTGGAAGAGATGGTCAACCAGCCGGAAGACCAGCACGAGATCCAGGAGCAGTTGCGTGAAAAACTGCAGGAAATGCGCGCCATGGGATTGCCGCTGCCGGCTGACCTCGTCGAGTTGGAAAAACGCCTCGACGACGATTTTTACGCCGCCGGGACCTGAGCCGGGAAACCGGAAGCTTCCTCCACCTCATCGTGTGCCGTGGAACGATCGACGAGACCGCTCGTTCCTGTTCTCACGCCCAAACATTGGAGGACCGAATGATGCGTTTTGCCGGCCCCGCACTTTTCGCCGCACTGTTTCTCTCGACCGCTTCGTTCGCGCAGCAGGCGGACGAGCCGGTGCTGAAAGGTGCGGCCGCCTTCGGCGACTGGCGAGCGGACAAGCCGGGCACACGTCGGCTGATCAGACCGGATGATCTGCCTAAGCCCTATGCCAACAGATCGACCTCGAACAGCGCCGGCGTTGCGGACATGCCGGCAGACGCGAAGCTGCAACTGCCGCCGGGATTCTCGGCCGAGCTGGTTGCATCAGGCATCGACAATCCACGCGTCGTGCGCGTCGCGCCGAACGGTGACCTGTTCGTCGCCGACAGCAAAGCAAATCAGGTCCGCATCTATCGCCTGGCGGAAGGCAGCGCGAGCCCTGTGCAGGACGGCATCTTTGCCGGCAATCTCAAACGGCCCTATGGCATTGCCTTCTATCCGCCGGGCGCTGACCCGCAATGGATCTATGTCGCCAACAGCGACAGCATCGTGCGCTTTGCCTACCGCAATGGCGACCTGAAGGCCTCCGGCGATCCGGAAACCATCGTCGGCAACATCCCCGCCAATCATCACTGGACCCGCGACATCGCCTTTTCGCCGGATGGCAAGACGCTTTATCTGTCGGTCGGCTCGGGATCGAATGTCGCCGAGCGCATGGGCAAGGAACCGAAGGGCGGCCTCGACGCCTGGGCGAAGTCGCAGCCGCTCGGCGCCACATGGGGATCCGAGGACGGCCGCGCCGGCGTCCTGGCCTTCGATCCCAAT
This sequence comes from Mesorhizobium sp. M0491, assembly GCF_040321265.1. Lineage (NCBI taxonomy): Bacteria > Pseudomonadati > Pseudomonadota > Alphaproteobacteria > Hyphomicrobiales > Phyllobacteriaceae > Mesorhizobium > Mesorhizobium sp. M0491. Next base: position 301,283 of record NZ_JAMYRE010000005.1, read on the forward strand.
GGCAAGAATGGCCGCATCCTTGCCACCGGCCTGCGCAACTGCTCGGGCATGACCGTGCAGCCGGCGACCGGCGCGCTGTGGTGCGTCGTCAACGAACGGGATGCGCTTGGCGACAATGTGCCGCCCGAATACGCGACCGTGATCAAGGACGGCGCCTTCTATGGCTGGCCGTGGTATTATATCGGCGACAATGAGGATCCGCGCCACAAGGGTGAGCGCCCCGATCTTGCCGGCAAAACGACCGTTCCCGATGTGCTGATGCAGGCGCATTCGGCGCCGCTCAACATCGCCTTCTACGATGGGAAGAGCTTTCCGGCCGAGTACAAGGGCGATGCTTTCGTCGCTCTGCACGGGTCATGGAACCGCGGCAACCGGACCGGCTACAAGGTGGTGCGGTTGCTGTTCAAGGACGGCAAGCCAACCGGCGAGTATGAGGATTTCATCACCGGCTTCGTCGTCTCGAACGGTGAGGTCTGGGGGCGGCCGGTCGGCGTGGCGGTGGCCCTGGATGGCGCGCTGATCGTCACCGAGGACGGCAACGGCACCATCTGGCGTGTCACCCATGGCGACGGTCGTTCCTGAGCGCAGTTCGCACAGGCGTGGTGCAATCGAATCCGAGTTTCAGGGAATTCACGCCCGCCGGACTTTGTGCGATAGGATGCCGTGATAGCAGCGTCGCGCAAGGCCGCAACCATGACCCTCACCGGATTCCTCGCCTACAGCGCCGCTCTCGGCATCGCCGCCGCGATTCCTGGTCCCGGCATCACCGCGCTGGTCGCCCGTGCGCTCGGCTCCGGCTTCCGCTCGTCGCTGGCGATGTCCTTTGGCCTGATGGTTGGCGACATCACCTATCTGACCGCTGTGGTGCTCGGCCTCGCCATCGTTGCACAGAGTTTCGGCATGGTTTTCCTGGCCATCAAATGGCTCGGCGTCGCCTATCTCGCCTTCCTCGGCTGGCGCTTCTGGAACAGCGGCATCACGCCCGAGACCGTCGAGGCCAGAAAAGGCAAAAGCGGGTTGCTGTCGAGCTTTGCCGCCGGCCTGACCGTCACGCTCGGCAATCCGAAGACGATGATCTTCTACCTCGCCATCACGCCGACCATCGTCGACCTGAAGACCATTACGCTGGCCGACTACGGCATTCTCGTCGCGCTGACGGTCGTCGTGCTTCTGGTGGTGCTGGTGCCGTATCTGGCGCTGGCCGCCAAGGCGCGCTGGTTCCTGAAGTCGCCGCGCGCGCTCAAGGCGCTGAACCGTACGGCTGCCGGCTTCATGGTCGGTGCCGCTGCAGCGATTGCCGCCCGCCAATAGCGGGCTTTCGGCCAAAGCATTTCGCAAACAGGCCTTTGCGGGAAATGCTTTTCCGAGACGGCACTGTTTTAGACACAGGTCCCACTCGGATATTTTCAATCGACAGTCTATCTTGCGCGGTCGAAGGTCCTATGTTGCCCGCAAATCCACTTGCCTGAATTCTGGGAGCGAAACCAATGAACAAGCCCGCCACATCAGCCCGCGTGCCCGGCCGCGGCCGCGTCTACGATTCCATCACCGACACGATCGGCGATACGCCTCTGGTGCGGCTCGACAAATTCGCTCGGGAAAAGGGCATCGTCGCCAATCTCATCGCCAAGCTCGAATTCTTCAATCCGATCGCCTCGGTCAAGGACCGCATCGGCGTGGCGATGATCGAGGCGCTGGAGGCGTCAGGCAAGATTTCTCCCGGCAAGACCACGCTGATCGAACCGACGTCGGGCAACACCGGCATTGCGCTTGCCTTCGCCGCTGCCGCCAAGGGCTACAAGCTGATCCTGACGATGCCCGAAACGATGTCGATCGAGCGCAGGAAAATGCTGGCGCTGCTCGGCGCCGAGCTGGTGCTGACAGAAGGCCCGAAAGGTATGAAGGGCGCCATCGCCAAGGCCGACGAACTGGCAGCGACGATCCCCAACGCGATCATCCCGCAGCAGTTCGAGAACCCGGCCAATCCGGAAATCCACCGCACGACAACGGCCGAGGAAATCTGGAACGATACGCATGGCGAGGTCGATATCTTCGTCGCCGGCATCGGCACCGGCGGCACCATCACCGGCGTCGGCCAGGTGCTGAAGAAGCGCAAGCCCTCGGTGCATGTCGTCGCCGTCGAGCCGGACTCCTCGCCGGTTCTGTCGGGCGGCCAGCCCGGCCCGCACAAGATCCAGGGCATCGGCGCCGGCTTTGCGCCCAAAATCCTCGACACGACGATCTATGACGAGATCGTCAAAGTGTCGAACGAGGATTCCGTGGCCAATGCCCGCCTCGTCGCCCGCCTCGAAGGCGTGCCGGTCGGCATCTCTTCGGGCGCCGCCCTGCAGGCGGCCATCGTCGTCGGCTCGCGGCCGGAGAACAAGGGCAAAAATCTTGTGGTGGTCATCCCGTCCTTCGCCGAGCGTTACCTGTCGACCATCCTGTTCGAGGGGCTGGGATCGTAATCCGACGCTTCTTCGTGACCAAGCTGGCCCGCTGAAAAAACGCCCGTGGCCGCCATCGGCGGCTTGAGCACGACACCGCTTCCGGTTCATATCGCCCCCGGCCTGCTTTGCGCGGGCCGGGGGAGGATTTCATGTACAAGCTTTATACCCGTCCCGGCAGCGGCGGCTTCGTGGTCGAGGCGGCGCTGGCGCTGGCCAATGTACCATTTGAGCAGATCGACGTGCCGAAGACCGACCGGCCCGATCCCGCCTTCCTCGACATCAGTCCGTTGAACCAGGTGCCGGTGCTGACCCTGCCGGACGGAAGGTCGATGACCGAATCGGCAGCGATCTGCATCGTGCTTGCCGAGCGCCACCCCGACGCCAATTTGGCGCCGGGAGCAGAAGCGCCTGCCCGCGCGGATTTCCTGCGCTGGATGGCCTTTATGTCGTCTGTTCTCTATTCGGCAGGGCTGCGTTTCTACTACGCATACCGCTACACTGCCGGTCCCGAAGGCAGTCAAGCAGGCGGCCGTGGCCGAGATGGACCGTGGCTTTACCATTCTCGATGCCGCGCTCGAAGGCCGTGACTGGCTGGTCGGTGACCGGATGTCGCTGGCCGACATCTATCTGGTCATGCTGGTGGCCTGGCATCCCGACATCGACAAGGCGCGGGCGGCCTGGCCCGAGATCGAGCGTCTGTGGTCGAAGCTGCGCGGGCACCCGCTGATGAGGACGCTCAACACATCGCATGAGATGTGGCCAGGCTGAACGAGCCGGCAAGGCGCCGCCTTGGCGAGGCTCAGTTTCGAAGCACCGCTCTTTTACCTTGCAGGAACCGGCGCACCGCCGGGTCTCGCTCGAGGCCGATCGCCCGGTCGTAGGCTTCGCAGGCTTGCGGTACCTGACCAAGCCTGGCCAGGAGACCGGCGCGTGCGGCCCAATAGGGCTGGTACTCGTCAAGCCGCTTGTCGTCGCCCAGCACGTAAAGGGCCGCCAATCCGGCCACTGCGCCCTCGGCCTCGGCGATCGCCACCGCGCGGTTTATCGCCACCACCGGCGATCCTGCGATCGAAAGCAGCGCGTCGTAGAGTTCCTGGATCGCCACCCAGTCGGTGCGGCCGGTGAACCTTCGTGCCGCATGCGCGGACTGCACGGCCGCCTCAAGCTGGTAACGGCCGATGACGCCCTTGGACGCGGCGTGGGAAAGCAGCGCCTCCGCCTCATCGATGAGGGCGCGGTCCCATAGAAGGCAATCCTGTTCCGCCAGCGGCACGAAGTCGCCTTCGGCACTGCGCCGTGCGGCGCGGCGGGACTCAGCAAACAGCATCAGCGACAAGAGGCCCAGTGCCTCCGGCTCCTCCGGCAACAGCGAAGCCACCAGCCGGCCGAGCCAGATGCCTTCGGTCGCCAGGTTGCGGCGCCGCGTTTCGGTGCCCGCCGGATCGGACCAACCTTCGGCGAAGGCGGCGTAGATCGCTTCCAGCACCGCATCCAGCCGTTCCCCGAGTTCGGCCCGCTCCGGCACGCGGAACGGAATGCCGGTTTCACGGATGCGGGACTTGGCCCGCACCAGGCGCTGGCCCATGGCTGCGGGCGAGACCAGGAAGGCGGAGGCGATCGTCGCGGCGTCGAACCCCAGCACCGTCTGCAGGATAAGTGGCGAGCGTACGCTCGATTCGATCGCCGGATGGGCGCAAGCGAACATCAGCCGCAGCCGATCGTCGGGCAGATCTTCCTCGGTCATGCGTGCCTCCGCCTCCTGCGCAATCAGCTTGAGATGCTGGCGGCCGGCCTCGCTGGTGAGCCGCCGCCGCACCGCATCGACACGGCGCCGCCGCGCCACCGCCAGCAGCCAGGCTTCCGGCTTTTCCGGCACGCCGGTTCGCGGCCAGCGCTCGAGGGCGGCCGCAAAGGCATCGGCCAGCGCGTCCTCGGCGGCGGCCACGTCGCGCGTGCGCGCCGCGAGCCAGGCGACCAGCTTGCCGTAGCTCTGCCGCGCGGCCGCCGCGGCGGCCGCCCGGGCGATGTCCGGGCGACTGTCCATCACCGTCATTTCTTGGGCATGTAGTCGGCCATTTCCCAGATCGGCCGCAATTCGACCGTGCCGGTGCTGGCTGCCGGACAGCGTGCCGCCCATTCGATGGCTGTATCGATGTCAGCCGCCTCGATCATGTAGAAGCCGGCAAGCTGCTCCTTGGTGTCGGCGTAGGGGCCGTCGATCACGTTGGTCTTGCCGTCAGCGATCCGCACCGAGGTGGTGGCCTGGGTCGGGCGCAGCCTTTCGCCAGCCAGCCACGCACCGGATTTCTTCAACGCTTCGGTATAGGCGCCATAGGCCGCGCTCATCTGCTGGGCCTTCTCGATCGGCGTGTTCGCCAATGCGGCTTCGTCGCTATTGATCAAAATCATGTATCGCATGGTCTTCTCCCGTTTTGCGAAGGCCGCGTCCTTGCGAGGCCGGACGTATGTCGCGCGGCAGTGGCCGATTTCGACAGGCTGCTCAAAAAACTTTCGGCCCCGATGGCTTTTTGTGCAAGCGGCCATCTGTTTCCTGATCCCTCAACCGTTCGTCTAACGAGCACAATTGCGGGTTGGCATTTGCGGCTCGCTGTCTAAACTCGCCCCGGTTCGCATCTAGGAGGCGGTGCGGTCGTCGATATTTTCAGGGAGGAGATCCGATGTTCAATTTCAGAACGAAATTCGTTGCAGCCGGCGCCGTGGCGCTCTCGCTTGGCCTGGGCACCATCTCAGCCAGGGCGCAGGAATTCATCAATGTGCTGACCGGCGGCACATCCGGCGTCTATTATCCGCTCGGCGTGGCGCTGTCGGAAATCTACGGCAAGGGCATCGAAGGCGCACGCACCCAGGTGCAGGCGACAAAGGCTTCGGTCGAAAACCTCAATCTGTTGCAGCAGGGCAAGGGCGAGATTGCGTTTGCGCTGGGCGATTCCGTCAAGCTGGCCGCCGAAGGCAATGCCGAGGCCGGTTTCCCCGGCAAGCTCGATAAATTGCGCGGCATCGCCGCCATCTATCCCAATTATATCCAGATCGTCGCCAGCCAGGAGTCCGGCATCAAGACGCTGGCCGACCTCAAGGGCAAGAGCCTGTCGGTCGGCGCGCCTGCCTCCGGCACCGAGCTCAACGCCCGCGCCATCTTCGCCGCCGCCGGGCTGAAATATGAGGATCTCGGCCGGGTCGAATACCTGCCCTTCGCCGAATCGGTCGAACTGATCAAAAACCGGCAGCTCGACGCCACGCTGCAATCGGCCGGGCTCGGCGTCGCCTCGATCCGCGACCTCGCCACCTCGGTGCCGATCAATGTCGTGGCGGTGCCAGCAGAGGATGTTGCGAAGATCGGCTCGCCCTATCTTTCGGTGGTCATTCCCAAGGGTACCTATGAGGGCCAGAGCGAGGATGTCGCCACCGCCGCCGTCGGCAATTTCCTCATCACCCGCGCCGATGTCTCCGACGAAACCGCCTACCAGATGACCAAGCTTTTGTTCGAGCATCTCGACCAGCTTGCCGCGGCCCACGCCGCCGCCAAGGCGATCGACCCGGCCAAGGCGCTCGACGGCATGCCGGTGCCGCTGCACCCCGGTGCCGAGCGTTATTACAAGGAGAAGGGGCTGTTGAAGTAAGACGCGTGGCAACCTGACATGTCTTCGCCAGGCGCCCCCCTCTGCCCTGCCGGGCATCTCCCCCTCAAGGGGGGAGATTGGACGTCACCACACCCTTCGCCAATCGCTAACGTTGCAGGACGTGCGCAGACACCAACGCTGCTGATCTCCTCCCTTGAGGGGGAGATGCCCGGCAGGGCAGAGGGGGGCGCCACGCACTACACTTCGCTCCTTTTGGAGACCGTCGGATGAGCGAAGCAACGTCTGGAACAATACCCGACGGCAAATCCGCCACCTTCCATCTTCCTGTCGTCGAAGAGCAGGTCGAAGGCCTGCCGCCAGGCTTCGGCGACGGCATCGCCGGCAAGGCCGCCTTTCTCACCGCCGTCGCCTTTTCCGTGTTCCAGATTTATGTCGCCGCCTATGGCAGCATTCCGAGCCAGGTGGTGCGGGCCATGCATGTCGGCTTCCTGCTGCTGCTTGGCTTTGGCCTGATTGCCAATCTGCGCGCCAAGAGCCTGCCGGCGAAAGCCGCGTTCTGGACGCTCGGGGCGCTCGGCTTCGGCACCGGCCTGTACAATTGGGTGTTCTACACCGACCTCATCCGGCGCTCCGGCTTCCTGACCACGCCCGATCTGATCGTCGGCGCGGTGCTGGTGGTGCTTGTCTTCGAAGCCGCGCGGCGGCTGATGGGCCTGCCGCTGGCGGTCATCGCCTTCATCTTCCTCGCCTATTGCTTCGTCGGCAACCATTTGCCGCCGCCGCTCATCCATCGCGGCTATGATTTCGCCCAGCTCGTCGACACCTTCGCCTACGGCACCGAAGGCATCTACGGCACGCCGATCTATGTCTCGGCCGCCTACATCTTCATCTTCGTCGTCTTTGCCGCCTTCCTCGAACGTGCCGGCATGATCGCGCTGTTCAACGATTTCGCGCTCGGCCTTGTCGGCACATGGCGCGGCGGCCCGGCGCAGGTCTGCGTGCTGTCGTCGGCGCTGATGGGCACCATTTCCGGCTCGGGCGTCGCCAATGTGGTGGCCAGCGGCCAGTTCACCATCCCGCTGATGAAGCGCTTCGGCTTCCGCTCGGCCTTTGCCGGCGCCGTCGAGGCGACCTCCTCGATGGGCGGCCAGATCATGCCGCCGGTGATGGGCGCGGTCGCCTTCATCATGGCCGAGACGCTGAACGTGCCTTATGCCGAAGTGGTCAAGGCGGCGATCATCCCGGCGCTGCTCTATTTCGGCGCCTGCTTCTGGCAGGTGCATCTGGAAGCCGGCAAGGCCGGCCTGCACGGCATGGCCAAGGCCGAGCTGCCCAACCCGTGGGACGCGGTGCGGCAACACTGGCCGCTGGTGCTGCCGCTGGCAGCGCTGATCTATCTGCTGTTTGCCGGCTACACGCCGATCTTCGCCGGCACGATGGGCCTGGCGCTGACCATCGTGCTCATCCTCGGCACGCCGCTAGCGGCGGCGATCGGACCGCTCGCCTTCCGCATCGTCTTCTGGATCGCCCTCGGGCTTGCCGCCGCTTCGTTCATGAAGTTCGGCGTCAACCTCCTCGGCCTGGTGATCGCCGCACTGGTCGTTGCCTGCTTCACGTTCAAGGGCGGCCGCGCGACGTTGCAAATCTGCGTCGACTCGCTTGCCGAAGGCGCCAAGAACGCGCTGCCGGTCGGCATTGCCTGCGCCATCGTCGGCATCGTCATCGGCACGCTGACGCTGACCGGCATCGCCTCGACCTTCATCGGCTGGATCATCTCGATCGGCCAGGACAATCTGTTCCTGTCGCTGGTGTTGACCATGGTCACCTGCCTGGTGCTCGGCATGGGCATCCCGACCATCCCCAACTACATCATCACCTCGTCGCTGGCCGGGCCGGCGCTGCTGGAACTCGGCGTGCCGCTGCTGGTCAGCCACATGTTCGTGTTCTATTTCGGCATCATGGCCGATCTGACGCCGCCGGTGGCGCTGGCCGCGTTTGCCGCCGCACCGATGGCTAGGGAAAGCGGCCTCAAGATCGGCATCCAGGCGACCAAGCTCGCCATTGCCGGCTTCGTCGTGCCGTTCATGGCGGTCTATACGCCGGCGCTGATGCTGCAGGACGCCGGGCCAATCGCCGCCCAGTTCGGCTATCCCGTCGAGGTCGCATACATCGTCGCCAAGGCGTGCATGGGCATCGTGTTGTGGGGTGCCGCCGCCGTCGGCTTTCTCGCCCGCCGCATGGCGTTGTGGGAACGGCTCATCGCCTTCGCGGCCGGCGTGCTTCTGGTCGCTGCGGTGCCGCTCACCGACGAGGCCGGCTGGGTGCTGGCGCTGGCCTGGATCGGCTGGCACTATTTTCGCTCACGGCAGGCCGCCAAAGCATGAGCCTGTGCATCCTGGCCGCCGGCAAGACGGTGACGCTCTCCGTTGCCGCCTTCACGCTGTCCTGGACGCATTCGGTGGAACGGACGCGGTGGGAGGAGGACTGGAAGATCACGCCTTCCGGCCTGCAGGTGGTCGAAGCCCGGATCGAGGGTTCGGGTGCCGGCATGGAGCCCCCGGAAGGCGCGGTGCTGCGCGACGGCTGGTGGATCTATGCGCCTGATGTCGGCCCGCAGCGGCGCGTCGTGCTGGCCGCCTCCGGCGCGACCGGTGACGGGTGGACGCTGTGCACGGCTCAGGGCTGCAGGGAGCTCGGCAAGACTGCAGGCAGACCGATCGTGCTTGAGCCATGCGGGCCGGATGGCACCGGCCAACCACGATAACGCGTGATCGGCCTTCTGAGCAGATGAGAAATCTCGCCGGGAACGTGGAAGCGGCTACCCTCGGCAGCTTCGAACAATGTGGGCAGCGATCACAGCCACCTTGGCAACGCAAATGGACAATGCAGCCGCCAGAAGCCGTCGGTGTTAGATGAGACGCTTCACGCGCTGCTCCCCACGTTTTCTAGCCAAGGAACCGTTCCCGCAGCTCGGGTGCGGGGATCTCGCAGCTGTCCTTCCTGCCGAACAGGGCGTAGCGGTTCTTGGCGATGCGATCGTAGAGCCAATCACGCAGCGGGCGCGGCAGCAGCAACAGCGCTTTTGCCGCCCGCCAGGGCCAGCCGAGTTCCGCCATGACGGCGACGAAGCTGTCAAGCCGCGTGAAGGCGACGCCGTCGATCAGGACGAGATTGGTTTCGTAAGAGTCCGTGCGCAGTCCATGCCTCCGGAACAGCGTTTCACCGAAGGGCGACTGCGCCGTGGCGAAGCGGAAACGGCCTTGGCGGTCGAGCCTGACCACCATGCGCACGAAGCCGGAACAGAGCACGCAGACGCCATCGAAAACGATCAATGGATAGCGTGCGTCGAGAGTTGTTCCGGAGGGACGGTTTGACTTGGGTCGACTGGGTTGGGAATGGTCGGTCAAGCTGGCCTCGGCTGCTCGTGTCCTACGACACTAAGCCGGCCAGCGTCGGTATCAAAGCCGTGGCGATGTCGCACGGCGCCTGTCGGCGAGAGCGGGACGCTCGGCGCGATAGGTGGTGGCGCGGGTAGAGGCGGCGGGCCTGCAGATCCGGCTGTCGTGGCGATTTTCGAAAGCCATGATCAGTGCGCGCCCAGCGAGTTGCCGCGACGGGCGCAGGCCGGGCCGGGGCCGCGCATGTAATAGCGCTCGGGCCGATAAGTCGGCGCGATGAATTCGCGGATTGCGGCGGCATAGCCGATGAGGTGCGCGAGGAAGTTCATTACCCTGGTCCCTGTCCCGATTTTCGGATGTCCCTTCCGAATTGCGGTCATCATAGCGTCGAGGCGTGAATAGTCGGTGAACGTGATGTTAATATCTGGTCGAAAATGCCTCGCTTCGTGGCTGGAATGCGGCTGATTCGGGGTCTTTCGGTGCAGTTGGTCGGCATTCCGGTCAATGTGACTTTTGCATCACATATGTTTCGTTTGAATGTCGCCCGTGCGCGGTTCTGTTTCAACTTTTGCCGCGCTCGCGAAATTTCCGTGCTGGCGGCCAGAACGCCACGGGTGGCCCTCGGCATCCAGATCGGCGCGTGAGCGCGGAACTGGAGCGCGGTCTGTCCGTTCTCACCTTCATCTCGTTCTGGAAGGGAAGAGCTCATGGCGCCGCGTCCGGCCTGGAAGGGCTATCTGAAGCTATCGCTGGTCACCTGTGCCGTCGAACTGACCAATGTCGTCACCCACACGGAGCGGGTCTCGTTTCGCATTCTCAACCGCAAGACCGGCAACACGGTGAAGCGGCTCTATGTCGATGCCGAAACCGGCAAGCCGCTGGAGGAGGATGAGGAGGTCAAGGGCTATGAACTCGACGATGGCGATTTCATCCATATCGAGGAGGACGAGATCGAGGCGGTACAGATCGAATCCTCGCACACGATGGCGCTGGACGGTTTCGTCGACAAAGCTTCGATCCAGCAGATCTATCTCGATACGCCCTATTATGTCGCCCCGGCCGACAAGGTGTCGGAAGAGGCGTTCGCCGTCATCCGGGATGCGATGGCGGGCAAGAAGATGGCCGGGTTGGCGCGTATCGTGCTCTACCGACGCGAACGGCCGGTGGTTATCGAGCCGCTCGGCAAAGGGATGGTGCTGACGACCTTGCGCTACGACAACACGGTGCGCCAACCGGAAACCGTGTTCGGCGACATCGAGTCCGTGAAGACCGATCAGGAGATGACCGACCTCGCCGAGTTGATCATCGACAAGAAGAAGACGAAGTTCGACCCCTCGAAATTCGACGACAAATACGAGGAGGCGCTGCTGGAGCTGATCCGCGCCAAGAAGGCCGGCCACAGGGCGCCGAAGGCCAAAGCGGCGCCCAAACCTTCCAATGTCGTCAATCTGTTCGACGCGCTGAAGAAGAGCCTGTCGGACTCCGGGTCATCGAAAAAGCCTTCGTCGGCGAAAGCCAAGCCGGCGGCCAAACGCGCCAAGCCGAAAGGCAGCGCGCCCAAACGCAAATCGGCCTGAGGAACCCAACGGATGGCCAGCCTCGAACAATATCATTCCAAGCGCGATTTCAAGAAGACCGCCGAACCGGCCGGCAAGGTTGCCCTGGCCAAGAAGGGCGAGGCCGGCGGCATCTTCGTCATCCACAAGCATGCCGCGACGCGGCTGCATTACGACCTGCGGCTTGAGCATGACGGCGTGCTGTGGAGCTGGGCGGTGACGCGCGGCCCGAGCCTCGACCCGCATGAGAAGCGGCTCGCCGTGCATGTCGAGGACCACCCGATCGACTATGCGCCGTTCGAGGGCACCATTCCCAAGGGCGAATATGGCGGCGGTTCGGTCATCGTTTGGGACGAGGGCACCTGGACCCCCGAGATCGACCCGGCCAAGGCGATGAAGAAGGGCCATATCAGCTTTGAGCTTGAGGGCCACAAGCTGCATGGGGCATGGCATCTGGTGCGGCTGAAGCCGCGTGCGGGTGAAAAACGCGACAACTGGCTGCTGATCAAGTCGGACGATGCCGCAGCGCGTCCTGGCGAGGACATCCTCAAGGAAGCGCCAGAATCGGTGAAGTCCGGCCTGACCATCGAGGAGGTCGGCGAGGGCAAGTCCGCAAAGGGTGAGAAGCCGAAAGTATGGCATTCCAACAAGCCGGCCGCCGGCAAAGCGAAACCCGGCAAACGCCTCGACTTCATCGAGCCGCAGCTGGCCACGCTGGAGCGCGATGCACCGCCGGGCAAGGACTGGCTGCATGAGGTGAAGTTCGACGGCTACCGCATGCAGGCGCAGATCGCCGGCACCGATGTGCGGCTGCTGACCCGGACCGGCCTCGACTGGACAAAGAAATTCGGCAGCGAGATCGTCGCGGAGCTGGCCGGGCTGAAGTGCAGCGACGCCATCATCGATGGCGAGGTGGTCGTGCTCGCCGACAGCGGCGTCTCGTCTTTCGCGCTGCTGCAGCAGGACCTGTCGGCGAAGCGGACGCATCGGTTCGTCTATTACGTGTTCGACCTGATGCGCCTCGACGGAAGGGATTTGCGCCGCGAGCCGCTGGTCGAGCGCAAGCAGGCCTTGCAGGAGCTGCTCGGCGAACAGTCCGACAATCCCGCGGCCCGCTTCAGCGACCATTTCTCCGAACCTGGCAAGATCATGCTGGAGCATGCCTGCCGCATGGGCCTGGAAGGCGTCGTCTCAAAGCGTGCCGATGCCCCCTATCGCAGCGGCCGAGGCCCGACCTGGGTGAAGTCGAAATGCACGGCGCGGCAGGAATTCGTCATCGGCGGCTATCTGCCGTCGGACAAGACCGGGCGCGGATTGCGCTCGATCCTCGTCGGCTTCCATGAGGGCGGCAAGCTGCATTATGCCGGCCGCGTCGGCACCGGTCTTTCGGGCAAGGGCGCCAATGAGCTGAAGGCAAAACTCGATGCATTGACGGCAAAAACATCGCCCTTCTCCGCCGCCGTGCCGAAGGGAAAGGGCCTGGTCTGGGTCAAGCCCGAGCTTGTCGGCGAAGTGGAGTTTCGCAGCTGGACCTCGGACCGTATAATACGCCACGCCTCGTTCCAGGGATTGCGCGAGGACAAGGCGGCGGAGGAAGTCGTGCAGGAAAAGCCCAAAGCGTCGACAGGCAAGCCATCGACAGGCGAGAGCACGGCCAAGCCGGCACCGGGTGGCAAAGCCGCTAGATCGATGACGACCACGGTAAAACTCTCGCATCCCGACAAGCTGCTGTGGCCGGACGAAAACATCTCCAAGCGGGGCCTGCTGGACCATTACGCGCAGGTTTGGCCGCGCATGGAACAGTTTGTCGTCAACCGGCCGCTCAGCTTGGTGCGGGCGCCGGACGGTGTCGGTGGCCAACGTTTCTTCCAGAAACATGCCTCGGCCGGCATGAGCGACAAGATCGCCCGCATGAAGGACCCTAGTGACGGCGAGGAGATCCTGTACATCCGGGATTTCGATGGTGTTGCCGCACTGGTCCAGTATGGCGTGGTCGAGATCCACATTTGGGGGTGCACGATCGATGAGATCGAAAAGCCCGACCAGATCATCTTCGATCTCGATCCCGATGAAGGTGTCGACGTGAAGGCGGTCCGCGAGGCGGCACTCGATATCAGGGGCAAGCTCGACGAGCTGTCGCTGCCGAACTTCGTCAAGACGTCGGGCGGCAAGGGCTTTCACGTCATGGTGCCGCTGAGACCAGCGGCGGATTGGGAGGAGGTCAAAACCTTCGCCCATGATTTCGCCAGGGCGCTGGAGCAGGGTGCCCCCGACCGCTACACGGCGACGCTGTCGAAAAAAGCGCGCACCGGAAAGATCTTCGTCGACTATCTGCGCAACGGCAGGGGCTCGACGACGGTCGCGCCCTATTCGTCGCGCGCCAAGAAGGGCGCCACCGTGTCGATGCCGGTGACCTGGCCAGAGATCGAGGCCGGCTTGGCGCCGAACGCTTTCCCGATCGGCGACAAGACGACGCTGAAGCAATTGGCGAAAGCCGATCCGTGGAAGGAGTTTTTCAAGCAGGGGAAGGTGTTGAAGCGGGGGTAGAGTTCGCCGCAATTTGCCAACGCAGCGATCCTTCGCGTACCCCCCTCTGGCCTGCCGGCCATCTCCTCCTCAAGGGGGAGATTATGCGCTCCACCGCTTTCGCCAACTATCAACGCTGTAAGGTGAGCGAAACGATGAAACTGCCAATCTCCCCCAAGAGGGGGAGATGCCCGGCAGGGCAGAGGGGGGCGTTGTCCCGCCGACGTCTCACGTCAAAAACACCCTCTCAAACGCCTGCCTACCCGGCGGCGAGAAGATCACCGCGCGGCTGTCCTTCTCGCGGCGCGCCCATTTCTCGGCAAGGATCTTGTCGAGGATGGCGGCGCCCAGTGTGCCGGCGAGGTGTGAGCGCCGCACGCTCCAGTCGAGGCAAGCGCGGCACACCGGCCGTCGCGGCTTGGTGTAGACGTCGATGCCTATCGCTGCGAAATGCGATGCGGCCGAAGGACCGAGCCTGATCTCCTGTTCGTCGCGGACCAGCACGTTTTTGGCGACGAGCCGATCGAGCATCGTCACCGCCTGCTCGCCAGCGAGGTGATCGTAGCAGACGCGCGCCACGCGCATGGCGCCATCGCGCGGACCCGGGCGCACACGCTTTGGACCGACGGCTTCCGCGACACCTGTGATGGCTTCGATCATGCCCGCCACCTGCGGTCCGGCGAGGCCGTAATAGCGATGCCGGCCCTGGCTCGCCACCGTGAGCAGCCCACCTTCCATCAGTTTGCCCAGGTGCGAGCTGGCGGTCGGCAGCGAGACGCCGGCCTCGAGCGCCAGCTCGCTCGCCGTCAGCGCCGTGCCGCCCATCAGGGCATTCAGCATGTTTGCCCGTGCCGGGTCGCCGACCAGGCTGGCGATGCGGGCGATGTCTGGTCCTTCGCGCATGGTTCGTTCCTCATCGAAGCATCCTTGTCAGATAATCACTATTCTCAGGTGAGATCAAGGAGACGACGATGGCCGCACGAACCGCTTTCCCCTCGGCGCTCCCCAGCCGACAATCGTTCCCGTTCGTCACCTGGTTGCGTTCGCGGCTGCTGGCCCGCTGGTATGACCGTCATCTGCAGCGCCTCGACCTTGCCGAGATCGACGATCATCAGCTGCGCGATCTTGGCCTTACACGGCAAGACGTGCGCCGCGAATGCGCGAAATCCTTCTGGCAGCCCTAGCAGGTCGGGCGGCAGGACGTTTCGATGCGGCTCGAACTATTGACGCAATCCCGAGGAGACCACAATGACCATCACTTGCTTCATCCGCTATGAGATCGACCCGTTCGGCAAGGCGGCCTTCGAGGAGTACGCCCGCAACTGGGGCCAGGCCATTCCACGCTGCGGCGCCGATTTGATCGGTTATTACGCGCCTCATGAAGGCTCGGCGACAACGGCCTATGCCGCCTACAACATCGACAGCCTGGCGGCCTATGAGGCCTACCGCGCGCGACTTGCCGCCCATCCCGCCGGCAAGGCAAACTACGAGTTTGCCAAGCGTGAAAGATTCATCCTCAAGGAGGACCGCATGTTCCTGAAGCACGTCTCGGGCCCGCACGCGAAACTGGTGCTGCCGTGATTGCCGTCATCTTCGAGGTCGAGCCGGCGGCGGGCAGGCGCGATGCATATCTGAGCATCGCCGCCGATCTGCGGCCGCTGCTCGACGGCATCGACGGCTTTCTGTCGATCGAGCGCTTCCAGAGCCTGGCCGATCCGAACCGCGTCCTGTCGCTGTCGTTCTGGCGCGACGAGGAAGCGGTCAAGGCCTGGCGCAGCACCGAAGAACACCGGCAGGCGCAGCAGGCCGGTCGTGGCGGCATCTTTGCCGGCTACCGACTGCGCATCGCCCATGTGGTGAGGGATTATGGGCTGACGGAGAGGGACGAGGCGCCTAGGGATAGCCGGGCGGTGAATGGGTGAGTGGTAGCCGATCGCCGCGCCGTCGCCCCCTCATCCGGCCGCTTCGCGGCCACCTTCTCCCCCAGGGGAGAAGAGTTGGCGCCGGCGCTGGTAGTCTCCTCTCCCCTCGGGGAGAGGTCAGCCGAGCGAAGCGGAGGCTGGGTGAGGGGGCGCTTTGCGGTTACGCATTCCCGATCAGCACGCCGGCCGCGAACACCAGGGCGCCGCCCAGCACCACCTGGAAGGCGGCACGCAGGAAGGGCGTCTGCATGTAGCGGTTCTGGACAAAAGCGATCGCCCACAGTTCGAAGAACACCACCACTGCAGCGACACCCGTCGCCGTCCAGAAGCTCGGAATGAGATAGGGGAGCGCGTGTCCGAGACCGCCCAACGTCGTCATGATGCCGACGGTCAAACCGCGCTTGATCGGCGAGCCGCGGCCCGACAGCTTGCCGTCGTCGGAAGCGACCTCGGTGAAGCCCATCGAAATGCCGGCGCCGATCGAGGCGGCAAGCCCAACCAACAGCGTCTGCCAGGTGTCATGCGTGGCGAAGGCGGCGGCAAAGATCGGCGCCAGAGTGGACACCGATCCGTCCATCAGCCCGGCCAGCCCTGGTTGCACATAGGTGAGGATGAACTGGCGCTGCTCGGCGGCGGTCTCTTCATCCTTCACTTCGCCCGGCACATGTTTCTGCTCCAGACGCTGCGCCAGGGTCTCATGGCCCAGTTCGGCCACCGCCAGATCGTCGAGCAGTTTTCGCGTCGAGGCATCCGCCGTGCGCTTGGCCGCCTCGACATAGAAAAGGTAGGCTTGCCGCTCCATCGCCTCGGCCTGGCTGCGGACGTGCTCGATGCCGAGCGGCCGGACCAGCCAGTCGGGCTTGCGCTCGTAATAGCCCTTCACATGTTCGCGCCGGATCAGCGGTATGCGCTCGCCGAACCGTTTGCGGAACAGCTCGATCAGCGCATCGCGATGGCCATCCTCTTCCTCGGCCATCTCCTCGAACACTTTTGCCGATTGCGGGAAGTTTTCCGTCAGGCCGTCGGCATAGGCGCGGTAGATGCGTCCGTCATCCTCCTCGGAGGAAATGGCCAGCGCCAGGATCTCCTGTTCGGAGAGCGATTCGAAGGGGCGGCGGCCGAAGCCGAAAACACGGGAAAGCATGAGGAATTCACCCTAGTTTAGAATAGTTCTAAACTAGGGTTTTGAACGCCTTCGGTCAATTGCGCGCTGGGTCGCGGTCAAGAATTGTTGAAGCCCCGCGCCCGCGGTGACCCTTCATTATCAGTGAATGTTCACCTATATTGCTGGACTCAAGCCAAGAACAAGGAACCGGCAGATGACGGCAAAACAGCCTCCGCACCCCTATGATCCCAAGCCCGTTCTCGATCTCATCGCCAGCATCGAGGCCGACCTGCAACGCCTGAAGGGGCTGGTCGAGCAGCAGGTCGAGAAATTCGATCCCGCCAACCCGCACAACAAGGCGCCGGACGGCAAACTGACCGAGGAGGGCGTCGAGTGCTGCTACCGCATGTTCGACGAGGGCAAGTCGCGCTATTCGGTCGCCCAGCAGATGAAGATCTCGTTTGCCGCCGCCAGCCACCGGTTCAACAACTGGCGCAAGCTGGGTGGGGGCAAGAGGCAGAGGACTTTGCTCGGATAAGTAGGGAGTTAACTGCCCATCTCGGCGCCGCCCCTCATTGCCCTGCCGGGCATTTCTCCCCGTAGAACGGGGAGAAAGACGCCGGCCGCAACCTCGGCACTCTTCCTGCAACGCTAGTGATTGGCGAAACCGTTGATGAAGGCCCCTCTCCCCGTCACTATACGGGGAGAGGATGCCGGCAGGCAGGTGAGGGGCGGCGCAAGCGCCGTTCATGACCCGCCAAACTTTGTAACGGTCACATTTTTTCATTGGTGCGCCGCCTCCCTTTGCGGGCATCATGAAGGGCAACATGTTTCCGCAGGACCCGCCATGACCACCCCTCCCGGCATCGCCGACATCCACGCCGCCGCCGCGCGTCTCTCCGGCCTGATCGTCGAAACCCCGTTGCTCGAATCGCAGGAGCTGAACAAGCGCTTCGGCGGCCGCATCCTGTTCAAGCCGGAGACGCTGCAGCGTACCGGCTCGTTCAAATTCCGCGGCGCCTACAACAAGCTGTCGTCGCTCGGCGAGGCGGAACGCAGCCAAGGTGTCGTCGCTTTCTCGTCGGGCAATCATGCGCAAGGCGTCGCCGCTTCGGCCGCGATGTTCGGCGTCAGGGCGGTGATCGCCATGCCTTCGGACGCGCCGGCGATGAAGATCGCCAACGTGCGCAAGATGGGCGCGGAGGTGGTCCCGTTCGACCGCTTTCGCGACGACCGCATGACCGTGATCCGTCCTTACATGGAGAGAGGCATGGTGCTGGTGCCGCCTTTCGACGATCCGGCCATCATTGCCGGCCAGGGCACGATCGGCCTCGAATTGATGCGCCAGGCAAAAACACTTGGCGTCGACCTCGACGCGGTGGTCGTTCCCTGCGGCGGCGGCGGCCTGACCAGCGGCATTTCGGTGGCCGTCAAGGACGCCTCGCCGGACACTGCGGTCTGGGCGGTGGAGCCCGAGCATTTTGATGACACCCGCCGGTCGCTGGCCGCAGGCGCCAAGGTTTCGAACGAGCCCGGCCATAGCTCCATCTGCGACGCGCTCCTGACCGCCGAGCCCGGCCTGATCACCTTCGAGATCAACCGCAGGAACCTCACCGGTGGCATCGCCGTCTCGGACCAGGCGGCGGCTCAGGCGATGCGCGACGCCATGGCCTATCTCAAGCTGGTGGTCGAGCCCGGCGGCTGCGTGGCGCTGGCGGCACTGTCGTCGGGCGAGATCGAACTGTCCGGCAAATGCATTGCAGTGGTGCTGTCCGGCGGCAATGTCGATTTCGGGACTTATGCCGAGATCATGGCGGCGGCTTAAAGCGGTGACAGGCGGATCGAGCGGATACCCTGAAATCCGGCAGCGCTGAGCATGGCCATCCACCGCCCGCTCGCGCGCTCGGAACTGCTTGGTGATACGGCATCGCTGGCCCGCACTCTCATCGGCAAGATCGTGGTGCGCGAGCTTCCTGAAGGCGTCGTCAGCGGCCGCATTGTCGAGACCGAGGCCTATGTGACCGGCGACGCCGCCGGGCACGGCTACCGGGGCATGACGCCGCGCAACCGTTCGCTGTTTCTCGAGCCTGGGCACGCCTATGTCTATCTCGCCTACGGCATCTCCTACATGCTCAACGTTTCGAGCGAGATGGTGGGGACCGGAACCGGCGTGCTGATCAGGGCGCTGGAGCCGCTCGAAGGCATCGCGATCATGCGGCTCAATCGCGGCATCGAGCGTTTGCGCGACCTGGCGCGGGGACCGGGAAGGCTCGCCCAGGCGTTGCGGATCGATCGTTCGCTCGACGGGCTCGATCTCTGCCGCGAAGGCCCGCTATGGCTCGGACATGATGGTGGCGAACCCGGCGAAATCGGGAAGAGTGTCAGGATCGGCATCTCGAAGGATGCGGACCGCCTGCTGCGGTTCTATGTCAAAGGGAACCCGTTCGTCAGCGGTCCAGCTTCGCTCAACGGTTAAGCGATGGCCGCTGATTGGCCTTGACCCTAATCCAGCGTCCGCCTGAACCGCACCAATGCCACACCGGCAAACAAGGCCACGAACACCACCAGCCAGCCGATCTCGCCTGCCACTGCGGGCAGTTCAGCGCCCTTCAGCATCACGGCGCGGGTGATGCGCAGGAAATGCGTCAGCGGGAATATCTCGCCGAAGATTTGCGCCCAGTCCGGCATACCGCGATAGGGGAACATGAAACCCGACAGCATGATCGACGGCAGGAAGAAGAAGAAGGTGAGCTGGAGCGCCTGCATCTGCGTGCGGGCGACGGTGGAAATCGTGTAGCCGAGCAGCACCAGCGCCAGCACGAAGATCAGCACGGCGGTCAACAGCAGCGACATCGACCCGGTGAAGGGGATGGCGAACAGAAGCTTCGCCGCCGCCAGTACCACCACCACCTGAACGCCGCCGACCGCCAGATAGGGCAGCACCTTGCCCATCATGATCTCGAGCGGGCTCGACGGCATCGCCAGAAGGTTTTCCATCGTGCCGCGTTCGGTCTCGCGGGTCAGCGCGATCGAGGTCATCATCACCATGGTCATCTGCAGGATGACGCCGAGCAGGCCGGGCACGATGTTGTATTGCGAGATGCCTTCGGGATTGTAGCGCCGGTGTACGACGACATCGAGCTGACCCTTGGCGGCCTCGGCGGCGGCTTCCTGCGTCCCTTGCGCCCTCAGCAGTGCCTGGCTGGCGACGGTGCCGAGCGTCGAGATGGCGCCGCTGGCCACCGCCGGGTCGGTGGCGTCGGCCTCGATAAGTATCTGCGGGTTGTTGCCGCTCTCCACCCTCCTGGCGAAATCGGCGGGGATGGTGACGACAAAGGCGACGTCGCCGCGCGATATCAGGAACTCGGCCTCGGCGGCACTTTGCGCGACATGGTCGAAACGATAGTAGCCGGTGGTCTGCAGCGCCGCGACAATGGCCCGCGTGTAGGGATCGTTGCTCGTCGCCACGAGTGCCGCCGGCAGGCTTTTCGGGTCGTTGTTGATGGCGTAGCCGAAGAGCACCAACTGTATCAGCGGCACGCCCAGCATCATGGCGAAGGTGATGCGGTCGCGCCGCATCTGGATGAATTCCTTGATCAGCAGCGCGCCAAGCCGGGCGAAGGAAAAGACGCTGTTCATGCCATGTTGTCCTTCGACCCGGACATGAACTGGATGAAGACGTCCTCGAGGCTAGTTTCGCCGGGCGAAACTTTCACGCCCTTATGCTCTTTCTCGACGTCGGCGAGTGCGGCTTCGAGCTTCTTCCTGTCCGAGCCGACGACATGCAGCGTCGCGCCGAACGGCGCCACCTGGTCGACGCCGGCGCGGCCCTGCAGCGCTTCGGCGATCTGATCGAGCCGCGGGCCCTGGAGGACGAAAGTGGTCAACCCGGCATTTTTCACCACTTCGGCGACAGTGCCGGTGGCCAGCATCTTGCCATAGGAGATGTAGCTGATGCGGTGGCAGCGCTCGGCTTCGTCCATGTAGTGGGTGGAGACCAGCACGGTCAGCCCGCCGCTGGCGAGGCGATGGATCTCGTCCCAGAACTCGCGCCGAGCCTTCGGGTCGACACCGGCCGTAGGCTCGTCGAGCAGCAGCAATTTCGGCTTGTGCATGATGCAGGCGGCCAGCGCCAGCCGCTGCTTCCAGCCGCCCGACAAGGTGCCGGCCAGCTGGTTGCGGCGCGACGTCAGGCCGAGGTCCTCCAACGTGCGCGCCACATGCTCTTCGACCGGCTTCAGCCGGTAGAGCCGCGCGACGAATTCGAGATTCTCGCCGATCGTCAGATCCTCGTAGAAGGAGAATTTCTGCGTCATGTAGCCGACTTCGCGCTTGATGCGCAGGCTCTCGGTGCGGATGTTGAAGCCGAGCACCGTGCCTTCGCCTTCGTCCGGCGTCAGCAGACCGCACATGATGCGGATGGTGGTGGTCTTGCCCGAGCCGTTGGGGCCGAGAAAGCCGACGATCTCGCCCTCGGCGACCGACATCGTCACATGATCGACGACGGTCTTGTCGCCAAAACGCTTGACCAAGCCATGGACGTCGATGGCGTTCATCTTGCGCTGTCCGCCAGATCGACATCGACGATCTGGCCCGGTTGCAGCGGGCCGGCATCGCCCTCCGGCCGCGCCTCGACGAGGTAGACCAGCTTTTGCCGGTTCTCCAGGGAGTAGATCACCGGCGGGGTGAACTCGGGATCCGGCGAGACATAGCTGACGCGCGCCTTCACATCCGGGCCGCAGCCGTCGCAATGGACGCCGAGCAAGGTGCCGACCTTGACCGAGGAGAAAGCGCTCTCTGGAATGTAGACGCTGAGCTTCACCGCGCCGTCGGGCAGGATCGAGATGACCGGCGCGGTCGGACCTGATGTGTCGCCCGGATTGCGGATGACATCGTTGACGCGGCCCGGCGAAGGCGCCGCCAGCACCCGTTTCGACAGCCGCCACTGCGCCTGCTCCAACGCGGCCTGCGCCTGCTTGACCTGATTGTCGGCGGCCTTGATCGTTTCGGGCCGTGCCGGCAGGCCGCCGACGGCGAGATTGGCATTGGCCTGGCCGACCTGCGCATTGGCCGTCTCGAGCGTGGCCGACGCGGTGTCGAAATCGGCCTGCGTGCCGGCGCCGCGCTTGAACAGATCGGCGGCGCGGTCGTATTTGCGCTTGGCGTCGGCGGCCTGGGCGCTGGCCATGTCGACCTCGGCCTTCAGCACGGCGATCTCTTCCGGCCGCTTGCCGATCTGCAGGTCGGCCAACTGCGCCTGGGCCTGGGCAAGGCCGGCCTGCGCCTGCGCAACCGCGATCTTGGCATCGGCACTTTCCAGCGTCACCACGGTCGTGCCAGGCACCACACGGTCGCCGCGCTTCACCGTGACGGTCTCGACCTGCGCCACCTCGATCGGCGCCAGCAGCACATAGTCGCCTTCGACATAGCCGACGGCCAGCGGGGCAGCCGGGGCACAGGCCGAGAAGAGCTGCGCGGCGAGCGGCAGCGAACACAGAAAGCTCATGGTCTTTGCCCCTTCATGCTTTGCTCTTTCTGAAAGCCAATATGGCCTTGAGATTACCCGATGTGACCGCCACCACCTTGGCCGCCTCGGCGGCGCCGATGTCTTTCCAGCCCATGCGGCGCATCACCGCCTCGCGGCCGATGCGGAAATAGATGACCTGGCCAATCAGCGTGAACACGGTGAGCCTTGTGGCCTCGCTTTCGGCCGGCTCGTCGGTCGCCTGTTCCCAGAGTTGGCACAGCCGGCGATGGCTCGGCTCGAAGACACCGTCATAGATACGATCGAGGGCTGCCGTTGGATGGGAAAGTTCGCGCAGGATGAACTGCACGATCTCGCCGGCCTGCGGACTGGCCACGACAAAGCCGACCATTCGCTCCAGCGCCGCGAAGAGCTGCGCCTGCGCTGCCTCGGGACCGACCGGCGCGGTCGCCTGCGCGTTGCCGAGCGCCGGGCCGGCGACCGTCTGGATGGTATCGACGATAAAGTCGGCGGCGGCCGTGCGAAGACCCTCCTTGCCGCCGAAATGATAGGCGATCGAGCCGATATTGGCTTGCGCCTCGGCGGCGATCTCGCGCGTCGAGGTGCCATCGAAGCCCTGCCTTCCGAACAGCTTCAGCGCCGCCTGGACAAGGGCCGCGCGCGTCATCTCGGCGGGCTCGCGGCGAAGAATTTTAGGCTCAGGTAGTTTGATCATGAGAACAGTTAATCAATCGATTGATTAAAGTCAACTTCTGTTCGTCATTGCCTTGCCATCGACGGCGGCAAACGCTTTAGTGCGCGGCCATGGGCAAGGAAGTCGAACGAAAATTCCTGGTCACCAGCACCGCATGGCGGGAGTTGGCCGAGGCCAATATCCGCATTCTTCAGTTCTATCTCGCTGCCGGCCCCGGGCGCACGGTGCGCATTCGCATCAGCGATGGCACTTCCGCCAGGCTGACGCTCAAATTCGGCAGCAAGGCGCGCGAACGCGACGAATTCGAATATTCGATCCCGCTGTCGGAGGCGGTGGAGATGCTGGACTTCGCCATCGGACGTGTCATCGAGAAGACACGTCACCATGTTAGGCACCGTGGCTATCTCTACGAAATCGATGTCTTTGGCGGTCCGCTTGCGGGACTTGTGATCGCCGAACTTGAGACGCCGGAGGACGTGCCGGACGAAATGCTGCCTGACTGGCTCGGCCGTGAAGTCACCGGCGAGTCAAAGTTCTACAACGCGTCGCTCGCCCTTGGGGGGATACCGGAGATCGCCGCATGAGCTTTCGTATCGATCCGCGCCTGCCGCTGACCGGCGAGGTCAGGCGTATCCTTGCCGAGGAAATCGGCAAGGCGCTGCATCACCTTGACGCCGCACGGAGCCGCCCGGAACAGGCGCTGCACAAATGCCGCAAGCGACTGAAGAGCGCCCGCGCCCTGCTGCGGCTTGTTCGTTCCGGCGACGAAACGTTCTGTGAGACCGAGAACCAATGCTATCGCAATGTGGCCGGCCTGCTTGCCGGTCCGCGCGAGGCGACTGCGCTGATCGAGACCATCGACCGGCTGGCGGCGAGCTTTCCCAAGGAGAGCGCCGACGATGGGCTTACTGCTGCGCGCGACAGGCTGATCGCGCGCCAGCATGAACTGCACGAAGGCAGCGGGCTCGAAGCGGCGATCGGCGCGGCGACCGCCGCTTGCGAGGATGGCCTCAAACGCATCGAAGCGCTGGCCTTGCCCGACCAGCCGGAACAGGCGGCCGACGTGCTTGCCGAAGGTGCCCGCGTCACGCTGCGCCGTGCCAGGAAGGCGCTCGACAAGGCCGGATCGCGGGGCGCGGCCGATGATTTCCACGATTTGCGCAAGGCGGCCAAGACCCACGGCATGCATCTGTCGCTGCTCGGCAGGCTGTGGCCGACACCGATCAAGGCCCGGCGCAAGGCGGTCGACGAACTGGGCGAGCGGCTGGGCGACCTGCACGATGTGCTGGTGATGCGCGCGCTGCTCGAGGCCGACGACCAGCCGCTCGGGCTGCCCGAGGACACGAAACTTCTGGGCAAGCTGTTGAAACGGTCGGAGAAGCAGCTGAAGAAGAGCTGCCTTGCTGAGGCGGCCGAACTGTTCAGCGACAGTCCCAAACGCTCGACACGCAAACTGGCCCGCAAGGCGCGTGACGATCTGGCTGCGCCGCCGGAAGAGGCCGCTGCGACGGCAAGCTGACTTGGCGCCTTTCCTCTCGGTCCGGACAGGGGGAGGAAAGGCGTGCGCTAGCCCTCATTACCCGCCCATGCTAATCGCCATGGGGCATGACCGAGCCCGGCGACACGCTTCTGGATCGACTTGGCCGCTGGCTTGCCGGCCGGCTGCAGGAAGAATCCTCCGGCTACGAGCCCTACACACCGTCCGATGCCGAAACGCTGCGCCGCACGCTTGAGCCCGGCGACATCCTGCTGATCGAGGGCAACCAGAAGATCTCGGCGGCGATCAAATACCTGACCCAGTCGACCTGGTCGCATGCGGCCTTCCATGTCGGCGACGCCTTGCCAGAGCCGCAAGACGGCTCGGAGCGGCCGCGCCTGATCGAGGTCACGATCGGCGAAGGCTGCGTCGCCGTGCCATTGTCGCGCTACCGCACCTACAACACCCGCATCTGCCGGGCGAGCGGGCTGGCGCCGGAGGATCGCGACAAGGTCGTCGCGTTCATGATCGGCAGGCTCGGCCTGAAATACGACCTCAAGAACATTTTCGACATGCTGCGTTTTTTCTTCCCGACACCGCCGGTGCCGGTGCGCTGGCGGCGCCGCATGCTGGCCTTCGGCTCCGGCGACCCGACACGGGCGATCTGCTCTACGCTGATCGCCGAGGCCTATGGCCAGATCCGCTATCCGATCCTGCCCGAGATCACCCGTGCGCCCGGCCGCGCCTCGGCGCAGTCGAATTACTCGCGCAAGGAGATCCTGCACATCCGCCACCACTCGCTCTACACGCCGCGCGATTTCGACCTGTCGCCCTATTTCCGCATCGTCAAGCCGACGCTGGAATATGGTTTCGACTACCGGCAGATGGTCTGGGACGACAAGATTGCCGATCCCGGGGCGAAGGCCGCCGAATAGACGCGATCAAATGAGTCCAACCGCGTGGACGGCCCGGGAGCGCGCCGGCCGACGGCGCTTTGGCGTCAGTGCTTGCAAGCCGCGGCCCGCACGTCCGAGGGAGTAGCGTCATAACGGCGACGGAACGCCCGGTTGAAATAGGAAAGGTCGTTGAAGCCGGCCTCGTAGGCGATCGCGGTGATGCTGCGTCCGGCATGGCGTGGATCGCCGAGCATGCGATGGGCGCGCGCCAGCCGCTGGTTCATCATGAAATCAATCAAGGATGTGCCATCGCTCTCGAACAGCTTGCGGACGTAGCGGGCCGACAGTCCGTGGCGGGCGGCGACGTCCTGCGCCGACAGGTCGACATGGCCACCATGCGCGACGATATCGGCCTTGATGGCGCGCAAGCGGGCAACGCTGACGCCGCGGCCGCGTGCGATCTGGGCCGCATCCCTGGTCGCGCCCATGGCGAGTGCGGCAAGGTGGAAGACATGCGTCGCCGCAAGGTGGCAGGCCTCCGCGGTCAACTCGTCTCCGACCTCCTGGATCGAGCTGATATAGTCGAGCAACAGCCGCATCGCCCCGCTCTGGGTCGGCAAGGGCCGCATAAGGACCGCGGCCGGATCGCCGATCAGAGGCGAAAGCTGCTTGCGCGAAAAACTGAGATTGACGAAGCGGAACCCGCCGGCGCCGATCAGGTTGAGGCCAACCTCTTCACCGCTCATCATGAGCGCCTGGCCGTTGCCGACCGCCTCCTCGCGGCCGCGATGCTTCATCACGCTGCCCCCGTCGAGGGCCGCCAGAAGAACGAAGTCGTCGTTGTCGATCAGCGACGACGTATGATGCACCCGGAATTCCGATGAGCTGCCGGTGGCGATGCCGAGGCCCGGCAACGCGCGCACCCGCATGTCGATCTGCGCCGGCGCCAGCGGATCGAGGTCCACCCTCAGAACGGTGCGGCCGTAAACCTCGCGCGTAATCTCGACGCGATCCCGCTCCGGAAACATCTCCGTCGCCAGCCTGAACGAAGCTGACGGCCCCATCGTCGCAGTCATCGACACCCCCATGCCCAAGAGCGCGGTCATATGCGCCGCGGCCTGCAAAACGTCAATCCCGGGCCGTTTTGGCCGCTTTCAGTGCCGTTCTGTCCAAGCTGACCCCCTTCGATGCCCCTAGTTTGCGGCGCGATTCCAAAACCGGAACCGCATTGGCGGCAATCCAAGGGGGCACGATGTTTCATTTGCAATTGTTCAAGACGCTGTCGGCACTGGCCGCGGCGGGCTTCAATCCGCGCGTCTATCTGCTGTCGATCGCCTTGGGCAACGCGGTGACCGATCATCGCGAGGCCAAGCTGCCGCCGCGCGCTGCCCGATGATGAGCAGCACCATGAAAAGGATCATTTTCCTGGCCCTGACCCTTGCCCTGGCGGGCTGCCAAACGGGCCAGGCCGACAACAACCCGGCATCGATCGCGAGCGCGGCCGGCAGCAAGAAGGCCCAGAACGAACCGACGACGGAAACGGCCTGCGCCGATGCCGCCAAGACGGCGGCGAAGGCGCAGACCAATGCGGCTCTGCTCGGCGGTGTCCTGTCGATGGCGGGGGGTCTTGGCGGTCTGGCTGGCAATGGTGGGGTCATTGCCGGCCAGGCCGCCTCGATCGGCGGCTCGGTTCTGCAGTCCCAGGCGACGAGCAGTGCCCGGGCCGGCATTGCGGAGGATTGTTATGGCTGAGCGGCGTTTCGCAGCCATGCGCCGGCTGGCCGGCGCGCTCGCACTTGCCGGCATGATCTTCGACAGCCCGCAGGCCTTGGCGCTGACAGCGCGGGATGCGTCGGCGGTCGTCGGCCTGATCGAGGCCTTGCAACCCGAATTCGGTCAGTTCGCCTATGACGAGGAGATCGCCGCCGACTGGTACGAGCGCGATGCCGCGGACAAGGGCTTGATCGACACAGCCGGTTTCACCGCCGACAGCTGGAAGATCGCGCTTGGCGAGACCATGCGCGGGTTCCTGGCGACGATGCCGGTCGCAGAACTCGATGCCATTTTCGCCAAGCTCAGGAATGCCATATCCGGCATGAAGGAGCTGACCGACGCGCAGAAGACAGAGACCATCGACGCCATCAACGAAGAGGTCGAAGGGTTGATGGCTTTGCGGGCCGAGGGCGGCCCCTTCGCCGATGTCGTCAGGCCGCTGACGCCAAAAATCCGCAGCCTCATCCTCGGCCCGGCGATGGGGCGATAGGATGTTGGGCAACAGGAAACGGGTGGCGGGAAAAGCAACTCCGAGCGGGAGCCTCGAGGCCGAACATCGCGGCATTTTTCCAACCACGGCACGTGTCAGGCGGGGCAGCCCGATCGCGATGCTTATCTGCCTGCTGGCGTCCAGCTGCAGCCAGACGGCCGCCCCCCCGCCCCTAACGCCCGAGCCGCATGCGCAAATTGCGGCGCTGGCGGCCGGGCCCGCCACCCCGGAGGGCCATGGCGG